>DASVNI010000103.1:0-19735 GCA_036383935.1 Gemmatimonadaceae bacterium | reverse complement strand
CGAAGCGGAAGTCTTCGACCAGCTCGCGCGCACCCAACCGATCGGACGGATGGGCAAACCCGACGAGATCGCCGAGCTCGCGCTCTTTCTCTGTTCCGATGCCGCGTCGTTCATCACCGGCAGCGACTACACGATCGACGGCGGCTTCACCACCCTCAAGATGTGATGCGATGAAACTCATTCGGTTCGGGGCGCCGGGTCAGGAGCGGCCTGGTGTCATTCTCGCGGACGGTCGGCGCGTCGACGCTTCCAGCTTCGGCCAGGATTGGGACGAGCGCTTCTTCGGCGGTGACGGCCTCGCGCGGCTCGCACAGTGGGAGGCAGCAGAGGGTGAGCGTGCGCCGACCGTGGGTGACGACGTGCGCCTCGGCTCGCCCATCCAGCGTCCGAGCAAGATCGTCTGCGTCGGTCTCAACTACCGCGACCACGCCAGAGAGTCCGGCATGGCCGTACCCTCCGAGCCCGTCATCTTCTTCAAGGCGACGAGCGCGATCGTCGGCCCGAACGACGACGTGGTCATCCCGAAGGGGAGCACGAAGACCGATTGGGAGGTGGAGCTCGCGGTCGTCATCGGCCGCAAGGCCAGCTACGTCGCCGAGTCGGATGCGCTCGCGCACGTCGCGGGCTACGTGCTGCACAACGACTACTCGGAGCGCGTCTTCCAGCTCGAGCGCGGTGGGCAGTGGGTGAAGGGGAAGAGCTGCGACACCTTCGCTCCGCTCGGCCCGTTCATCGCCACCCCCGACGAGGTGGGCGACGTGCACGATCTCTCGATGTGGCTCACCGTCAATGGTGAGCGGAAGCAGAACGGCACGACGCGCGACCTCGTCTTCGGCGTTCCCTTCCTGATCAGCTACATCAGCCAGTTCATGACGCTCCTTCCGGGCGACGTGATCTCGACCGGCACGCCGGCGGGCGTGGCGATGGGACACACGCCGCCGCGCTTCCTCCATCCCGGCGATGTCGTCGAGCTGGGGATCGATCGACTCGGCTCGTCGCGCCAGCAGCTCCGCGCTCACAGCTGATGGCTGCTTCGCTCGCGCGTCGCATCACGCGGCTCGAGGTTCGCGACGTCCGCTTTCCCACGTCGCGCGCGCTCGATGGGTCGGACGCGATGAACGCGGATCCCGACTACTCGGCGACGTACGTCGTGCTGCACACCGATGTGACGGACGGGATCGAGGGGCATGGCCTGACCTTCACCATTGGACGTGGCAACGAGCTGTGCGTCGCGGCCGTGGATGCTCTGGCGCCCCTCGTGATCGGCCTGCGGCTCGACGAGATCGCCGCGGACATGGGGGCGTTCTGGCGACGGGTCGTCGGAGACAGCCAGCTGCGCTGGGTCGGCCCGGAGAAGGGTGTCATCCATCTCGCCACGGCGGCCGTGGTGAACGCGGTGTGGGACCTCTGGGCCAAGGTCGAGGGCAAGCCGCTCTGGAAGCTGCTCTGCGACATGACCCCCGAAGAGATCGTGCGCTGCGTGGACTTCAAGTACATCACGGATGCGCTGACGCCGGAAGCAGCGCTCGACATCCTGCGTCGCCTGCAGCGTACGCGGCCCGAGCGTGAGAGTGCGCTCGAGCGCGGCGGCTATCCCGCCTACACGACTTCCGCCGGGTGGCTCGGCTATCCCGACGAGAAGATCCGGCGGTTGTGCCGCGAGGGCATCGCCGCCGGCTGGTCGCACTTCAAGATCAAGGTCGGCCGCGATCTCAGCGACGACCTGCGCCGCGCCGCGCTCATCCGTCAGGAGATCGGCCCGGATCGCAAGCTGATGGTCGACGCCAACCAGGTGTGGGAGGTGGACGAGGCCATCGAGAGCATGCGCGAGCTGGCGCAGTTCGATCCATGGTGGATCGAGGAGCCGACGAGCCCCGACGACGTGCTGGGTCACGCGACGATCGCCCGCGCCATCGAGCCGATTGGCGTCGCGACGGGCGAGCATTGCCAGAATCGGATCGTCTTCAAGCAGCTGATGCAGGCGCACGCGATCGCCTTCTGTCAGATCGACGCTTGTCGGCTCGGCGGTGTGAACGAAGTGATCGCCGTGCTGCTCCTCGCGGCGAAGTTCGGCGTTCCCGTGTGTCCGCACGCGGGCGGCGTCGGTCTCTGCGAGTACGTCCAGCACCTGTCGATGTTCGACTACGTGTGCGTCAGCGGCTCGCTCGAGGATCGCATCATCGAGTACGTCGATCACCTGCACGAGCATTTCCTCGATCCGGTCGTGATCCGCGACGGCCGGTACATGCCGCCGACCGCGCCGGGTTACAGCATCACGATGCGTCCGGAGAGCCTGCGCGACTACGCCTATCCGGGCGGTGCCGCGTGGGTCGATGACTCGGCGGCACTGGCGGTGGAGCGATGACCGACGCGGTCCGCCTCGGCCGGACGATGCGCGCGGCGGTCCTCCTCGACGTGAATCGGATCGAGGTGCGCGACGTGCCGGTGCAGGCGCCCGCGTCGCACGAGGTGCTGGTGCGTGTCGCCGCGGTCGGGCTGTGTGGAACCGATCTGCACATCGTCGCGGGGCACGGGAACTACAACACGGACGACCATGGCCGTGTCCTCCCGCTGCGCACGCATCCACAAATTCTCGGACACGAGATCGCCGGCGTGGTGGAGGAGGTCGGCGCGGGCATCGGCGACGTCCGCGTTGGCGACCGCGTCATCGTGGATCAGGGCCGCACCTGCGTCAGCGAGCACCGCGAACGTCTGTGCGAGTACTGCGTGACCGGTGACTCGCACCAGTGCGAGCACTATGCGGAGCATGGCATCACGGGGCCGCCCGGAGGATTCGCGGATATGATCACGGTGCCCGCCGCGAACACGGTGCGCATCGGCAGCGATCTGCCGGCCGAGCAGTCAGCGCTCGCCGAACCACTCGGCTGCATCGTGCACTCGAGCGAGATGATCGCGCGCTCGGCGGCGCGCTACCCGCTCGGTCGCGTCGGCGAGCCGCACGGTGTGCGGTCAATTCTCATCTGTGGCGGCGGGCCGGCCGGTCTCCTCTTCACGCAGTACCTCCGCAATGTGCTCGGCTACGACGGCCTGCTTCTCGTGAGCGAGCCCAATGCGCGACGCCGTGCGCTCGCCGAGCGGTTCGGCGCCGAGACCGTCGATCCGTCGTCGACCGACATCGTCGAGGCGGTCGCGGAGCGGACCAAGGGACGCCGCGCCGAGCTCCTGCTGGAGTGCACGGGCTCCGGGGCGCTGTTCAAGGCGATTCCCGCGCTCGTGCGCAAGCAGGCGACGGTGTTGATGTACGGCCATGGCCACACCGGCGTCGAGCTCGGCGTCATGAACCGTCTCCAGTTCATGGAGCCGACGCTCGTCTCTCCCGCCGGCGCGTCGGGCGGCCACGACGCGACGGGTCGGCCCCTGACCTATGTTCGCGCGCTGGGTTTGATCGAGGAGGGCGCGATCGACGTGGAGTCGCTCATCACGCATCGCTATCGGTCGCTGGACTCCGTGCCTGCCGCATTCGCCGGCGACCACCGGCTGCCCGACTACGTGAAGGGCGTCGTCGTGCTCTAGCTCTGCTGCTCAGTCGGACCCGCCTGTAGATTCTCCCGGACCGTCGGTGCACCCACACGGACTTCCACACGCTGGAGACCTTCGTTGAGAATGACCCGACTTTCGGCCGTCGCGCTGTTCGCGCTGCTCGGTGCGGCCGCCTGCAGTGATTCCGCCTCGAAGAAGGAGTCAGGTAGCGCCGCGGCGGGCGCGGGCAAGACGTACACCCTTGCCGTGATCCCGAAGGGGACGACCCACGAGTTCTGGAAGAGCATTCACGCCGGCGCGAACCAGGCCGCGCAGGAGCTCGACGCCGCCGGCGACAGCGTGAAGATCATCTGGAAAGGCCCGCTGCGTGAGGACGACCGCGAACAGCAGGTGCAGGTCGTCGAGGGCTTCACGAGCCAGGGCGTGTCGGGGATCGTGCTCGCGCCGCTCGACAATCGCGCCCTCGTGCGCCCCGTCGAGGAAGCGAAGAGTGCCGGCGTTCCCACCGTGATCATCGACTCCGGGCTCGAGTCCGATCAGATCGTGAGCTTCGTCGCGACCGACAACTACAAGGGCGGCGAGCTGTGCGCCGAGCGTATCGGCACGCTGCTGAAGGGGAAGGGGAAGGTCCTCGTGCTGCGCTACCAGGAAGGGTCGAACAGCACCGAGCAGCGCGAGAAGGGCTTCCTCGACAAGATCAAGTCGGCGTATCCGGGGATCACGGTCGTATCGTCGGACCAGTATGCGGGCGCGACGCGTGAGACGGCGAAGCGGGCGTCGGAGAATCTGCTCAACCGGTTCGGCGCGGACCTCGACGGCATCTTCACGGCGAACGAGTCGTCGACCGTCGGCATGCTGCTCGCACTTCAGGACATTGCCAAGGCGGGCAAGATCCGCTTCGTCGGGTTCGACGCGAGCCAGACGCTGCTCGATGCGATGCGCGCCAAGCAGCTCGACGGCGTCGCCGTCCAGAATCCGATGAAGATGGGCTACCTCGGTGTGAAGACGATGGTCGCGCACCTCAAGGGCCAGCCGGTGGACAAGCGCATCGATACCGGAGTCGAGCTCGTGACCCCGGAGACGATGGACACGCCGGAAGCGAAAGCGATCACCAACCCACCGATCGACAAGTATCTCGTCGGCCAGTGACGCAGGGTCTGCAGGTCGCCGGCATCGCCAAGCGCTACGGCGCGACCGTCGCGCTCGACGGCGTCGACCTCGCCGTGCGTCCGGGCGAGGTGCTCGCACTGCTTGGCGAGAACGGCGCGGGGAAGAGCACCCTGATGAACGTCCTCTCGGGCGAGGTGCAGCCCGACCGCGGCGAGATGACGCTCGAGGGAACGCGCTACGCGCCCTCCGCGCCACACGATGCGCGCACGCATGGAATTGCCCTCATCCATCAGGAGCTGTCGCTCTGCCCGCACCTGTCGGTCACCGACAACGTGCTCCTCGGCAACGAGGTGGCGCGGCATGGATGGATCGACCGCCAGGCGGCGCGTGCCCGCGCGCGCGCGCTCCTCGACGAGATGCCGCATCCGGAGATCCATCCCAGCAAGCGGCTGAGCGACCTCTCCCTCGCGGCGCGCCAGATCGTCGAGATCTGTCGTGCGCTCGCCGGCGACGCGCGTGTGTTGCTGATGGACGAGCCGACGAGCAGCCTCCAGGGCGCTGACGTCGATCGGCTCTTCGCGCTCATCCGCCGGCTTGCGGCGCGCGGGATCGCCATCGTCTACATCAGCCACTTTCTCGAGGAAGTCCGCCAGATCGCCGATCGCTACACCGTACTGCGCGACGGTCGAAGCGTCGGCACGGGCACCATCGCCGGCACGACGAACGACCAGCTCATCACGATGATGGTCGGCCGTTCGGCGGAAGGGCTCTTTCCCGCTCGACATCCCATCCCGAATGGCGAGGTCGTGCTCTCGGTGCGCGACCTGAGCGCGCCGCCGCGCCTGCGCGAGGCCAGCCTCGAGCTGCGTCGAGGCGAGATCTTCGGCATCGCCGGACTCCTCGGCTCCGGCCGCACCGAGCTGGTACGCGCCCTCTACGGGCTCGACGAACCAGCCGGCGGGACGGTCGCGCTGCACGGTCGCGTGCGTTCCGCGCGACAGGTGCGCACGGCCGAACGCGTGCGCGAGGGCGTCGGCTACGTGAGCGAAGATCGGAAGGGTGAAGGGCTCGCGCTCGCACTCTCGATCGCCGACAACCTCTGCGCGACGCGGCCTGAACGAGCACGGGGCGGCTTCCTCGACCTCGCGCGCCAGGCGGAGCGCACGCGTCACTGGATTCGCGAGCTGCGTGTGCGTGCGCGCTCACCCTGGCAGCCCGTTCGCGCGCTCTCGGGTGGCAATCAGCAGAAGGTGGCGATCGGCCGGCTGCTTCATCAGGAGGCCGACGTCCTGCTGCTGGACGAGCCCACACGCGGCATCGATATCGGCAGCAAGGCCGACGTCTACGACACCGTGGCGCGGCAGGCAGCGGCTGGACGCGCCATCCTCATCGTCAGCTCGTATCTCCCTGAGCTGTTCGGGCTGTGCGATCGCCTCGCCGTGATGTGCCGCGGACGTCTCTCGCCCGCGCGCCCGATCGCGGACTGGACGCCGGAGACCGTGCTCGCGGCGGCCATCGGCGAAACGTCCGCCTGATCCGAACTTCACGAGGCACCATGCCCACACGCTCATCCAAGGTCCCCCTTCCCGACGGCATGATTCGCGAGCCGTTCGGCACGACGCCAGAAGGCGCTGAGGTCGAGCGCTTCACGCTGGCGTCGGCCAGTGGCGTCACGGTCACCGTCCTCTCGTACGGTGGCGTCATTCAATCCGTGTTCGCACCTGATCGGGCCGGCGTGCCCGCCGACGTCAGCCTCGGCTACGACACGCTCGACGGCTACCTGCGCGACAAGAGCTATCTCGGCGCGCTCGTCGGGCGGTACGCCAACCGCATCCGCGCCGGCAAGTTTTCCCTCGACGGCCGTGAGTACACGCTCGCCACGAATGCCGGCAGCAATCACCTGCACGGTGGGATCCGCGGCTTCAACAAGGCCGTGTGGATGACCGAAGCGTTCGCCGATGGGGACAACATCGGCCTCACGCTCGGCCACTTCAGCCCCGATGGCGATGAAGGCTATCCGGGCGGTGTGAGCGTACGCGTCACGTACACGCTCACCCCTGAGGGATCGCTTCTCATAGACTTCTTCGCGACGGCAGACACGCCGACGCCCGTCAACCTCACGCAGCACAGCTACTTCAATCTCGCCGGTACGGGCGTAGGCGACATTCTCGATCACACGCTGGAAGTGTCCGCGTCGCGCTTCACGCCGGTGGATGCACAGCTCATCCCGACGGGCGAGCTACGGCCGGTGCAGGGCACGCCGTTCGACTTCACCACCCCTGAGAAGATCGGCGCGCGCATCAACGACAACGACGAGCAGCTCCGCCTCGCCGGCGGCTACGATCACAACTTCGTGATCGATCACAGCGCCGAGTCCGACCTCGTGCTCGCGGCGCGTCTCACCGATCCGCTCAGCGGCCGCGGACTCGATATTCACACCACCGAGCCGGGGATGCAGTGCTACTCCGGCAACTTCCTCGACGGCACCGTCACGGGAAAGGGCGGCGTGCCCCTCACGTACCGCTCGGGCCTCGCGCTCGAGACGCAGCACTTCCCGAACTCACCGAACGAGCCGCTCTTCCCTTCGACCATCCTGCGGCCCGGTGTCGAGCACCGGTCGCGTACCGTCTACCACTTCGTCGTGCGACCCGCGTGATCTCATGCAGATGACCTTCCGCTGGTTCGGGCCAGACGACCCGATCCCGCTCCGACACATTCGACAGATCCCGGGCGTGACGGGGATCGTGACTGCGCTCTACGACGTCGCCATCGGCGATGTGTGGCCGAAGAGCTCCCTCGAGCGCATCGGCGAGATGATCGATCGCGCCGGCCTCGAGTTCGCCGTCGTGGAGAGCATCGCCGTACACGAGGACATCAAGCTCGGGCGCCCCTCTCGCGATCGTCTGCTCGATCAGTACTGCGAGAGCGTGCACAACATGGGCGCGCTCGGCGTGCCGGTGCTGTGCTACAACTTCATGCCAATCTTCGACTGGACCCGTACGGATCTGGCGGAAGTCCAACCCGATGGCTCGACCGCCCTCTCGTACGACGATGCGGCGCTCTCGCGCATCGACCTCTCCCGTGGCACGGGCGACCTGCCCGGTTGGTCGGCCGCGTACGACGCCGAGGCGCTGCAGGCGCTGCTCGCGGCGTATTCCGCGGTCGGTCCGGAGCAGCTCTGGGAGCACCTCGCCTACTTCCTCGAGCGCGTCGTCCCCGAAGCGGAGCGCGCCGGTGTGCGGATGGCCATCCACCCGGACGATCCACCCTGGTCGATCTTCGGGCTGCCGCGAATCATCACGAGCGGCGACGCGTTCGAGCGTCTGATCGACATCGTGGATAGCCCGTCCAACGGCGTGACGCTCTGCACCGGCTCCCTCGGCGCCAACCCGAACAATGATCTGCCCGCGATCACTCGTCGCATCGGGGGGCGCGGCCGCATCAACTTCATGCACTGCCGCAACGTCGCCATCACGGGGACGCGGCAGTTCCACGAGGCGCCGCACCCGTCACGCTTCGGGAACGTGCCGATGCGCGACGTGCTCGCCGCGCTGCGCGACGTTGGATTCACGGGTCCCATGCGTCCGGACCACGGCCGGATGATCTGGGGCGAGGAGGGAAGACCTGGTTATGGGCTGCACGATCGTGCCCTCGGCGCCACCTACCTCCAGGGGCTGTGGGAGGGGCTGGAACCACGGTGATCGTGGGCGCGTGGAGGGCGGACGAGAGCGTCGCCGATTGTGTCCTCGGTCATCTTGTCCGACTCCACGCGCCGTCCTAGATTCGCCCCTCCTTCCTCCCCGAGCTTCACACTGGTCCCTCCCCGACCCAGCGACGAAGTGTCGAGCGCCGCATCCGCGCCGACGCCGTCGGCATCGGACCCGACCGACCTCCTCGCGCGAATCCTCGACGCAGCGCGGCACACGGTCGGGGCCCGCGCGCCCGATCCGACGGCGTTTACGGAGGAGCAGACCTTCCTCGCCACGGTGGCCGACATCCTGGCCCCCCTGCTGAAGCAGGCCGCGTATGCGGAACAGCTCGAGTCCGAGGCCATCGAGCGCACGCAGCAGATCGATCGCGAGCGGCGCATGACCGCGCGGATCATCGACTCACTCCCCGTCGGCCTCTACGTGATCGACCGCGAGTACCGCATCTCGGTCTGGAACCGGAAGCGCGAGACCGGCATGCAGGGCGTCTCGCGCGAGGACGCCATCGGGCGCACGATCTTCGAGATCCTCCATCGCCAGCCCGCCTCCGTGCTGCGTCGCGAGTTCGACGACGTCTTCGCCACGGGGCGACTCCAGACCTTTCAGATGGAGTCCCACGCCTCCGGCGAGATGCGCACCTATCGCATCTCCAAGATCCCGATGCGCCTCGACGACGGGCCCGTGACGCACGTGATCACCGTTGGTGAGGACGTGACGGACTGGCGTGAGGCGCAGGAGCGCTTCGCCCAGGCGGAGAAGCTCGCCGCCATCGGCACGCTCGCTGCGGGCGTCATGCACGAGATCAACAATCCGCTCGCAACGATCGCCGCGTGTGCGGAGAGTCTCGAGCTCTCTCGGGACGAGCCGCCTCCGGCGCTTCGCGACGGGCTGCGCCTGATTCAGAGCGAGGTCGCGCGCTGCAAGGGGATCACCGATTCGCTGCTGGATTTCAGTCGGCCGAAGGCGACGGACAAGGCGCTCGTCGACGTGAATGCGGCGATCGACCGGACTCTGTTCGTGCTGAAGCACCACTCGCGCTTCAAGAAGCTCACCGTCGAGACCGACCTCGATCGCTCGCTCGGGCCGGTCGTGCTCGCGAACGAGGAGCAGCTCGTCCAGGTGTTCATGGCGCTGCTGCTGAATGCCATGGATGCGATGCGCGAGCAGGGGACGATCGAGCTGCGCACCCGCTGGGGCGCCGACGCACGGAGTGTCGTCGCCGAGGTCGTCGATCACGGCGAGGGAATTCGCCGCGCCGACCTGCCGAAGATCTTCGAACCGTTCTACACCACGAAGCCGCCCGGCCGCGGTACGGGGCTCGGGCTCTCGATCTGCTACGCCATCGTCGCCGAGCACGGCGGCCGGATCGAGGTCGACAGCACACCGGGGGAGGGAAGCGTGTTTCGGATCGTGCTCCCGCGCTCTGACGAACGAGGAGACCGCACGTGAGCGAGTCCAAGATCAAGGTGCTCGTGGCCGAGGACGAGGTGAACCTCGGTCAGATCCTCTCGAACTTCCTGGCCGGCCGCGGCTGCGCCGTACACACCGTCACCGATGGCCGCGCCGCCGTCGATGCCCTGCGCGCCGAGGCGTACGACGTCGCGCTGCTGGACATCGTGATGCCCGAGCTCGACGGGCTCGAGGTGTTGAAGCAGGTGCGCACTGAAGCCGATCCGCCGGAGGTCATCATCATCACCGGCAACGGCACCATCGAGACGGCGATCAGCGCGATGAAGCTCGGCGCGTACGACTACATGGCGAAGCCGTATCGCATGGCCGAGATCGACGTGCTCGTGCGTCGCGCCTGGGAGAAGCGCCGGCTTGCACGCGAGAACGTCCTGCTCCAGTCGCAGCTCGAGCGCGCCGGTGGCGCCCTCGAGATCGAGACGCAGTACGCGCCGCTCGAGGCGGTGCTCGAGATGATCACGCGCGTGGCGCCGAGCGACTCACCCGTGCTCATCACCGGGGAGTCGGGGACGGGCAAGGAGCTCGTCGCGCACATGGTGCATCGCCTCTCCGGACGGAGCGGGCCCTTCGTGGATGTCGGATGCGCCTCGCTTGCCGAAGGGATGCTCGAGAGCGAGTTGTTCGGGCACGAGCGCGGCGCCTTCCCTGGCGCGGAAGAGCGCAAGCTCGGACTGATGGAGCTGGCGGCGGGCGGCACGCTCTTCCTCGACGGCATCGCCGAGCTCTCGCCCAAGCTGCAGGGCAAGCTGCTCCGCGCGCTCGATCAGCTCAGCTTCTATCGCGTCGGTGGCACGCAGAAGGTCGAGGTCGACGTGCGCGTGCTCGCCGCGACGAACCGCGATCTCGCCGCCTGCGTCGCCGAGGGCACCTTCCGCGACGATCTGTACTACCGCATCAACACGATCGCGATCGAGCTGCCCGCGCTGCGCGACCGAACGGTCGACGTTCCACTCCTCGCGCGGCAGTTCCTCAAGCAGTTCAGCAAGGGCAATCCGCCCACGCTCGCCCCCGACGCCATCGAGCTGCTGGCTCGGTACCCGTGGCCAGGCAACGTGCGGGAGCTGCGCAACGTCATGGAGCGCGCCGTCCTGCTTGCGCGAGGCCCGCAGATCCACGCGGCGGACCTGCCATTGCATCTCCCCACGCCCGGCCTGCCGGAACGCGCGGCAGCACCCGCCATCTCCTTGGCCGAGCTCGAGCGGCGGCACATCGAGTCCGTCCTCCACGAGACGAGCTGGCACCAGGGACGCGCCGCATCGACACTCGGCATCAGCTCGAAGACGCTCTACCGGAAGATCCGGGAGTACGGCTTCCGGCGGCCCGGGGGAGTCGAGTAGCGCCGATGCGGATTCTCGTCATCGAGGATGATCCCACGGTCGGCCAGTACGTGAAGCGCGGACTCGAGGAGCATCGCTGGGCCGTCGATCTGATGACCGACGGCGAGGAGGGAGAGCGGCGTGCGAGCTCGGAGGCATACGACCTCGTCGTCCTCGACATGCGCCTGCCGGGCAAGAGTGGGCTCGACGTGCTCCAGTCACTCCGTGCCAAGGGCTTCGAGCGTCCTGTGCTCGTGCTCACCGCGCAGGACGCGGTCGACGCCAAGGTGACGACGCTGCGTGCCGGTGCGGACGATTACGTCACCAAGCCATTCGCCTTCGAGGAGCTCCTCGCCCGGGTGGAGGCGCTCGCGCGTCGACCGCGCGCGCTCGCGTCCCCGATTCTCCGCGTCGGCGATCTCGAGATCGACCAGGCGACGCACGAGGTCCGTCGCAGCGGCGTCCCCATCGAGGTGACGCCGAAGGAGTACACGGTGCTCGAGTACCTCGCGCGCCACGCCGGCCGCGTCATGAGCCGCACGTTGATCACCGAGTACGCTTGGGGGTATCACTTCGATCCAGGGACGAACATCGTGGACGTGGTGATCAATCACCTGCGCAAGAAGGTCGACGCAGGCCATTCGCGGAAGCTCATCACGACGGTCCGCGGCGTGGGGTACGTACTGAAGGAGTGACGTGGCAACACTGCGCACGCGACTGACCGTCGCCTATGGCTTCGCCCTCATCGGCGGCCTGATCGTCTTTGCGGTGGCGCTGTGGACCGTGCGCGTCGCGAGTGGCATCGACGCGCTCGGGCCCACCGCGATCGAGCAGGGCGATCGCGTGCTGGAGCCGCTGCGCGCGTGGGTGCTGAACGACCACCCACTGCTCGAGGATCAGGCCCCCGCCGACTCGGCCACCGCGCGTCGCTCGCTCACGGGCAGCGTCCTCTCCATCCTCGGTCGCATCTCGGGCTACTTCATCGTCTACGACCGGGACGGAAAGGAGCTCTACACCTCGATCGGACTTCGGCAGCTCACGCTCGAGGACCGATCGGCGATTCTCGCTACCGCGAAACATCTCGAGCCGAACGGGCCGGGCGCCCTCGTCGCCGTCGCCGATCCGCTGTTCGACGGCAAGATGCTGCTCGTCGCGAGACGCGACTCCACGCTGCTCCCCGAAGTGACCCGCGTCGTGTCCGGCGTGCCGACCACCGTCGCCGAGCTCGGAGGCGACGTGCTTCTCGGGTCGATGCTCGTCGTGATCCCCCTGATCCTGATCGGCTTCATCGGCGTCTCGTACTTCGTCACCGGCCGGGCACTCGAGCCGATCGACGAGCTGATGAACGAGGTCGAGGCGATCACGGACGGTCGCTCGCTGCACCGGCGACTTCCCGCCGATCTCGGCAGCGACGAGCTGTCGAGGCTGGGGAACACGCTGAACGCCATGATCTCGCGCCTCGAGACGTCGTTCGGCGCTCTGCGGCGCTTCACCGCCGACGCGTCCCACGAGCTCAAGACGCCGCTCACCGTGCTCCGTGCCGATGTCGAGCGCGCGATGCATCCCGGGGCGCGCGGCACGGAGGCGATGCAGGCGCTCGAGGAGGCGCTGCAGGAGACGACGCGGATGTCCGATCTCGTCGACAGTCTGCTCACCCTCGCGCGCGCCGACGAAGGACGCTTCGATCTCTATCGTGAGCCCGTTTCACTCGGCCCGCTGGTCCGCGATGTCTACGAGACCGCGATGATTCTCGGGGAGGAGTCGGGGCTCACCGTCTCCATGTCGGTGCTGGAGGAAGGTGTCGTCGATGGCGACGCGCGTCGCCTGCGCCAGCTCTTCCTCAACCTCGTCACCAACGCCATCAAGTACACGCCGAGCGGCGGACGCGTCGAGCTCTCGCTGAGCCAGCGCGTCGGCGACGAGATCGCGTTCACCGTGCGCGACACGGGCATCGGCATGTCGGCTGCGGAGCTGTCTCATGTGTTCGAGCGGTTCTGGCGCGCCGATCGAGCTCGCTCCAGGACGAGCGAGCGGGGCGGGTTCGGCCTCGGGCTCGCCATCTGTCAGTGGATCGCGCAGGCCCACGGCGGCCGCATCGCCGTGCAGTCCCGTCTGGGTCGCGGTTCGGTGTTCACCGTGACGTTGCCGCTGCTGACGAAAGTGGGCGGCGCGGATGACGAATCGGCGCGAAGCGAGGTCAGGGACGCTCGGGAGGCGCGGGAACTGCGTGACGCGCGTAACCTCGCCTCGCCTCCGGGCGAGCCCGGCGCTCAACCGACGGAGAAGCGCCGGAGCGCCGAGATCCGTGATGGTTGAGACTCGTGAAGTTACGTGATATCGGAGACTAATTCGGACTTCACGAAATCTTAATGAGTGAACGGTTCCTCCATCGGTAACACGGGATAGGTTGGTTGACGTAACGAAAGTGTCCCGTCCTCAAACCACGTAGGTCTGCGCGGACATGTTCAACAACCTGATTGAGTCCAAGCCCAAGAAGCAGCGCACGACGGGCGGTCTCGTCTTCAGCGGCGTCATCCACGCGCTCCTCGGCACTGCCGCGGTGTATGGAACGCTGCAGGCCAAGGAGCAGCTCGAAAAGCCCAAGGCTGAGAAGGTCGAGTTCGTCGAGATGAAGAAGAAGGAGGAGCCGCCTCCGCCGAAGGAGGTTCCGCCTCCGCCGAAGGATGTGGTGATGGCACCGCCGCCCCCGAAGGGGTTCCAGGTGCTGGCCGCGCCTGTGAAGGTCCCCGACGTGCTCCCCGACATCGACCTCAACAAGAAGGTGACGGACGAGGCCGACTTCTCCGGTAAGGGCGTCGCGGGTGGCACCAGCAAGGGCGTCGTCGGTGGCACGGCGCCGGTCAATTCGGACCAGCCGTACTTCGAGTTCCAGGTCGAGAAGCAGGTCGCCCAGATTCCGTGCCCGACGTGCCTCTCGTATCCCGACATGCTCAGGTCGGCCAACGTCGAAGGCGAGGTGCTCGCGCAGTTCGTCGTCGACACCACGGGCCGCTACGAGTCGGGCACCTTCAAGGTCCTCAAGTCCTCGAACGAGCAGTTCACCAACGCGGTCAAGAATGCGCTGCCCCGGATGCGGTTCTATCCGGCCGAGGTCGGCGGTCGCAAGGTGAAGCAGCTCGTTCAGCAGCCGTTCACGTTCTCGCTCCAAAAGAGCTAATCATCCTCCGGAGACTCGAAGACAATGGATCTGTCACTGGCCGGCCTCTGGGCCGCGATGGGCAACTTCGCCAAGGGCATCGTGATCGTCATGGCGTTGATGTCGATTTACTCGCTCACGATCATGGTGTCGAAGTGGTGGAACCTGCGCTCCGCGCAGGCTGAGACCCGCAAGTTCGCGCCTGAGTTCTCGCAGTTCCTCGAGGAGGACAACCTCACCGAGGCGATCAAGCTCGCGGAGAGCTACAAGAAGTCGCACGTCGCCCTCGTCCTCGGCGGCGCGCTCGGTGAGGTGAAGCCCCTCATCCAGGATGGCTCGGTGACCGTGTCCGACATCAACTCGGCTGAGCGTGCGGTCGAGCGCAACATGCTGCTCGAGATCACGCAGCTGAAGCGCGGCCTCGCGGTGCTCGCCACCGTCGGCGCCACGGCCCCCTTCGTCGGACTGCTCGGAACGACGGTCGGTATCATCAACTCCTTCACGGCCATGGCCGCGTCGGGTGGTGGTGGTCTGGCCTCGATCGGTGGTGGTATCTCCGAGGCACTCGCGACGACGGCGTTCGGCCTGATCGTCGCCATCCCGGCCGTGTGGGCGTACAACTTCTTCCAGACGAAGATCGACAACCTCACCGCTGAGATGACGTACGTCTCCAAGGAGATGATCGACTACCTCATCAAGGGCGTGTCGGGCGAGTTCGGCCGGTCGCGCTTCACCCGTGAGTTCAACGCGTCGTCGGGCGGCAACTCGCCGATCTCCACCTGAGACGTTCGCGTCCCCTCTGAGGAGACCGTCGAATGGCAATGAGTAGCAGTTCCGGAGGAGGCGTGGCATCACAGCCGAACGTGACGCCGATGATCGACGTCATGCTCGTGCTCCTCATCATCTTCATGGTGGTGACGCCAGCCCTCCTCGCGGGCTTCAATGCCCAGCCCCCGCAGGGGCAGAACCTGAAGGACCATCCCGAAGACGAGGAGAACGATCAGGTCCTCGGTATCGACAAGGATGGGAACTACTATCTGAACAAGAAGCCCATTTCCAAGACGGCCATCGAGGCTGAGATCAAGCGGATCTACACGAACCGCGACGATCGCGTGATGTACCTCAAGGCCGACAAGGATCTGACGTACGAGAAGGTGGTCGATGCGACCGACATGGCGGCCAAGAACGGCGTCTCCGTCGTCGCGATGATCAGCGATCAGAAGCCCGGCACCGTTTCCACCGTCGCTGGTGACTCGAAGGGCGCGGGCGCACCGGCCGCGCCCCCCGCTGGAGGGACTCCCTAATGGCGATGGCAGCAGGTGGTAGCGGCGGGCTGACGAACGAGATCAACGTCACGCCCATGATCGACGTGCTGCTCGTGCTCCTGATCATCTTCATGGCGGCGATCCCGACCATGCGGAAGTCGATCGACGTGCAGCTCCCGGATCCGAATCCGTCGGTTCAACCGGCGAACGCGAATTCGAACCAGATCGTGCTCGAAGTGCTCGCTGATGGCTCCTACAGCATCAACACCGAGAAGGTCACCGAGGATCGCCTCGGACCCCGGCTCAAGGAGATCTACGACGGCCGGCCCGAGAAGATCATCTTCGTGAAGGGTGACCCGAAGGTGAAGTACGGACAGGTGGTCCACGCGATGGACGTCTCCCGGGGCTCCGGGGTGAAGGTCATCGGCGTCCCGCCCAAGGACACGCCCGGCGCGGATAAGAAGTAGCGCACGCTTCGCGTCAGGGTACCAAAGTATGATACGGCGGACGAACCTTACCGGGTCGTCCGCCGTATAACTTTTTATGTGTCGGACGCGCCTCTTGCGTGCCGACGAGCCCATCGTTTCGTCTGACTCGCATGGCTGATTTCGACGACATTGCCGAGGAGACGCCTCATCCGCGTTATCGCGTGCCGCTTGGCATGCCGATGCGCGATGAAGGCCGGCGTGCGGGCGCGGTCGTTTCCGTCGTCGTCCACGCGCTCATCATCTTCCTTCTCATCGTCCCCTTCTTCATGCCGCACTCGGTCATCGAGCGGCTGCAGCAGGGAGCAGGGGGACCAGGGCCGGCCGGCGGTGGCGGCGGCGGCACCCGCGGCACCGGCGCCTCGACCCAGGAGCACATTCAGTTCGTGAAGGTGCTGCCCACGGCCGTGCCGACGCCCAGGTCGGTGCCTCCGATCACACCGCCTACACCGAAGCCGGTTCCCAAGCCGGTTCCCAAGCCCGTGGAGCCGACTCCCGCGCCGGTGGAGCTGCCCCCGGTACCGAAAGCGCAGACGACAGCTCCGGCGAAGGTCATGGAGGTCGCATCCGCGGTGACCGGGGTCGGGGGCGGCAGTGGATTCGACGGCAGTGCGGGCGCAGGCCCCGGCAGCGGAGGCGGCGTTGGCTCGGGCGTTGGAACGGGGCGGGGCAGTGGCACGGGTCCCGGCACTGGTGGTGGCAACCAGGCGAACTATCCCCCCGTGCCGATCGAGTTCTTTCTGCCGCCACTCCCCGCTCCGTCGAGCGTTCGCGGTCTGCACTTCATCGCCGAATTCGACGTCGACTCCACGGGACGCGTGATCAACTTCGATTTCACACGCACTCGTGACGGCGACTACAACAAGCGCATCGCCGAAGTTCTGCGCGCAATGCGGTTCCGCCCCGGAACACGCCCAGACGGCTCTCCACTGCGCATGAAGGCGCAAGTCGGATACGAGTTCTGAGTCTGCGTACGTGACCGTACCGCACCAGGCCGATTCCCTCCCATCGGTCTAGCGGCGGTCTGAGAGGCCCCCTACATTTTGTCGGATTATGACGAAAACGCCGACGGCAGCCGCCGTCGACGCCTTCTCGCTTTTGTCCGAACATGAATGAGTAGCTCGGCCGTCTCGACCGACGCCACGCCGCACGCCGGCACCGGATTCGTCAAAGCGATGACCCTCACCGACGCGACGATGCTCGTCGCCGGTTCGATGATCGGGTCCGGTATCTTCATCGTTTCGGCCAGCATGGCGCGCGAGCTGCCGTCGCCGCTCTGGATGATCCTCGCCTGGGTCCTCTCGGGGGTCATGACGCTGCTGGGGGCGCTCGCGTACGGCGAGATGGCCGCGATGTACCCCAAGGCCGGCGGACAGTACGTCTTCCTCCGTGAGTCCATGGGGCCCCTGATGGGGTTCCTGTACGGCTGGACCTTCTTCGTCGTCATCGAGACGGGCACCATCGCCGCTGTCGCCGTCGCGTTCGGACGCTTCCTCGGCGTGCTCATTCCCGCCATCGGTCCCGAGCGGTTCAGCTGGTTTCCGCAGGCGGACGTCTGCATCGCGGCGCTCGGCTGCACTGACCCCGCGAACGCCATCCAGCTGGGTCTCACCCCTCAGCGGCTGATCGGACTCCTCAGCGTCGCCTTCCTCACCTGGATCAACCTGCAGGGCGTGCGCGACGGGAAGATCGTCCAGACCACGCTCACCGTCGTGAAGACGGGCGCACTCGCGTTGCTCATCATTCTCGGTCTCACCGTGGGCCGCAACGCGACCGCCGTCGGCGCCAACTTTGCCCCCGGCGCCTTCGCTGGTACGTGGTCGCTGACCTCCACGCTCGTCATCGCCTTCGGCGCCGCCATGGTCGGCTCGCTCTTCTCGAGCGACGCGTGGAACAGCGTGACCTTCGCCGCGGCCGAGGTCAAGAACGCCTCGCGGAACCTGCCGCTCGCGCTCGTCCTCGGCACGGGCCTCGTGTCGCTGCTCTACATTCTGGCGAACTACTCGTACCTCAACGTGCTGCCGTATCACGGCGCCGCCGAGGGGGCGAACGCCATGGCGCGCGGCATCCAGCACGCCACGGAGGATCGCGTCGCCACCGCCGTTGCCGAGACGATCTTCGGGCCGAGCGGCGCGTACCTGATGGCGGCGGCCATCCTCATCTCGACCTTCGGCTGCAACAACGGTTTGATTCTGTCCGGCGCTCGAGTGCTCTACGCGATGGCCCGCGATGGCCTCTTCTTCCGCAGGGCGGGGACGTTGAACTCCAACAACGTCCCCGCCTTTGCGTTGATCGTGCAGTCGACCTGGACGGCGGTCCTCTGTCTCACCGGCACGTACGGGCAGCTGCTCAACTACGTGATCTTCGCGGCGCTGCTCTTCTACGCGTTCACCACCACCGGCCTGTTCATTCTCCGCCGTACGCGGGCTGACATGCCACGCCCTTACCGCGCCGTCGGGTACCCGATCCTCCCGGCGCTGTACATCGTGCTCTGCTGCGCGGTGATGTTGCTGCTGCTCCTGTCCCCCACGACGCGCACCGAGTCGATCTCGGGTCTCGTGCTCGTGCTGATCGGGATCCCGGTGTTCTACCTCTGGCGCCGCACCGAAGGCACTGTACCCGCCGACGCCTGAGCGCTGAAGCTCCATACGCACGTAACTCCGAACCGAGCAACATGACGCACTCGCAGTCCTCCCTGTTGACGCTCGTCATCGCCGCCAGCGCGGTCGCGCTGCTGTTCGCCGTCTTCCTCGCCCGATGGGTCCTGGCTCGCTCGCGGGGCACGCCGGAGATGCAGAAGATCTCCAACGCGATTCAGCAGGGCGCCGAGGCCTTCCTCGCGCGCCAGTACAAGACGATCGCGTTTCTGTCCGTCGTCGTCGCCGTGCTGCTCGGCGTGGGCTACAGCTTCTTCCGCCCCGTGACGGCGCACGACCCGGTGCAGAACCCGCGCACCTTCGCGCTGTACGTCACCGCATCGTTCCTTCTGGGAGCGCTGAGCTCGGGTGTCGCCGGCTTCATCGGCATGTGGGTGTCGATCCGCTCGAACATCCGCGTCGCCGCGGCGGCCATGACGTCGCTCAACGACGCGCTCCAGACGGCGCTACGGGGCGGGGCGGTCTCCGGGTTGTTCACCGTCGCGATGAGCCTCCTCGGCGTCGGCGGCCTGTTCGCGGCGCTGTCTGCCTTCCCGCCTGCCGGCGTGTCGGCTGACGAATGGGCGCAGCGCATCCCGTTCCTCATCGTCGGCTACGGATTCGGCGCCTCCTTCGTCGCCCTGTTCGCCCAGCTGGGCGGCGGCATCTACACGAAGGCGGCGGACGTTGGGGCCGACCTCGTCGGCAAGGTCGAGGCGGGAATCCCTGAAGACGATCCGCGCAATCCGGCGGTCATCGCGGATCTCGTGGGCGACAACGTCGGTGACTGCGCCGGTCGCGGCGCCGACCTGTTCGAGTCCACCGCCGCGGAAAACATCGGCGCGATGATTCTCGGTGTGCTCCTCCATGGGGCGTTCGGCATCAACGGCATCCTCTTCCCGCTCGTGATCATGGCACTCGGGCTGATCTGCTCGATCGTCGGCGTCATGGTCGTGCGCACCAGGGAGGATGAGGATCCGATGAAGGCGCTGAACCGGGGCTACTACGTGACCGCGGCGCTGGTGACCGTCGCCTTCTTCTTCGCCGCGCGCACCCTGCTCAACCCCGCTGGGCTTCCCGATGTGTGGTGG
>DASVNI010000102.1:0-14923 GCA_036383935.1 Gemmatimonadaceae bacterium | reverse complement strand
GCAAGCGACACGGTGCTGCGCGAGGACGGCATCGTCCGCATCTACGACATCTTCTTCGACTACGACGTCCTCCTCAGTACGGACGCGTTCTTCCGGAAGATCATCCAGGGCCCGGAGTTCCAGCGCGCCATGAGCAGCGCCGAGTTCCACGCGCTGTGCGGCAAGTACATCCGCGAGCGCGAGAAGGCACTCGGCATCGGCAACAAGTCGCTCCTCGGCGTCGCCTACGAGTGCGGTGTGCCCGTCTACACCTCGTCGCCCGGCGACTCGTCCATCGGCATGAACGTCGCCGCGCTCGCGCTCGAGGGAAACCGCTGCCTCATCGACCCCAACGCCGACGTCAACGAGACGGCGTCCATCGTCCTCGGTGCCAAGCGCGGGGGAGGGAAGAGCGCGGTGCTC
Organism: Gemmatimonadaceae bacterium; assembly: GCA_036383935.1. Lineage (GTDB taxonomy): Bacteria > Gemmatimonadota > Gemmatimonadetes > Gemmatimonadales > Gemmatimonadaceae > AG11. The sequence goes on along the minus strand of DASVNI010000102.1, from coordinate 14,521 downwards.
ATCTGCGGTGGCGGGAGCCCGAAGAACTTCGCCCTCCAGACCGAGCCGCAGATCCAGGAGGTGCTGGGCATCGACGAGAAGGGCCACGACTTCTTCCTGCAGATCACCGACGCACGCCCCGACACCGGTGGCCTCTCCGGCGCGACGCCGGCGGAAGCGGTGAGCTGGGGGAAGATCGACCCCGATCGCCTTCCCGATGCCGTCGTCTGCTACCTCGACTCCACCGTCGCGCTCCCGCTGCTCACGACGTACGCCCACGCGCGCCACAAGCCGCGCAAGCTGAAGCGCCTCCTCGACCGTCGCGAGAAGAACATGCGCCTCCTCCGCGACGAGTTCGCGAAGGCGAACGGCGCCCCGGAGGAGCCGAGCGAGACGGACTCGAAGTTGCCAATGCACCGGTAGTCCGCATACCCGCATCCCCGCACTCTCGCATTCCCGCAAATGTCCATCTCTGAACTTCTCCTCCCAGAGTTCGACGCCGAGATCGCGACGACGCGCCGCGTCCTCGAGCGCGTCCCCGACGATCGCATCGAGTGGATGCCGCACGAGAAGTCCTTCCCCATGGGCCACCTCGCGCAGCTCGTCGCGATGATCCCCGGCTGGGCCGTTCAGGTCCTGACGGAGAAGGAGTTCGACATCGCGCCGCGTGAGGGCCCGACGGCCGTCTACCGTTTCTACCCCGTCGAGCAGCTGCTCAAGATGTTCGACAAGAACGTCGCCGACGCACGGCCGCTACTCGCGAAGATCACCGACGAGGAGTTCAAGGTGACGTGGACGCTCAAGGCGGGCGGCAATCCGGTCGACGTCAAGCCGCGCTATATGATGTACCGCATGATGGTGATGAATCACCTCGTGCATCACCGCGCCCAGCTTGGCTTCTACCTCCGCCTCACCAACCAGAAGGTGCCGTCGATGTACGGCCCCACGGCAGACGACAAGGGACCGCAGAAGTAGCGGGAGGCCGGGGTCAGAGTCAAAGACTCTGACCCCTTGGGAAAAAGCTGGGGTCAGAGTCGGTCTTCGACTCTGACCCCTTGTCACGCAGAAGCTTCCCGAGCCCGTCTCTCACTCACGCACTCACGGCGTCGCCGCGCAACGCGCGCACGCTCGTCCCCACACTCCACCCCGATATCAGCGTCACCGCGGTGAGCATCAACAGGCTCGCCTCCGGCACGAGCACCACACCGGCCAGTCCCCCCGCCGCGGCGATCCACGCCAGCCACGCCATCCAGCGGGGGCTCTCCGGATCTTCGCGCTCCGCGAAGCCGAGCACCAGCGCACCGAGCGCAACCAGGAAGTTGCCGAACCGCGCCGTGAGGAGCCCGAACCGGTGCAGCGCCTCGAACACTGGCGCCAGCTCGCTCTGGCCGGCGACATACGCCGTCGCCATGTGCCAACCGGATCCACCCATGAACGCGATGTCGATCGCGTTGAAGCAAATCCCCAGGCACACGAGCACGAGCGCGCCGATCAGCGGCGTCGGCGTGACAGGTTGCCTGAGGAGCAGCCGCGTCCAGACGCCGGCGATGATCAGCCCCGAGCCACACAGCATCGCCAGGTGCACGGCGCGGAAGCTCGGCGACGCAGCGATCATCCTGAGCTGACCCGGCACGTCGGCGGGCAGCATCGGGTGCAATGCAGCACCGATTCCGAGCAGCGCCGTACCGATCAGAAGCGCGACCGCGAGCGGACGAGAGATCGAAGCCACTAACTTCCTCCCATGGACGACGAACGGGGAGCGTCAACTTACGCCGCGATGGAAGAGCAGGCGACCCAGCCTGCCGCCCTCCCCGCGACGGAAACCTCCACGCTCCCCGCATTCTCCGGCGACGACACACTCCGAGGTCGCGTCTGCCTCGTCACCGGTGCGAGTCGCGGACTCGGCAAGGCCACGGCGCTCGGCCTCGCCCGACTCGGTGGTACGGTGGTGCTCCTCGGGCGCGACGAACATGCCCTCGCAGTCGCGCGCGACGACATCAGCGCGCGCAGCTCGAACCCGAACGTCTCCACCCTCGTCGCCGACCTCGCCTCCTTCGACGCGATCCGCGCCGGCGCGCGCGAGCTGGCTGCCCGACATCCCGCGCTCCACGTGCTGGTGCACAACGCCGGCGTGAACCCCACGCGCCGGAAGCTCAGCGCGGACGGCATCGATCTCACGCTTGCCGTGAATCACCTCGCTCCCTTCCTGCTCACGCACGAGCTGCTGCCGATGCTCCGGCGCGGCGCCACGGAGAAGGGCGCGCGCGTCGTCACGGTCATCTCGATGTTCGAGCGCTTCGGCCGCATCGCCTTCGCCGACCTGCAGGGGGAGCGGCGCTGGAACGGGCCGCTCGCCTATGCCCAGTCGAAGCTCGCCAACGTGCTGTTCACCTACGAGCTCGCGTCACGCCTCGAAGGCACCGGGATCACCGCGAATTGCGTCGACCCGGGCCTCGTGGCCACGGACCTCATGCGCGAGCACGTGCTCTTCCGACCGCGCTGGCTCAAGGCCGTGTGGGGACGCGTGCTCTCCACCCCGGAACGAGGCGCACGCACCGCCATCTACGCCGCCTCCGCCCCCGAGCTGGAGAAGATCACCGCCCAGTGCTTCGACCGCCGCGGCCGCCCCATGCGCACCTCACGCCAGTCACAGAACGTGGCAACGCGCGAGCGCCTCTGGACGGTGAGCGCCGAGCTCACCGACACGCCCCCCGACTGGCCTCGCTGACTGCTGCTGGGGTCAGATCCTGGGGTCAGATACCAAAGGGGTCTGACCCCTTGGCGCGTTGGGGCTGACCCGCACTCTGACCCCACTGACTCTGACCCCACTGACTCTGACCCCACTGACTCTGACCCCACTGACTCAAGTCGAGATCTCGCGCTGCATTCCGGGAGGCAGTATGCCAGTCTCGGTACCCAGTACTCGGTACTCACTACTGGGAGTGGCCGTTCCCCTCGAGGAGCACCGCCCGGACGAACCCCGCCCGCGAGTACTCCCCGCCACTTATCCGCCCAACCAGCGACTCCCCGCCGAACAGTCGCCGCACGATCTCCTCGACCTCGACCCCCTCCGCCGCCAGTCGCTCGATCCCAGCGATCGTCTCCTCGGGCCAGTCCGCTTTCGCCCGAAGCTGTGCGGCACCGTCCGACACCATTCCACGATGTGCGTCGAGCAGCAGCCTGGGCTCCAGCGCCGCCATGTGCCTCAGGGTCGCCACCAGCATTCGCGGCGACTCGTGATCGTGCGCGATGCGCACCTTCACCCCAAGGAAGAGGTCGCCAGAGACGAGGACGCGCCCCTCCCCGTCCCACACCACCATGTGATCCGGGCTGTGGCCCGGCGCAGGAAGCACCCTGAGCGGCGAGGGGTCGAATGGCTCGATCGCCTGCGAGAGTGCCGGCGTGCGCCCCCACACGACCCGTCGATACAGGCGAATCTCCGGATGCGAGCGCAGCAGTGCCTCGCACTCCTCGTGCATCAACATCGGCAGCCCCGTCGCGGCCAGCGCCGGCGTGTTGCCCGCGTGGTCCTCGTGCCAGTGCGTCACCACGACCCCTCGCGGGCGCAGCGTGCGCACCGCCGCGAGCATCGACGCACGCGCGTGTGCGAACCCGGTGTCTACCAACACGTCGTGGAGCAGGTACGCGCTCACCTCGTACCCCACGGCGGTTGCTTGCCAGCTGCGCATCCGCAGCCGACGGACACCCGACTCGACCGTTTCGAGCGACAGGCTCATGCGCGTGGTCCCGGAATTGCCCTGTTGCCCATTGCGGGGTAGTATGAAGATATGCGGCGCCCGGCCCCCGGCCGGGCGTCACCTTTTATTGCCGTCACGAAGTCTGGTGCACCATGATCGAAGAGCTGAAGCAGAAGCTTGGGGGCGAGGTCGAAAAGCTCCAATTCGAGCTGAACGTCACGCTCCCCAATGAGATCCGGAAAGCGGTCGAGATGGGCGACCTGCGCGAGAACAGCGAGTACAAGGCCGCCCTCGAGCGTCAGCAATTCGTGCAGGCCCGCCTGGGACAGCTCCGGGAGCGCCTGAGCAAGCTGTCGTCCATCGACGTCACGCAGATCCCGCACGACAAGGTCGGCCTCGGCTCGACCGTCCACGTGCGCGACGAGAAGTCCGGCCTGAAGGAGACCTACCACCTCGTCTTCGGCGACGCCGTGGACTTCGAGGAAGGGCACGTCACCATGTCGTCGCCCATCGGCCGAGCGCTGCTCGGCAAGCAGGTCGGAGAGATTGCGTACCTCAAGCTTCCCGCGCTCACGCGGCAGCTGAAGGTCACCGAGCTCAAGACGATCCACGATCTGCAGCCGGACGACCTGTAACCGGCGACTCGGCGTCGACGCGGAACATCTGGTCGCTCTCCGCGTCGTACGCCCCGATCGCGTCGTCCACCTCCATCCCGCTCCACCGCATCCATCGCCCCACCACCGGCGCGATCCGTCGTGCTGTCGACCGCCCGTGGTCGCGCGTCTCGAACGCGATCGGTATGCGCCGGATCAGCAGGTCGCCCAACGTCGCGGCCTGCTCGTGGGTGATCGCGTGCAGGAGCTCGGCATAAACGTACGGGAACCCGGATTGGACGAATCCCGCCAGCGCCGGGTCGGCCTCCGTGAGTGACCAGACGCCGTGCCACGCCGTGCCGTACGCGCCCACGAGCCGCCGCGCCACCGTCTCGTCGCCGATGGCGTTGACGGCGTGCGCGATCTCCTCGTCCGGGTCGCGCATGTCGCCACCGGCCAGCGCGAGCGTCGCCGTTCGGCACGGTGAGAGCGTGTGCCCCAGCGCGCGCTCGACCGTGTCCACTACCTGCGCGGCCATCTCGCGATAGGTCGTCAGCTTCCCGCCCGTCACGCGCACGAGCCCTGGAACGCCCTCCTCGATGCTGTGCTCGCGCGAGGCGCTGCTCGGCGCGCCGGTCGCTCCTGGCGCAGCGAGCGGACGGATCCCCGCCCACGTCGCCACGACGTCGGATTCCCGGAGGCGCGCCTCCGGGAAGTAATGATTTGCCGCGTCCAGCAGATAGCGCACGTCTGCCGAGCTCGCGTGCACATCGTCGGGCGACGTCGCGTCGTAGGTGTCGGTCGTTCCGATGATCGCGTGAGAGCCCGCCGGCAGCACGAACATCACTCGCCCGTCCTGCGGCGCGGTGAGCGTGACCGCGGCGACGTTCCCCAGCCGGACGCGCGGTACGCTCACGTGCACCCCCTTGCTGCCGCGCACGCCGGGGCCGGCCTTCGGATCGGCCATCCGTTCGATCTCGTCGCTCCACGGCCCCGTCGCGTTCACGACGACGCGTGCCCGCACGCTCATGATCGCGCCATCGAGCGTGCCCTGCACGGTGGCGCCGGCGACTCTGTCGCCGTCGCAGATCAGCCCCGTCACCGCGGTGTGATTCAGCGTCACGGCACCGGCGTGCTGTGCGGAGAGCACGGTGGCGAGGGTGAGTCGCACGTCGTCCGTCGCGGCGTCCCAGTACAGCGCGCCGCCGACCAGCGCGTCGGTGCGCAGGGCGGGCTCGCGGCGATGGACCCCTTCGAGATCGAGGCGCTCGTGTCGCCGATTGCGAAAGAGTGAGAGCACGTCGTACAGCGTCAGCCCGGCGCTCAGCTTCCAGCGCGGCACCCGAGCGCCGCGATAGACCGGCCAGGTGAACGCCAGCGGACGCACCAGATGCGGCGCGATGCGCTGCAGTGTGCGGCGCTCACGGCTCGATTCGAACACCAGGCCGATCTGGCCGTGCTCCAGGTATCGCACCCCGCCGTGCACCAGCCGCGACGAGCGGCTCGACGTACCGCTCGCGTAGTCCTGCTTCTCGACGAGCGCGACGCGAAGGCCGCGCAGCGCGGCGTCCCGCGCCACCCCTGCGCCCGTGATCCCCCCGCCCACGACGAGGAGGTCGAAGACCTCCCGTCCCAGAGCGGTGAACATGGCGTCCCGGTCGGGTCGTGTGGCGTGGGCGGTCGTCTGATCGTCCTCGATTTGAGTGTTAGCGGACGCGTCGGCGCTCATAACCTTCGCCTCTCGACTCGTGACCCGTCAACGCATGGAAGAGCTGCTGCTTGGGGCCTGGCACTGGCTTCCTGTGCGAGGTCAGGTCCTCGTCGTCATTCTCGTCCTGGCGCAGTTGTACTGGGTGCGGTGGTTCATCGCCTACTACATCCGTGCGCCAATCGCGCTCTACCGGAAGAGCTCGACCCCGCGCGACACGACGCGCACCCTCGATCCGGCGTACCCCGAGCCGATCGATGACGAGCTGCTGCACTACCTCGAGGCCAATGAGAGCCGCCTGCTCGCCATGGGCTTCTGCGATCCGCATCGCACCACCAACCTCAAGACGTACCCGCTGACGCTCGTCGCGTCGTCCATGGAGCACCCGGAGCACGGCGATCACGTGATCGTCATCGGCTGCCGTCCGCCCCGCGAAGCCTCCGAGCGCGACGTGAGCTCGATCGCCTTCGACAGCGAGTTCGCCGATGGCGTGCGCGTCGTGACGTCGAACGTCCGCACGATCCGATACTGGCCCGAGGCGCCCTTCATCGATCACGTTCGGCTCTCCGACGTCACGAACGTCACCGAGCTCTACCGTCATCATCGGCGGCGCGTCGCGCGCCGCGCTGCAAAGGTGAAGCAGAAGAAGATCACGCGCGGCCGCACACCCGAGCAGCGGCTCGTCTTCGCCAAACGCCGTCACCTCGATCTCCATAAGCACCTCGTGCGCATCCGCTACTGGCGACGCGCACCTGGCGGGCTGCGCTTCACCATTCGTGGTGCCGTGTTCAGCGCCTGGCGTCACGTCTTTCCGTGGCGCAGCATCGATCAGTGGTGGATAAAGCGGCGCGCGCGCGCCACGATGAGGCTCGCCTAGTCGGTCCTTCCGCCACCCCGTAGCTTTCGCTCATGCAAAGCTACGGCTCTCCCGGACGGCGAGTCGCGATCATCGCCGGCGTCCGCACGCCCTTCGCGAAATCAGGCAGCGCGCTGAAGGGCTTCAGCGCCATCGAGCTCGGGAAGCACTGTGTGGCCGAGCTGATCCAGCGCACCGAGATCGACGGCAAGCTCGTCGAGGCGATCGTGTACGGCACCGTCGTTCCGTCCGTCCTCGCGCCGAACATCGCGCGCGAGGTGTCACTCCTCCCGATGCTGCCGAAGGGTTGCCAGGCGTACACCGTCAGTCGCGCCTGCGCTTCCGCCAATCAAGCGATCACCGACGCAGCGGATCAGATCGCGCTCGGGCACGCCGACATCATCATCGCCGGCGGCGCGGAGTCGCTCTCCAACGTGCCCATCCTCCACTCGCGCGGCATGAGCGACGCGCTGGTCGCCGCCTCGCGCGCGAAGAGCCTGGGCGGCCGCGTGAAGGCGTTCGCTCGCGTGCGCCCGCGCGATCTCGTCCCCATCACTCCCGCCATCGCCGAGCCGTCCACGGACGAGACGATGGGCGAGTCGGCGGAGAAGATGGCGAAGATCAACGCGATCCCGCGCGAGCTGCAGGACCAGTTCGCCCTCCGATCGCATCGACTCGCCGCCGCCGGCACGCAGGACGGCCGCCTCACGGCGGAGATCGTTCCACTCTTCGTGCCGCCGACCTTCCAGGCGATGACGAGCGACAACGGGATCCGCTCCGATACCTCGATCGAGCAGCTCCGTGCCCTCAAGCCGGTGTTCGATCGGCGGAATGGAACCGTGACCGCCGGCAACTCTTCGCCGCTCACCGACGGCGGCAGCGCCGTCCTCCTCATGAGCGAGTCGCGCGCGAAGTCGCTCGGCTACGCGCCGCTGGCGTACATCCGCAGCTACGCCTACGCCGCGCTCGATCCCGGCGAGCAGCTGTTGATGGGTCCCGTGCTCGCCGCTCCCGTGGCGCTGCAACGCGCCGGTCTCTCGCTCGCGAACATGGACCTGATCGAGATGCACGAAGCGTTCGCCGCGCTGGTGCTCTGCAACCTGAAGGGGCTCGCGTCGCGCGAGTGGGCGGAGCGCGCCGGCTTCAGTCAGCCCGTGGGTGAGGTGGATCGCTCACGTCTCAACGTGATGGGCGGTTCCATCGCCATCGGACATCCCTTCGGCGCCACGGGCGGCCGCATCCTCACCACGCTCTGCAACGAGCTCGCACGACGCGGTGGGCAATTTGGATTGATGACCGTCTGCGCCGCGGGCGGAATGGGCCACGCGATGGTGGTGGAGCGCGCATGAAGCCGTCGCTCTCCCTCGCGCACGAGGACGGAATCGCCGTCGTCACCATCGATCTGCCCGGTGAGACGGTGAACAAGGTGACGGCCGCGCTGCGCGCCGAGTTCGGCGAGCTGTTCGGACAGATCGAGAGCGACCCCACGGTACGCGGAGTGGTGCTGGAGTCAGCGAAGCCCGACACCTGGATCGCCGGCGCCGACATCGACGAGTTCCTCGCCATGAGCGGGCCGTCGGACGCCGAGGCGTTGAGTCGAGGCGCCCAGGGGCTGCTGGAGCGACTCCACCTGCTCCGAGTACCCGTCGTCGCCGCCATCCATGGCGCCTGTCTGGGCGGTGGGCTCGAGGCCGCGCTGGCCTGCCACTACCGGATCGCCACCGATCACCCGAAGACGGTGCTCGCCCTGCCCGAAGTGCAGCTCGGCCTCATCCCCGGCGCCGGCGGCACGCAACGGCTGCCGAGAGTCATCGGGCTCCAGCGCGCGCTCGACATGATCCTCACCGGGCGCAACATCAGGGCGAAAAAGGCGTTTCAGATGGGACTCGTCGACGAGATCGTCCATCCGGCGATCCTCCACGAGGTCGCGCTCGATCGCGCGCGCAAGCTCGCCGATGGCTCGCTCGAGCCGCGTCGTTCTCCAAAGGGACGCGGCGCGACCGGCTTTCTGCTCGAGGACAACCCGATCGGGCGATCGATCGTGTTCCGGAAGGCGCGCGAAGGGGTGATGTCGAAGACGCACGGCCACTATCCCGCGCCCCTCAAGGCGCTCGAGGCCGTACAGGCGGGGTACGACGGCGGCGCGGAGCTCGGCTACCGCATGGAGTCGCGCTCCTTCGGCGATCTCGCGACGAACGACGTGACGCGGGAGCTGATCTTCCTCTTCTTCGCCACGAACGCGCTGAAGAAGGACCCCGGTATCCACGGTCACGCGCCCGAGCCGCGCCCCATCGAGACCCTCGGCGTGCTCGGCGCGGGATTCATGGGCGCGGGCATCGCGTCGGTCGCGGTGCAGCAGGGAACACCGGTGCGCCTCAAGGACACCGACCTCGCTCGCGTCGGCAAGGGGATCGCCGCGGTGAGCGAGGTCCTCCGCGAGCGACTGAAGAAGAAGCAGATCACTCGCCTTCAGTACGAGGACCAACTCCTGCTCGCGGGGGGTACGGTAGAGTACACAGGCTTCGGCCGCGCCAACCTCGTCATCGAGGCCGTGTTCGAGGACCTCGGCCTCAAGCATCGTGTCCTACGCGAGGTCGAGCCACTGCTGCACGACGACGCGATCTACGCGTCGAACACGAGCACGATTCCGATCTCGCAGATCGCCGAGGCGGCGGCGCGCCCGAATCGCGTGCTGGGCATGCATTTCTTCTCGCCCGTGCACAAGATGCCGCTGCTCGAGGTCATCGCGACCGGCGAGACGGACGACGACGCGATCGTTACCGCCGTTGCATACGGCAAGCAGCTCGGCAAGACGGTGATCGTCGTCAACGATGCGCCCGGCTTCTACACGACGCGCATTCTTTCGGCGTACATGAACGAAGCGGGGCGCCTGCTGGACGAGGGCGCCAGCATCGACGCGCTCGACGCCGCGCTCACCTCGTTCGGCTTTCCCGTCGGCCCGATCACCCTGCTCGATGAGGTGGGCATCGACGTCGGCGGCAAGGTGGGGCAGGTGTTGCACGAGGCGTTTGGCGCTCGCATGGCGCCGAGCGACTCGCTCCACCGCGTCGTCGCATCGGGGCGCACGGGAAGGAAGGGGCGGAAGGGTTTCTACCTCTACGACGAGGCGGGAAAAAAAGGCGTCGTGGACCCGTCCGTGTATGAGGTGCTCCCAGGCGGAGCGCAGCGGAGCGAGATGCCCGCACGCGACATGCAGACGCGTTGCGTCCTCGCGATGGTCAACGAGGCCGCGCTCTGTCTCGATGAAGGGGTGCTGCGCTCGACGGTGGACGGAGACGTCGGCGCGGTGTTCGGGATTGGCTTCCCGCCCTTTCGTGGCGGGCCGTTCCGCTACGTGGATGCCCAGAGTGCGGCGCGAATCGTGGACGACCTCGAGCTGCTAAACGAACGTTTTCCGGGGCGGTTTGCCCCAGCCGAGGTGCTTGTCCGGAATGCGCGCCGTCAGGAACGTTTCTATGCGACGAGAGGAGATCCCTTCGCTTAGACCTTGGGGCTTGTGACCTTGGGACTTGTGACAATGGCCACAACGTCTGTGAACGCGTATCGTACGGCAGCAAACACACGTCCTCGACTGTGACGGCAGGTGTAAATGCAAGGTCCAACCGGTATGGAAAGCTCGGATGCGGCGCTCGTTGCTCGAGTGTTGCACGGCGAGGTGAACGCGTACAGCGCGCTCGTCTCCCGATACCGGGACAAGTACGCGCGATATGCAGTACACATGTTGGGCAACCGGGAAGATGCGGAAGAGGCGTTGCAGGATGCCTTCACCCGCGCTTACCGATCCCTCGCGCGCTGCGAAGACCCCGAGCGATTCGGCGCCTGGCTGTTCCGCATCCTCGTCAATCGTTGCCGTACGAGTGGGGCACGACGTGTGCGGAGGGGGCAGACGTTCGTGCACGACGAGACCGCGCTGCTCAATGCCTCGGAGGAGCATCCGGCGGAGCAGACGATGTGGCGGGAGGAAATCGAGCGAGCCCTTGGCGAGCTCAGCGCTGACCAACGGGAAGCGTTCCTACTGAAGTATGTCGAAGAGCTGGGGTACGACGAGATGGCGGAGATCACAGGAGTCGGAGTCTCAGCGTTAAAGATGCGGGTCATGCGCGCCTGTGATCGGCTGCGCGTCCTGCTGCGGGAGGTTCACAGTGCCTGATTGGGGTCGTACGACACTCGAGCTCATGGTTCAGGAGCTCCAACATCCGGTTCGTCTCGACGAGTCGTTCGACCGCCGGGTCATGGTTCGCGTACGGCGTCTCTACGCCGAACGCCGACGTCGCGGCATCATTGGTTGGCTCGGTGCCGCGGCCAACATCTCGCGGCGGCCCGCCTGGGCCGCCGCGCTCGCTGCTGGTGTGGTGGCCGTGATCTCCGTCGGCATGTTCCGCCGGCCTCCGCATCCCATGCCGGCCGGCCAGACGATCGCCGTCCAGTTCGTCCTCGTCGCCCCCGAAGCGCGCAGCGTCGCGGTCGTCGGCGACTTCAACAACTGGGGACTCGGCGACACCGCACTCGTCGCGGAAAACCATAACGGCGTCTGGAGTGTCTCAGCTCCTGTCCACACCGGCGTTCACCGCTATGCGTTCCTCGTGAACGGCAAGCAGTGGGTTGCCGACCCGACGGCGCCACGCTCCGCGGGCGATGACTTCGGTCAGCCGAGCAGCGCGCTCGTCGTGGAGGCTTCGACTCAGTGAGAACTCGCACGGCCCGCAGTTTCCTCGCGGTACTTCTAGTCGCCTCCGCCTTCCGGAGCACCGAGGCGCAGGATCCGCGTCTCAGCAATCGGCTCGATGCACCAACGCGCAAGGCGCTCTCCGCACTCGTCGACTCGGCGCGTGCGCAGGGCATTCCCGTCGAACCGCTGATGGAGAAGGTCTATCAGGGGCTCGCCATGGGCGCCGACGGATCCCGGATCGTCGTCGCCGTGCGGTCGCTGACGTTCGAGATGGGGAACGCGCACCGCGTCCTCGGTGCCGTCGCCACGACGGACGAGCTCAAGGCAGCCGCGTCGGCGGTGCACGCCGGCGTCCCCGCCGTCGAGCTGGGGAAGATGAAGAAGCAGTCCGGCCTGCGGCGCTCCCTCACGCTCCCCTTCACGGTGCTGGCCGACATCGTCTCGCGCGGCGTTCCCGTGGCGGCGGCGACGAATGCCATCAAGTCGCTCGTCGGCGCTGGGGCCAAGGACAAGGACATCAGCGACTTCCAGCGGAACGTGAGCGTGGACATCGAGAAGGGCGCGCAGCCGGCCGCAGCCGCCGAGACGCGCGCCAAGGGCGCCGTCGCCCCCACGCCCAAGACCGAGAACCGCGAGCACGAGTAGGGCTCGCACCGAAAGGAATCAGAACGGGCCGGCCCATCGCCGGCCCGTTGCCCGTTTCAGGATGCGCCGCGTTGCTTCACACCCATGCCACGGCGATTAGCTTCCTAGCTCCTCCGGCTCCAGCCGGCCGCCGTCGTATCGAGGAACAATGCTTCGCGACACGCTCCTGTACCTCTCGAACCAGCCGCGCGTTTTCAACTACGTTCGGAACAGCCGCCTGGCGAAGCATTTCGCAAAACGCTTCGTCCCCGGTGAGACGCTCGACGAGGCCCTCGAGGTCGTTCGCGCGCTGAACGCGCGCGGCATCACTGCCTCGCTCGATCTACTCGGTGAGAGCGTGACGAACGAGCGCGAGGCGCGAGCGGCTCGCGACGAGTACCTCCAGATCCTCGACCGGATCCACCAGTTCCGTCTCGACGCGAACGTCTCGGTCAAGCTCACCGCTATGGGGCTCGACATCGACCACGAGCTCTGCGTCGCCGTGATGCAGGACATCCTGACCCGGGCCCAGCAGTACGACTCGTTCGTCCGCATCGACATGGAGGCGAGCGGCTACACCGAGGTCACGCTCAAGATGTTCGAGGAGCGCTTCTACCCGACCTACAAGGCGAACGTCGGTGTCGTGCTGCAGAGCTACCTCTATCGCACCTTCGCCGACGTGGAGCACATGAACACGCTCCGCGCTCGCGTGCGCATCTGCAAGGGCGCGTACAAGGAACCGCCCTCCGTCGCCTATCCGGAGAAGAAGGACGTCGACGCGAACTACGTGAAGTGCATGCGCGAGCTGATGCTCCGTGGGAACTACCCGGGCATCGCCACGCACGATCCGGCGATGATCAACGAGGCGAAGCGCTGGGCGAAGGAGCAGGGGATCGAGAAGGACCGCTTCGAGTTCCAGATGTTGTACGGCGTGCGCCGCGACCTGCAGCAGTCGCTCGTCCGGGAGGGGTATCGGATGCGTGTCTACGTGCCCTTCGGCACGCAGTGGTATCCGTATCTCATGCGCCGCCTCGCCGAGCGCCCCGCGAACGTCGCCTTCATCACGGGCAACGTGATCCGCGAAGCGCTGGGACGACGCTGACCTCGGCCACCGCGCTCAGCATGCCCGGGCAGCACCTCCCCGCCGATCATGGCCGCGGCGATGCCAACACCATCGGCGGCTACGCTGCCGTGCACGGGCGGCCGGCGGCGTTCGAGGGGACGGACGGGCTCTCGTACAGCGTCGAGATCGTGACGGCACCGACGGGTGTCCCGGAGCGCCCGTGGGGCGCGTACCTGCTCTTCGTGCGCTGGTCGCGCATCGGCGCCGCCTCGCCGAGCGGACATCTGGAGACGGACTACCTGGCCGAGGCCGACACGGAGGACGACGCGCGCGCGATCGTCGGCGCGCTCTCGCTGGCGGAGGTGCGCGGCGCGCTGCACAGCGCGATTGCCGCGCAGGCGGGGAGCACCCCGACGCGCCGATGGTGGGACGTGATGCGCGACGAGAACGGCGGCGACCTGCCCGACGCGGCCGAATGACGGAGAAACACGACGAGCCGTCGCCTGCGCTCGACGAAGAGGGCGTCGTCCTGAGCGGGACGGGAGGCGTCTGGCGCGTACGCCGCACTGACGCATCGGTCGTCGAGGCGTCGCTGCGCGGCCGCGTCAAGAAATCGAATGCCGGCCGTCGCGCCGATGGGTCACTGCGTCGCGACACCGTGGCCTCGGCGGCGGAGACGCTCAAGCTCGCCGTCGGGGATCGCGTCGTGCTCGAACACGACGCGGCGAGCGGCGCATGGGCCATCGCCGAGATCCTGCCGCGCCGGTCGCGCCTCGCACGGCGGGCGCCAGGCGGAGGGCAGGGGGAGCGCATCGTCGCGGCCAACGTGGACCAGGTCGTCGTCGTCTTCGCTGCAGCGAACCCCGAGCCGCATCCGCGCATGCTCGACCGCTTTCTCGTGATCGCCGAGGCGAACGAGCTCGCCGCGCGCATCGTGATCAACAAGGTCGAGCTCACCGGCGGCGTCGAGGCCACGCGCGCGCGCTGGATCGACTACGAGCGAGCCGGATATCCGGTGCACTACACCAGTGTGAAGCGGATGGAAGGCATCGAGGCGCTCCATGACGCCCTCGCCGGTGTGGTGAGCGTCCTCACCGGACCGTCCGGCGTCGGCAAGTCGTCGCTCATCAACGCCATGTTCCCCGGACTCGATCTGCGCGTCGGCGAGATCAGCGAGTCGGTGAACAAGGGGCGCCACACCACCGTGGGCGGCTATCTCCATCCACTGCCCGGCCCGGAGGGCGGCTACGTGGCCGACACCCCCGGTCTGCGCGAGGTCGGGATGTGGGCGCTCTCACCCGCGGCGCTCG
>DASVNI010000101.1:0-16888 GCA_036383935.1 Gemmatimonadaceae bacterium | reverse complement strand
GCCTCTGCCCCCGGACTCTGACCCGCGCGAAAGGGGTCAGAGCCCGGGCTCTGACCCCGGGCTCTGACCCCGGGCTCTGACCCCGGGCTCTGACCCCGGGCTCTGACCCCGGGCTCTGACCCCAAATGCGAACGGCCGTAGACGGTGCCGCGTAGTTGGTACCGAGTACGGCCGTGTATTCGTCAGATAGAGCGACCGACGAGGCCTTCCGGGAGCCAGTATGCCAGTCCAGGTACCATGTTCCTGGTACTCACTACTGGGAGTGGCAGTTGGAGGTCCAGCCTAGTCCCCCCGCATTCCAGTAGGTACCATCCCCCGATATGCCCCTCAAGCGCCAGCTCGGTCTCTGGAGCGCCATCGCCGTCCTGGTCGGCTCGACCATCGGCTCCGGGATCTTCCGAACGCCCGCCGGAATCGCAGCCAAGCTCCCCGGTCCCCTCCCACTCATGTCAGTGTGGATCGCCGGCGGGCTGTTCGCGCTATGCGGCGCGCTCACCCTTGCCGAACTGTCGGGGGAGTTCCCAGCGACCGGGGGGATGTACGTCTTCATCCGCGAAGGCTGGGGACGACTCCCGGCCTTTCTTTTTGGCTGGTCCGAGCTGGTGCTCATCCGCGCCGCCTCCCTCGGCGCCATCAGCACCACCTTCTCCGAGTACCTGCTGCGCGTCCTCGGCTTCGATCCCGGGGTGAAGCCGTACTCGGACTGGGTGCACTACGTCGCCGCCGTCGCCATCGTGCTCACGGCGACGTTCAACTACATCGGGGTGCGCTGGAGCTCTCTCGTCCTCAACCTGACGACGCTCGCGAAATACGGCGGCCTCCTGTTCATCATTGCCGTGGCGCTCCTTCTCGGATTGCCGCGCACCGGGGGCCACTACACCCCGGCCGCGCCCGCTGGCTCGTTCCACGTCGCCGCGTTCGGGCTCGCGCTCGTCTCGGTGCTCTGGGCGTTCGACGGATGGGCCGACCTGTCGTTCGTCGCCGGCGAGGTGAAGGACCCGCGGCGCGTGCTGCCGCGCGCGATCATCTTCGGCACCTGCGCCGTCATCGCGATCTATCTGCTGGCGAACCTCGGCTATCTCGCCGTGATGAGCGTCGAGGAGATCAGCCACTCCAAGCTCGTCGCCGCCGACGTCGCGCAGCGGCTCATCGGGCCCGCCGGCGTCGTGTTCGTCGCCTCCACGGTGATGCTCTCCACCTTCGGCACCCTGAACGCAACGCTGCTCACCGCGCCGCGCGTCTTCTTCGCCATGGCCGACGACGGCCTCTTCTTCCGTCGCGTCGCGTCGGTGCATCCGCGCTTCGGCACGCCGTCCATCGCCGTCCTCCTCGCCGCGTCGCTCGGCGTCGTCTTCGTGCTGCTCCAGACCTTCGAGCAGCTCGCCGATACTTTCGTCACGGCCCTCGTCCCGTTCTACGCGCTGGCCGTCGCCGCGATCTTCGTCTTCCGGAAGCGGCCGGACTACGACCCGCCATTCCGCACGCCGCTCTATCCCATCGTGCCCGCGCTGTTCATCCTCGCGACGCTCTTCCTCCTCGGCAACGCGCTCCTCGACCCGTCGAGCCGGTGGCCGACGCTCGCGGTGCTGGCGATCATTCTCGTCGGCGTTCCCGTGTACTACGCCACCGTTGGCCGCGCTACGCCGCAGCGAGCCTGAGCGAACGGCCGCCCTCCCTCACGCATGACCGACAAACACGATCTTCCAGGCTTTCGCGGGCTGGAGGTCATCGCCGGCTTCAAGTTTCTCCAGGCGACCACTCTGATCCTGGCGGGACTCGGTGCGCTGGGCCTCATGAACCCCGCCGTGTCGGACGCGGCGGGGGACTGGCTCGAGCGGCTCGCCATCGGCAACGGTCAGCGTCTGGTCGCCGAGGCCGCGGCGCGATTCCTCCCGATCTTCAACGCGGCCACGCCGCGCCACTTCGCCGCGTTCGGGATTGGCGCGCTGCTCTACGCGACCGTGTTCCTCGTCGAGGGAGTCGGCCTCTGGCGCGGCAAGAAGTGGGCGGAATACCTCACCATCGGCGTCACCGCGTCGCTCCTGCCGGTCGAGGTGATGGCGTTGGTGCACCGCATCACGCTCGTGCGCGTGGCGACGCTCGTCATCAACGCGCTCGTGATCGTGTATCTGCTATGGGAGCTGCGTGCGCGGAGCAGGAAGGAGCGGCAGCGGAGCTCGGCGGGAATCGCGACCTGACGCGGCTGCGTCCCTGATCAGTGCGGCGTCGTCGTGCCCGGCGCCCGCGAGGGCAATGCCGCGCGGTTCGCCTGCTCGGACATGATGCGCGTGATGAAGCGCTGCCCTTCGCCGATCCGCTCCACCTCTTCGGCGATCGCGTCGAGCGCGAACGAGCCGCCCTCCCGCGCGCCCATCATCCGCATCCCCTCGAGCAGCGATTCGGCGCGCGTCGCGCGATCCTTGGCGCGAATCCAGAGCGCCGCGAAGCCGATCGTGGACGCGAACAGCCCGGCACCACACAGGGCCATCAGCTGCATCAGGTGGGGGATGTGAATCATCTCGGCCTCGTGCAGTAGGTCGGCATCAGGTCAACGGAAGTCGTTCCGGCGGACCGCTTCCTTACGGGCCGCCGCCGTGATTGTTGCACACGGTCGCTGCCGTCGCAATGGATGCTGCCGCGGAGCCCGTTCGCGGCGGACACAGCGCATGGCGACACTGGAACCTAACGCGGACCGGACGGTTCGCGAGCAGGTCACGAGGGCGCGAGTGACGGTGCCTGCTGCTGAGGCGTCTCACAGCGATCGCTGACAACCGCGCCTCCGACGGCGCGACAGCGCCTCTGCTCCCTTGCCGTTGCTCAATGCCGAGTTCCACCACCCGCTGGCGTTTCGCACTCGTCGTACTCGGTGTCGCCGGCGCGGCTGTCGGGCTGATGACGACGAGCGGGTATCCGGTGGGCGCCGTGGTGGACGACGCGATGTACGTCATACTCGCGAAGGCGTTGGCGACGGGGCAGGGGTATCGCTCACTCAACCTGCCGGGCGCGCCATTCAATACGCACTTCCCGCCCGGGTATCCGGCGGTGCTGTCGCTGCTCTGGCGAGCGTACCCGGCGTTCCCCGAGAATCTCCTCCTCTTCAAGATCTTCAACGCGCTCTGTCTCGGCGCGATCGGGGCCGGCGCCGCTCGTCTGTTGTACGCGCGCGGCGTGGCTCGCGGATGGGCGCTCGGCTTCGGTCTCGTAGTCGCCGTGAGCGTTCCGCTGCTCCTGCTCACGAGCGTGCTGCTCTCTGAGCCGTTCTTCCTCGCCCTGCTGCTCTTCCTCCTTCCCGCGCTCGAAGGAGTCGTGGAGGGCGCGGACGCGGAGCCCGGCCAACGTGGAGCGGCATGGCGCGCCTTTGGCTGCGGGCTGGCCATCGGCCTCGTGTCGCTCGTGCGCACGCACGGCTTCGTGCTCATCCCCGCCATGCTGCTCGTGCTCGGATGGAAGCGACGTTGGCGCCTTGCGGCGCTGCTCGCGGCCGGCGCGATGACCTGCTTGCTGCCATGGCAGCTCTGGATCGCACGCCACTCGGAGATCACTTCAGCGCCGCTGGCCGGCGCCTATGACTCCTATACCGGGTGGTGGATTCGAGGTATCCACGCCATGGGATGGGCCATGGTGCCGCGGACGCTGTCGCGCACCGTGCCCGAGACGCTGCAGATGTTCGCCATCGTGTTCTCGCCGTCGCGTGCGCCGGCTGCCCACACCGTGACTTTGCTGCTGCTCGGCGCACTCGCCGTGGCGGGCGTCGCCGTCGCGGCGCGTCGGGCTCCGGTCACGCTGCTCTTCATGGCGGGCTATCTCGGGATCGTGGCCGTGTGGCCCTATCAACCGGGCCGGTTCGTGTGGGGGATCTGGCCGCTCCTGCTCGCGCTCCCCTTCGTCGCCGCGCTGCGCGTCGGCGCATCGACGAACGCCTGGCGACGTCCCGTCTCCATCGGCGCTGCAGCCGCCTTCTGCTGGCTCGTCGCCGGCTACGCGTCGTACGAGTGGCGCGGGATTCGTGGACGGTGGTGGGAGAGCATCCCACGCAGCGGCGTCGGGCACATCCAGTTCGCCGTCGGCTGGACGCGCGCGAACACGGCCCCGACGGACATCGTCTCCACCGAAGACGAGGGGCCCGTCTATCTCTACACGGGGCGCCGGACGCTTCCTGTACGCGCCTTCACGGTCGCCAACTATCTCGAGGACGAGAGCGCCGAGAAGATGGCCGCCAATGGGCTGGAGCCTCTGCTGGCGACTTACCCCATCCGCGCCGTGCTGACGTCGACACGTGGTGCCGATGCGATCGCCCGTCTGCTCGCGGAGTCGCCGTCGCCGCGCCTGATTCCGGCGGGGACCTTCCCCGGCGGCGCGGCCTACACGGTCGTCAGAAGATCCTCAGATTGATGTACTTCTTCGGATTCGCCTTGAAGTCCGCCATCACCGAATCCGCCTGATTCACCAGCCCGCGCAGATCGCGATAGAGCAACGTGTCGCGCAGCAGCTTGCCCGCGGAGCCCTCTCCACGCTCGAGCCCCGCGATGAGGTTGTTCGCGTGCCGGCTCGTCGAGTCGAGGTTCGACGCGATGCGCGTGAGGGTCGCGCTCGACGTCTGGAAGTTCTTCATCGTCGAATCGATCTTCGCCGAGTCCACGGCGCTCACCGCGCGGCGGAGCGACGCCATCGTCGCCGTCAGGTTGCGGTTCTGCTCCGCCGCGATCGCGTTGAGCTGCAACGACAGGCGCGCCGCGGCGTCGGTGGCCTTCGCCGCATTGGCCAGCGAGCGACGCATGTCCTTGATGCCGCCGGCCTGCACGAGATCCGCGTTGATCGCCTTCGTCATCGTCTGGACAGTCGCGCCGATCGAGTCCACGCGATTCATGATCGCCTGGATGTCGGTGTCCGACGGCCCGACCGGGACGGTGTCCCCCGGGCTGTACGACACGGGGCTCGGGCCCTTGGGCGTCAGCGCGATCGCCGCGTCGCCGAAGATGCCGACCGGCTTCACGCTCGCGACGGAGTTCTTCGGCACCTTCACGTCGTCGTTCACGCGGAGCACGACGTCGAGAAAGCCGTCGTCGCGCAGCGTCACGTCCGCGACGGCGCCGACGTTCACGCCGGCGAGCAGCACGGGCTGGCCCGGCTTGAGGTTCTGCCCCCACGCGAACCGCGCGTAGAGCGGATACCCGGACGAGAGCCCGCCGCGCACGAGCCAGAGCGTGCCGAGTAGCGCGATCGCCACCGCCACGGTGAGGAAGATGCCGACGAGGACTTCGTCCCGACGTTTCATGTCTGTAGGTAAGGGGCCAGGAGCGCAGCCGTCAAAGTATCGAGGACGAGGATCGTGACGGAAGTGATGACGACCGCTTTCGCCGTGCTCCGACCGACGCCCTCGGCGCCCGCTTCGGTGACGAACCCCTCGTACGAGCAGACGAAGGAGATGGCCGCGCCGAACAGCATGCCCTTGAGCAACGAGTAGACCACCTGGAAGGTGCCGAAGCCGAGCCGCACGCCGGTGATGAAGTCCTGCTTCGTCACGCCGGTGACGTACACCGACACGAGGTATCCGCTGAACAACCCCATCGCGTCCGCCAATACGACGAGGCAGGGGAGCATGACGACACAGGCGAGCAGCCGAGGCACGATGAGGAAGGCCACCGGATCGTACGACAGCGTCTCGAGCGCGTCGATCTGCTCGGTGACGCGCATCGTCCCGATCTCCGCCGTCATCCGCGCCCCCACTCGTCCCGTGAGCACGAGCCCCGTGAGAAGGGGCCCCAGCTCGAGCACCTGCATCAGTCGCACGGACAGCCCGATGATCGAGAGCTGGACCCCCGGGAAGAGCTGGTAGCGTACCTGGATCGCGATGACGCCGCCGATGAAGGCGGCGACGATCACCGTGAGCGGGATCGACTCCACGCCGACCCGCTGCATCTGGCGGATCGTCTCGGGGATGAACGTCGCCGGATCGCCCAGCGCGCGGCCGATGTCGCGGAGGAAGTAGCCGCGCGCGCCGATCTGGGCGAAGAAATCGATGAAGGCACGGGTGACGCGCCGGAAGAACCTGATGCCCGTGCGCTGCATGACGGGGAAGGTCTCCGTCGGCTGCATCCGACCAGGCCCTCCCAACGGCCGATCGAGCTCGCTCACGTACGCACGCGCATCAGCAGCACGAGTCCCATGACGGCGAACATGGCATTCGGTAGCCACGCCGCCAGATCGGGGTTGATCAGCGCCTTTCCACCAACGGCTTTCGTCAGCTGGATCATGAGGAGAAAGATGATCGTCGTGGCGAGGCTCACGCCAATCCCGTACGCCGTGCCCCCGCGCTGGGTGCTGGTGGCAAGGGGCGCGCCGAAGAGCGCGATGACGATACAGGTGATCGGGATCGCGATCTTCAGCGCCCGCTCCACGCGCAGCAGGTTCGCGTCGCCCCCGGACCGCTCGAGCGCCGCGATGAACCTCGTCAGCTCACGAAACCGCATCTCCTGCGGGTTGCGCGGCCGCGCCATCAGGTCCACCGGCTGCTCGGTGAGATGCCGGTCGGTCATCGACGCGAAGGTGATGGTGAAGTTGGGCGACGTGTCGCTGATGACGTGCATCGCCCCTTCCTGTACCGACCACCGCTTCTTCTTCGGCGCGAAGGTGGCGCCCTGCGAGGAGATCAGCACGCTCGGGTAATCCGGTCCATTCCCCTTTCGTTCGATCTGGAACTTGTCCATGCGCCCCGCCGCGGCATCGAGCATCTGCGCCTTGTAGACGCGCCCGAATTCGGCGGCGTACACGAAGTTGTAGCGCTGCGTGCCCGACCCGACCTTGCTCTCCTGCAGCAGGTCGCTCCGCCGAGCATCCGTGATCGGGACGATCTCCGCCACGACGAGGTCAAGTCCGGCGGCGAACACGGCGCCGAGCAGGATCGGCGCGATGATGCGGTAGAAGCTCACCCCCGACGCCTTTGCCGCCGTGATCTCGGAATGGCGCGTGAAGGTCACGATCGAGAACACCGTCGCGAAGAGCACGGCGGCCGGCATCGCCATGAACAGCGACTGTGGCATCCAGTACACGTAGCTCAGCGCGATGTCGGCGCGCGGCAGGTTCTGATCGAGGTACTTCTGCAGGTGGTCCGTCAGGTCGATCACGACGAGCAGCAGCGGGAATCCGATCGCCGTCGCGAGGAAGATCTTCACCCATTCCGTGAAGACGTAGCGGTCGAGTGGTCGAACGAGACTCATGCCGCCTCCTCGGTCAGCACCGGGCTGCGGCCGCGTCGCGCGTTCACCCAGTCGCGCAGCCGGTCGATCCGGTCGCCCCAGTTTCCGCCGCGGCCCGAGCTGTCCTCGCGGCCCATCCGGAACAGCAGCACGACGCCGACGACCGTGAGCACGACGTTCGTCCCCCACATCGCCCAGAAGGGGGGCACGAGCCCCTTGTTCGCCAGCGATTCGCCGCCGATCAACCCGACGTAGTAGAGCGCGAACACGACGAGACTCACGAGCAGCACGAGCCCGACGCCGCCGCGCGGAAAGCGCAGCGCGAGCGGCGCGCCGAGCACGACGAAGATGAGGCACGCCGCCGCGAGGGCGAACTTCTTGTGGATCTCGATCTCATAGCGGTTCTTCGCGCGGCGCGACGTGTCGAGCCGGAGCTTGTTCTCCGCCACGCGGGCCACGTTGTCGGCGACTACCTCCGCCGCCGACTGCTGGCTCTGGCCGAGTGCGCGCAGGCTCTCCGCCGCCGTCTTGGCGAGGAAGGGATCCTTGAACGTGGGCAACGCGGCCGGCGGACCCTGCGAGGTGCCAGTTGCCGGCGCCGGCGCGGGTGGGATCATGACCGGCATGTCACCGCCTGCCGGAGCGGGCACAGGCTGCTGCTGCGTCTGAACGGGCACCTTCACGGGCGCGGCGCCCGGTGAGCCCGGCGCCGGCGGCCGCGAGGTGCCGAGGATCACGGTGCCATTCGGGCCGCTGGGCGGAGCGTGGGGCGTCGTCTGCGTGCGCGCGGCGGTGTCGGACGTCGCCTTCCGCACGCTGTCGCGCGCCGCGCGCTTCGAGACGGTGTCCTGCACGACGCGATGCAGCCCCGCCGTCCTGACATCGGCGGCTTCCGCCTTCTTCACCCCGATCAGCCGCGACAGCGCCTGGCAGTAGAAGAACGCGAGGTTGCGCGGCTCCTCCACCGCCCGAGCCTTGCGATGCACGTCCCTCGCACCCGGCTTGGTGTTGGGCGGAAGCTTCGCGATGCGAATGGCCTCCTCGTAGTCCGCCCTCGCGTCGAGATAGCCCGCGTTCGCGATGCGCAGCCGCTTCTGCATCGCGCAGATGCCGAGCTCACGATCGCCGCGATTCTCCATCGTGCTCTTCGACTTCTCGAAATCCTTCGCCACGTCGCGGATCGTGATCCGGTCGGCCACAAAGAAGAGCCGATTGAGCTGGCCCGGGCGGTCCGTCGTCACCTGCTGCATCTGGCCGTGGTACAGCTGCATCTCCAGGTCGCGCCGGTTCGCCGACAGCGCGATGGAGCCGCTGTCGGCGAAGGTCGTTCGACGGCGCGTGGGATCGGAGAGATCGTAGATAACGACCTCGCGCATCTTCGACGTGGCTTGATCGATCTTCCCCGCCTTGAGGTAGAACCGCCCCTCCTGGATCGCGTTGACGATCTGCGCCTTCAACAGGAAGGTCGGCTTCGTCTGCGAGATGTCGTCCTGCAGCGTCTTCAGCTGGTGGTTGGCCCGCGGCAGCACCTGGTCGTTGAACGCGAGCAGGAACAGCGACATCAGCACCCCCGCGACGAGCGCGGGCGTCACGACGCGCCACGGGCTCACCCCGCTCGCCTTGAGTGCCGTGATCTCGTTCTCGGCGGCGAGGCGGCTGAACGCATACAGCACCGCCACCAGCACGGACATCGGCAGGGTGAGCGCGATCGTGAACGGGATCGACAGCAGGAAGAACTCCCCGATCACCGACGCGGGAAGGCCCTTTCCGACGAGCTCGCCGAACTGACGCGAGATGAAATTGAGGATCATCAGGGAGGTCAGCGCCGTGAGCGCGAACAGGAACGGCCCGACGTGTTCCCTGAGGACGTACTTTCCGATGATCTTCACGAAGAGGTGCAGGGTGCGTTTCGCACGCGGAACTTCAATGCTGCCAGCGGGTTGTAGCGCACAAGGCGTGCAGTAAGTTCCACCCGCCCGGCGCTGGAATTCAAGTCTTTCCTTTTCCTTCGTCATACCCACTGCGCCGCGATTGGTGCGCAGCGAGGCGTCAGTCGCCCCGTGGTACTCACACCGCAGGGACGCGTCTGCTGCCGTACGACAACAACCTCTGCGAAACATCATGAGACCATCGTTCGCCCGCACGCTCCTGCTCACCCTCGCCGTGCTGCCCGCGCTCGCCGCGTGCGATCGCTTCCCGCAGCGCGCCAAGACCGCCTTCTCAGGCGACTCGGCGCTGTCCTACGCGGGCCAGCAGGTCGCCTTCGGACCGCGCGTGCCGGGCACGCCGCAGGCGGAGAAGGCGGGCGACTGGATCGCGGCGATGATGAAGGCGCGCGCCGACACGGTGATCGAGCAGCGGTGGACGCACAAAACGGTGGATGGCAAGGAGCTCCCACTCCGGAACATCCTCGCGCGCTTCCGCCCCTCGGCGACGCAGCGGGTCCTCTACGTCACGCACTGGGACACGCGACCGATGGCCGATGCCGATCCCGTCCTCGGCAACCGCGGCACGCCGATCCCAGGCGCCAACGACGGCGCGGCGGGAGTCGGTCTGTTCATCGCGCTCGGCGATGCGCTGAAGAAGACGCCGCCCAACGTCGGCGTCGACCTGCTCTTCGTCGATGGCGAGGACTACGGCAAGAGCTTCGACGCGCCGTACAAGGACGTGCTGCTCGGATCGCAGTACTTCGCCGACCACCTCCCGAGCCCCGACTACCGCCCGATCTACGGCATCCTGTGGGACATGATCGGCGACAAGGACCTGAACATCCTCCAGGAAGGGAACTCGATGCGTCAGGCGCCCGAGGTGGTGAGCCGCGTCTGGCAGAAGGCCGCCGACATGGGCTACGACCGTGCGTTCATCGCGCGTTCCGGCTACGACGTCACCGATGACCACGTGCCCCTGCTCAACAAAGGGCTACGTGTCATCGACGTCATCGATCTCGACTACGGACCGGCGACCGCCGACGGCCAGGCGAACCCGAACTATCACCACACCATGCAGGACACGATGGACAAGATCTCCGCGCGGAGTCTCCAGACGGTCGGCGACGTCGCGCTGGGAATGATCATCGACCAATAGGACGGCGGACGCGAGAGCGTCCGCCGGTCATTCGGTCTTGAGCGGCGTCAGCGTGAACGACTGGATGACGCGATCCAGCTCGACCTGGACATCGGGGCGCTCCGCCGCGCGCACGGTGAGCGAGACGATCTCGTTCCGCGCGAGCGCCAGCACGACCGTCGTGCGCTCGGGCTCAGCGGGGCTGTAGCGATACGTCGCACCCTCGAGGCGTAGCGCCTTCCGCGCGCCGGGAACCTCCATCCACGTGCGCACGCTCGGCGCGAGCCAGCGTTCGATCTGCTGGACGGTGTCGCGCCATGGCCGATGTGCCAGCGACTGCAGATTCACGAAGACGTTGGCGTAGGCGTCATAGCAGAGCACACCGCCCCACGTCTCCAGCGTGCGATGCTCGCCGGGCACGCGGTGCACGCCCCCTCCGCTGAGCGTGGTGGGAAGAGTGAGCCGATACGGCCCCGCGCCGACGTCGTGGTAGCTGGTCGGTGCGACGGCGCGCGGCGCGGCGGCCGCTGCACGCGCGCGTGCGCCGGGCAGCCACCACTCCTCGAGCGCCGCGATCGCGTCGTCCCGCGCGCCGTGCGGGCGGTCGTCCACGGCAATCAGCTTCAGCAGATCGACGATCACCGCCTCCTGCTTCCGGTCGAGCGTGGCGAGCCGAGGGGACAGGCGGTCGGGTGGGCGCAGCGAGCGCACCAGCGCCTCGATGACCATCTTCGGATCCGTCGGGTGCGCGAGCGCGTACTCGATGAGCCCGGGCAGGTAGTGCCGCCAGGAGCGCGCATCGAGGTACGGCATCGCCCAGAAGGTGAAGCGCTCCAGATACTCGTCGGTCGGCGCGTCGACGTCGGAGTCGTAGGGCTCGGGCTCGTCATAGCCATCCACCGCGTTCGCGCCGCGCAGCGTGAGCGGCGGCGGCGACGCGAGGTCGTCACGAAAAGCGATCTGTACTCGTCGCAGGTACTCAGCGTGTTCCATTGATCCACCCAACGAGATGCGTCACATCTGGCACCGATTGGCGATGGTCGTGGCGATCGTGGTGATGGGAGTACCGTTCACCTTCGCCGCAACCTTCGCGCTTATGCCGCTCTGGACGATGATCGAGCGGCGGTACGGCATCGAATCGGTCGGCCACTCCGGGCCGTCGGATTGGTGCTTCTGGGTCGTGTTCGGCGTGTATCTCTGCCTCGCCGCCGTCGTATGGGTCCGGCTGAGAAGGTCGGCGCATGGGTCGTAACTCATCGTTGATTTGACATCCCTACCCCACGAAGTGATGCATGGCGCGCGAACGGGCCGAAGCGCGAAGAATCGGTGACGGCCCGTTCATCGGACGTGACAACTTCCGCCCGTGCCTACCCCCTCCGAGCAGAAGGCGCTGGCGTTCGTGGCGATCGTCGTTCTCCTGGGCGGCGCCGTACGCGCGGTACGCGCCGGCGCGCCCCCGTTATCGACACCACTGGAGCAGCAGGCCCTCGCTCGGCAGGCCACCGCGGCGGAGTCGGCCGCCGCTACCCAGACAGGCGGCAAGCGGCGGGGCGTCCGGCTCGCTCGTCCCAAGCGGGGCGCCGGCGCGCGCGAAGTTGGGGGCGTCGTCGGTGTGCCGATCGGTGCACCGCCGGGGGAGCCGGCCGGCCCCGACGGATCCGCGCTACCGCCCCCGCGGAATGACGCCGACGTCCGAGGTAACCGGTCAGTTCCGGAAAAGACGGTTCGCGGCCCTCGCGGCACCGCAGAAACGGCCTCGCGACCTGTCGATATGGACCACGCCTCCGAGCGCGAGATCGAGACGCTCCCCCGCGTTGGGCCGGCGCTCGCCCACCGCATCGTCGCGCACCGGGATTCGTTCGGCCCATTCGGCTCGATCGGGGCGCTCAGCAAGGTGAAAGGGCTGGGGCCCGCAACGCTGAAGCGGCTTGCTCCACTCGTCACCTTTTCGGGCCGTCCGTCGTCCCCACCATGAGCGCTCGAACGGGTTCGAACGGGCCCACTGCGGTCCCCGCGCGAATGTGTCGAGACTCCAGCACTCGCGGGCGTCCGGCGAGGTTCTTCTCGCCCGGTCGCCCAATTCGTTCTGCCGGCGCCGCCGCGCGCCGCCGCTCTATCCCGCCGACCCCCTCCCCATGGCCGCTCCGGTCGCCTCCCCCGAACGACTCGGCGATCTCCTGGTGCGCGAGAAGCTCATCACGCGTGAGCAGCTCGATAAGGCAGTCCAGGAGCAGAAGCAAAGCGGGACGCGCGTCGGCTACAACCTCGTCAAGCTCGGCTTCATTCCCGAGACCGAGCTCACGAAGATCCTCGCTCGGCAGTTCAAGATGCCGGCGGTCGATCTGTCGCGGTTCGAGGTCGATCCGCGCATCGCCAAGCTCGTCCCCGGCGATCTCGCGATGAAGCACCTCGTCCTCCCGCTCAAGCGGGATGGACGCGTGCTCACCGTCGCGATGGCGGATCCGACGAACCTCGGCGTGCTCGAGGATCTGAAGTTCATCACGCGGTACGACATCTTCCCCGTGATCGGGGGAGAGTTCTCGATCAAGACCGCCGTCGACAAGATCTACGAAGCGACGATGGACAGTCAGGTCAGCGACCTGATGAACGTCATCGAGGACATGCAGCAGGAAGGGGATGTCGAGGTCCTCGAGGAGAACGAGGATGACATCTCCGCCGCCGCGCTCCAGGCGCAGATGGAGGACGCGCCCGTCGTCAAGCTGATCAACGCCATCCTCACGGATGCGGTCAAGCGCGGCGCGTCGGACATCCACTTCGAGTGCTTCGAGCACGACATCCGTGTGCGCTACCGCATCGACGGTGCGCTGCTGGAAGTCATGAAGCCGCCGATGAAGCTCAAGGCCGCGCTGATCTCGCGCTTCAAGATCATGGCGCAGCTCAACATCGCCGAGCGTCGCGTGCCGCAGGACGGCCGCATCAAGCTGAAGTACGGGAACAAGGTCATCGACTACCGCGTGTCGACCCTTCCCACGCTGTTCGGCGAGAAGATCGTGCTCCGAATCCTCGACAAGGGGAACCTCACCCTCGACCTCGAGAAGTTCGGCATCGAGCCCAAGGCCGAAGCGGACCTCATGGAAGCGGTGCAGAACCCGTACGGCATGGTGCTCGTCACCGGCCCCACGGGTTCCGGTAAGACGACGACCCTCTACTCCGCGCTGTCGAAGGTCAACAACATCGACGTCAACATCATGACCGCGGAGGACCCCGTCGAGTACAACCTCTACGGCGTCAACCAGGTCCTGGTGCGGACCGAGATCGGAATGACCTTCGCCGCGGCGCTGAAGGCGTTCCTCCGGCAGGACCCGAACATCATCATGGTCGGCGAGATCCGCGATCTCGAGACGGGCGGTATCGCCATCAAGGCGGCGCTCACGGGCCACATGGTGCTCAGCACTCTGCACACCAACTCCGCGCCGGAGACGGTCACCCGTCTCATGGACATGGGGCTCGAGCCATTCAACGTCGCCTCGGCGCTCAACCTCGTGCTGGCGCAGCGACTTCTGCGCCGCATCTGCCCGAGCTGCAAGGAGCGCTACACGCCCAATGAGCTGGAGCTCAACGCGGCGAAGGTGAAGCCCACGACCACGCTGCGCGATCTCCGGTTCACCCTCGACTCGATCGAGAACGCGAAGGCGAAGGCCACCAAAGAGGCCGCGCCGCTGCTCAAGGAGATTAACCTCGACACGACCGTCTCCGAGCTGCCGTACTTCCGCGGGCGCGGCTGCGACGCCTGCAACGGTACGGGTCTCAAGGGACGCCAGGGCGTCTACGAGGTCATGCCGATGTCGCCGAGCCTCCGGAAGTTGATCATGATGAACGTCGGTGCGCCGGAGATCCGCGACCACGCCGTGGAGGAGGGGATGCTCACCCTCCGCATGGACGGCTGGATGAAAGTCATGAAGGGGATCACGACGCTCGAGCAGGTCATCCGCGAGACGACAGCGTGATCCACCGCACAATGAGCTCCGGCATGTTCCTCCGGCCGAGCTCGCTCGTCTTCACTCGTCGGGAGCGTGGCCGAGGGGTCGCGCGCGTCCGGCGTGCCGCGACCGCCCGTTCGGCGGCTGGTTCACCGTAGCCTCCCCTATGACCGCTCCTGCTCAGGCGCCTGCCACCGTCAACCTGCGTGTCCTGCTCGAGGAGATGATCGAGCGGGACGCTTCGGACTTGCACATCACGGCCGGCGAGCGCCCGAAGCTGCGAATCGACGGCGAGATCACCAACTCGAACCTCGAGGTGGTGATGACGCCCAAGGACACCCTGCAGCTCGCGTACTCCGTCCTCACCGAGAACCAGAAGAAGCGGTTCGAGATGGACGACGAGCTGGATTTCTCATTCGGCATCCAGAGCCTCGCCCGCTTCCGCGGCAACTGCTTCAAGCAGCGCGGCTGCGTGTCGATGGTCATCCGTCAGATCCCCTTCTCGATCAAGACGTTCGACGAGCTCGGGCTCCCCGACGTGATCCGCAAGATGGCGGAGAGACCTCGTGGCCTGGTGCTGGTTACGGGACCGACCGGAAGCGGAAAGTCGACGACGCTCGCCGCGATGATCGACAAGATCAACAAGGAACGCCGCGGCCACATCATCACGGTGGAAGACCCGATCGAGTTCATCCACCGCCATCAGGGCTGCATCGTCAATCAGCGCGAGGTCGGTACCGACACGAAGACCTTCCAGGCCTCGCTCAAGTACGCGCTCCGTCAGGACCCCGACGTCATCCTCATCGGTGAGATGCGCGACCTGGACACGATCCAGGCGGCGCTCACGATCTCGGAGACCGGTCACCTTGCCTTCGCCACGCTGCACACCAACAGCGCGGCCGAGGCGATCAATCGCATCATCGACGTCTTCCCCAGCCATCAGCAGAGCCAGGTGCGCGCGCAGCTCGCCTTCGTGCTCGAGGGGATCATCACGCAGACGCTGCTGCCGAAGGCCAAGGGGCGCGGTCGCGCGATGGCGGCGGAGATCCTCGTCGTCACCCCCGCGGTCCGGGCGCTCATCCGCGACGACAAGATCCATCAGATCTACAGCACGATGCAGAGCGGTAAGAAGTTCGGGATGCAGACGATGAACGACGCATTGTACGGCCTGTACATGAGCCGCGACGTCTCGCTCGACGACTGTCTCCGTGCGTCGCACGACCCGAACGAGTTCCTGCGCATGATCGGGCAGTCGCCCGAGGACGACGCGGCGAAGAAGCCGGGTGGCATGGCGGGAAGCGCGACGGCGCGCCGGTAGGGCCGAACCATCACGTTGCACTGAGCGGCCGGATCCTCGGCTGCCAGCTCGAGAAGGAGCTTACGGATGCCAGCATTTACCTATACTGCGCGCGCCCTCAACGGCGACCTCCGCACCGCGACGATCGACGCGCCGAGCCGCGACGAGGTCGTCGCCCAGCTACGGCGTCAGCGACTGAACGTCGTCAAGATCGACGAGGCGGCGCAGGCGGCGAACAAGAAGAAGGCGAGCGGCAAGATCTCGATGCGCGACGTCGTGATCTTCACGCGCCAGTTCTCGACGATGATCAACGCCGGTCTTCCGCTCGTGCAGGCGCTCGACATTCTCGCGAGGCAGAGCGAGAACAAGGCGCTGAAGGAGGTGACGCGGGCCGTCGTGTTCGACGTCGAGTCGGGACACACCGTCGCCGACGCGCTGCGCAAGCATCCGAAGGCATTCACGGATCTCTACGTCAACATGGTCGCCGCCGGTGAGGCGGGTGGTATCCTCGATACCATCCTGATGCGCCTCGCGACCTTCCTGGAAAAGAACGACGCCCTCGTGCGCAAGGTGAAGGGCGCGATGATCTACCCGGGCGTCATCATGAGCGTCGCGGCGATCGCCATCGTCGTGCTGCTCCTGTTCGTCATCCCGGTGTTCGAGAAGATGTTCGAGAGCGTCGGCATGCCGCTGCCATTGCCGACCCGCGTCGTGATCTCGATGTCGCGCTTTCTGCAGTCCTTTTGGTGGGTTGTCATCGGCGGCTTCATGTTCGCCGGCTGGTCGCTGAAGAAGTACTACGCGACGTCGGACGGGAAGCTCGCGATCGACAAGATGCTGCTGAAGATGCCGGTGCTCGGCGACGTGCTCCGCAAGTCGGCCGTGTCGCGCTTCACGCGTACGCTCGGCACGCTGATCGGCTCGGGCGTCTCGATCCTCGACGGTCTCGAGATCACGGCCAAGACGGCGGGCAACCGCGTGATCCAGGACGCGATCATGGAATCGCGCGCCTCGATCGCCGGCGGTGAAACGATCTCCGCGCCGCTCCAGAAGTCGGCGGTGTTCCCGCCGATGGTGATCTCGATGATCGCCGTCGGTGAGCAGACCGGTGGTCTGGACGAGATGCTCTCGAAGATCGCCGACTTCTACGATGAGGAAGTCGATGCGGCGGTGAGCGGGTTGCTCTCGCTCATGGAGCCGGTGATGATCGTGTTCCTCGGTGTGGTGGTGGGTGGCATGGTCGTGGCCATGTACCTCCCGATCTTCGACATGATGAACGCGGTGCAGTAAGGACCGCTGCAACACAGGCGAAAGGGGCGGCGGTCTGGCTTGGAAGCAGACTTTTGAAGTTGCGAGGTTATTGGTTTTGCAGTTCGAAGCACCATCACGAC
>DASVNI010000100.1:0-23007 GCA_036383935.1 Gemmatimonadaceae bacterium | reverse complement strand
CCAACCGGTCCCGCAGCTCGAGCAGGTGAATCGTGTCCTGCGCGGCATAGTCGAGCATCCCCTGGGTGAGCGGCCGCATCGACCAGTCGGCGCGCTGGTGCTTCTTGTCGAGCTTCACCTCGAAGAAGCGCTCGAGGAGCGCGGCGAGGCCGAACGCCGTATAGCCGAGCAGCTGCGCGGCGATGCGCGTGTCGAAGATCGTCCGCACGCGCCACCCATAGTCCTGCTGGAGGAGCCGCAGGTCATAGTCCGCGTCGTGGAACACGACTTCGACCGACGGGTCCTCGAGCAGCGCACCGAGTCCTGTGGGCACGCCGATGGGGAGTGGATCGATGACTGCGTGATGCTGCCGCGTCGAGAGCTGCAGCAGGTAGATGCGATCCACGAAGCGGTGAAAGCTCGCTCCCTCGGTGTCGAGCGCGATCTCGCGCGTGGCGGAGATCTCCGAGGTGAAGCGCTCGACACCACCCACGGTGTCGAGATAGAGAAACGATGCCTCGTTCGCGTCCTCTCCCACGCTGACTCCTCGCTCTGTTGGCAGATCAGATCTCGCGGTAATGTAGCGCCTCGCGCGATCACGTCACGCGGTTTGCACCCGGCGACGGGTAAACCGTTCCGCGCTCCCGATCCACGCTCAACGCATGCCTGATCCCATACTCGACCTTGGTGCAGTTTCACGCTCGAGCACGCATTCGGTCGATCCGAAGGCGTTGAGCTCCCCTCCGACGCATGGACGTCGCGATGTGCGACACGGACGCCAGGTCGGTTGGCGCAGCCGCGACGTGGTGCGAACCGCCGGGCTCGTGCTTGCGATGTACATGGCGCTCAAGCTGCTCTGGTTCGCCAACGCCCTGTTCCTCGTCGTCTTCCTCGGCGTGCTGTTCGCGATCGCCATCTCAGCAGGGGTGGACCGACTGGAGCGGTTCCGGATCCCGCGCGGCGCAGGGGCGGCGCTGATCGTACTGAGCTTCTTCGGCGTCCTCTTCGCGTTCGGCGCCTGGCTCGCGCCGACGCTTCGTTCGCAGGGGGCAGAGCTTCGCCAGAAGCTCCCCGAGGCGCTCGAACGAGCGGAGCAATGGATGACCGAGCGGCAGAGCGGGTTCTTCGGCATCCTGTTCGGTGGCGGCGGAGGTATCATGAATCGACCATCCGCTGCCGCACCGTCGCAACCAACCGGCGCCACCACGACGCCAGTAGGCGGCGCAGCCGTGCCGGCGGGCCAGAAGTCCCCACCGGCGGCACCGAGCGATTCACAATCCGCGAGCGCATCGCGTATCCACGAGCGGATTCAGGAAAAGCTGAGCGGCGCAGCGCGCTACCTCTTCCCCTTCCTCACGCACACGGCCGAGGCGTTCGCCGGCTTCCTCATCGTCGTCTTCCTCAGCATCTACCTCGCGGCCGACCCGGCGCTGTACCGACGCGGGATGCTCGCCCTGCTCCCCGACCGGCGGCGCGCTCAGGGAGCGTACGTGATGGACCGCATCACGGTCGTGCTGCGAAAGTGGCTGGTGACACAGCTCATCGCGATGCTGACGATCGGCGTCGTGACGACGATCGTCCTGCTGCTCCTGCGCGTGAAGGCGGCGTTCGCGCTCGGATTGCTCGCCGGCCTGTTCGAGTTCATCCCGACCTTCGGGCCGCTGCTCAGCGCCGTCCCCGGCGTGGCGATGGGGTTCCTCGACTCCCCCGAGAAAGCGGCGTCGGTGGCACTGGCCTACTGGGGAATCCAGTTCCTCGAGAACCATGTGCTCATCCCGCTGCTCATGAAGGGCGGCATGGACCTGCCCCCGGCACTGACGGTGATCACGCAGGCTCTCCTCGCCCTCGTCTTCGGCTTCCTCGGGCTGATGGTCGCGGTGCCGATGCTGGCGACGGTCATGGTCCTCGTGCAGGTGCTCTACGTCGACCAACTGGCGGCTCGTAAGGCGTCGGCGGATGGGGAGGGGACGGGACGCCGGCCGGGGCTCGACCCCGATCTGGACGAGGCACTCGAGAGAGGCGTCGCGACACCCTGAGCGTGGACGCCCTCATCGCGCGCTGGCCGCGGCTCGCGGAGACACTCCCGCGCGTGAACCTTGAGGTGCGCGAGACCCCGATCGAGCAGTGGGATCTCGGCGGTGTCGCGCTCCTGGCGAAGCGCGACGATCTCAGCACGCCGACGTTCGGTGGAAACAAGGCGCGCGCGCTCGAGCTGCTGCTCGCCGGCGTCGCGCCGGGCGACGTGCTGCTCACGGTCGGCTCGAGCGGATCGACGCACGCGCTGGCCGTCGCGTTCTTCGGCGAGCAGCTCGGCGCACGGACGCGGGTATTCACCTGGCCGCAGGAAGAGCACGACGTATCGCATGCGACGGGCGAACGCCTGCGGAAATTGGCGCAGGTGACGGCGAGCCGTACGCCGGTGACGGCGATGCTGCGCGCGTCGCTCGTCCGGCTCATGGGAGGAGTGCGATGGGTCCCGGCGGGGGGAAGCAGCGCGCTGGGCGCGCTGGGCCACGCGAATGCCGCGGTGGAGCTCGGGGATCAGATCGCGCGCGCATCGCTCCCTGCGCCAGACACGCTCGTGGTGCCGCTCGGCAGCGGGGGAACGGCGGCCGGTCTGATGGTCGGGCTCGCGCTCGCCGGTCTGCCGACCCAGGTGCTCGGCGTTCGGGTGGTGCCTCGCGTCGTGGCCAACCGCCGCCATGTGATGCGCCTGGCGCGCGCGGCGAGCGCGCGCTTCGGGGAGTTGGCCGGCGTCTCCCCCCCCGAGATCAGCGAGGACCGGCTGGTGATCGAGCAGTCGGAGTACGGTGGCGCGTACGCGCGGGAGACGGAGTCATCGCGTGGGGCGCTGGAGCTCGTACGCGCGGCGGGCGGTCCGTCACTCGAGGGCACCTACAGTGCGAAGGCGCTCGCCGCGGCTCTGACGCATGCACGGAGGTCGCCCGAAGAGCGCGTGCTCTTCTGGCTCACCTTCGACGGGCGGTGGCTGGACCGGTCATGATCGCGCAGCATCGCGCTTGAGCATTGCCCGCGCGGCGGCGAACTTTCCAGGCTCACTCCTTCCACCGCCTCTGCCGCACTCGATGTCGCCCTCCGCCCCTCCGCCGCCCGCGTCCGCCCCTCCCGAGATCTCAGCGGCGGAACAGCGCCCGAGCGCACGCGTGGGAGCCGTGCTGTTCCGTCATCGGGGGTGGCTGCCGGTGCCATTTCTGCTGGTGCCGCTCCTCGCGCGCGGCACGATGGGGCCGCGCAACTGGATCATTGGCGCCGTGCTCATCGTACTCGGCGAAGCGATCCGGCTCGCCGGGGTGGCGGCGGCGGGGACGGTGACGCGCCGGCGCTCGCGTACCGTCCAGCGGCTGGTGACCTACGGGATCTTCGCCTGGATGCGGAATCCGCTCTACGTCGGAAACTTCCTCATCTGGATCGGCTTCACGGTGATCTCGGGCGTGCTCTGGTTCCTGCCGGTCGCCGCCCTCCTCTTCGCGGTGGAATACACACTGATCGTGCGCTACGAGGAGGGGGTGCTGGAGTCGATCTTCGGCGAGGAGTACCTCGCCTATAAAACACGTACGCCCCGCTGGTTCCCGAGCCCACCCGCGACCAGGGAAGCGGGTGAGCACCAGTGGGGCGAGGCGTGGCGCAGCGAGATCTCGACGTTTCTTCAGTACGCCGTGATCACGGCGCTGTTCATCGCGAAACAGCGCCTGGGGTACAGCAACTAGAAGTCGTAGGCAACGCTGAGCTGGATGGTCCGGGGAAAGATTCCCATCCCCGTGGTGAAGCGGCTCGTTGAAGTCGTGCCCGCGGCGGCGCCGGAGGTGACGAGGGAGACAGCCGAGCCGTCGGGGTTCACGCTCAGGATGTCTTCGCCTGTGCGCTGCCCCATCGTCTGAATGGCCTGTTTGTCGAGCAGGTTGAGCGCCTGGAGGCGTACGCTGGCGCGAGAGAGGCGGTAGGAGACGCCGCCATTGAGCTCACCCCAACCGGGAATCGTGACGGTGTTCGGCCGGTTGGCGGGACGAGATCCACTGTAGCGGTAGTCGCCGAAGATCTCCGCACCACGCCACGTGTACGAGCCGCCGACGTCGGAGAGGAACGAAGCGACGTCGTTGAGGCGGTTGCCCGAGTAGTCACGACGCTGCGGACCGCTCATCGGGCCGTTGCCCGGCACGAAGAAGTCGTACTCGAAGCGCGTGAACCGCGGATCCTGCGCGGTGACTGTGCCGCGCAGCTGCAAACCCTGGATCGGCGAGACCGATCCTTCGAGCTCGGCGCCGTAGGTACGGGTGTCCGAGCTGATCGGAAGGAAGGCGAAGCCGCCATTGGGCTGCCCGCGATCGAGCGTGACGAGCATGCCCTTGCTGCTGCCATAGAATCCCGTAGCCAGCAGCGACCAGCGGTCCCCGGAGGTCTTCACGCCGAGCTCGGCCTGCATGGTCGTTTCGACGTCGCCCTTCTTCGTCTCGCCGGTGACCTGACTTCCATCGGTGGTCTGGAAGGTCCACTGCTGCGGCGTCGGCATGCGCGTGCCGCGGCTCAGTCGACCGTAGACAGCCGAGCGGTCGGTGAGGCGGAAGTTCGCGCCGCCCGACGCACTCCACGTGTCGAACGTGTAATCCCACGTGCGATAGATCCCGCTGCCGAACATACCGGCGTTGCTCTGCGCGGGCGTCGGAGTGAAGGAGGCGTAGCCCGCGGGGACTTCCTGGCCCACGACCTGTCCGTTGACGACCTGTCCCGGCACGACGGGGCGCTCGTTCTTCCCGTTACTGCCGTTGTGATCGTAGCGCGCACCGAGCTCGATGCTCAGCCGGTCGGTGGCGCGCCACGAATCGCCGAGATAGAGCGAGCCGACGGTGGTGTGGTTGGTGAGATTCCAGAATCCGGGGTTGTAACCCGCGAAGCCATCAGGGGGAGTGAGGCCGATGAACGCGCCGCCCGGTCCGGGCATCCCGACCTGGATGAGGCGCGGGTTGTCCGACACTTCGGTGAACACGCCCTCCTGCACCAGCTTGAGCCGCGTCTGATACGCGCTGAGGTAGACGCCGGCGGTGAGATTGTGCCGCGTGCCCTGGCGCGCAAACTCGAGGTTGGCGATGCCGTTCGTCACCGGCTGGTCGATGAAGGCGATGCCTGCGACGGTCATCAGGCCATTGCCATTCAGGTTCGCGACGGCGGCGGAGTCGGTGATCGTCTGCCCCGTCATCACGTACTTCAGCTGCCGTGCGCCGGGAGGTCCGACGACGCTGATCGGGAAGGGATCGGCGACGTCGACCATGAAGTTGCTCTCGTTCGCCGAGTGCAGGAACTTCCCGCGCACGGTCACGGTCCAGTCGTGCGCCAGCGACCGCTGGAAGTCCGCGCCGACCATGCTGTAGCGCGTCGTGTTGCCATCGAGATCGTGCGTGGCCGTCTTGCCCGGGTTGAAGGCGTCGGGGACGGTGAGCTGGCGACGCTCGCGGGCGAACATCGTCCCGCTCCCGATCTCCGGACCGCCGGCGATCGCCTCCGGATTCTTGTAATCCTGGATGGGGATGCCGAGATACCAGACGTCGCGCTCGTTGAGATACTTGCCGTACAGGCGGACGTGGCCCGACGCGAGATTGCGGGTGAGGTTGGCGCGAATCTGTCCGCCTTCGTTGGCGGCGAAGCCCGGATCGCGGAGTCCCTTGTCGTAGCGCCAGTAGCCACCGGAGTTGAAGCGCCACTGATCGCCGAGCGGACCGCCGACGTCGAGATCGAGGCGCTGCATCCCCTGCGCTGCGGTCGTGCTGCGCACGGTGCCGCCGAAGGTGGGCCCGCCCGTCTTGCTGATGAGGTTCACGATCCCGCCCGGCGTCCCGGAACCGAAGACCGCCGAGCTGCCGCCGCGCACCGCCTCGACGCGCTCGACCGTCTCGTCGATGCGCGCCATCGCGTCGGGGAAGGCGAAGATCAGGTTCGAAGGCTCGAAGACGGGCAACCCGTCTTCCTGCAGCCGCACGTAGCGGAAGGAGCTCTGCTCGGCCACCGGCAGGCCACGCACGGTCACGTCCGCGCCCTCCTCACCGGAATTGCTCATCACCTGGAACCCGGGCACGCTCTTGAGCACCTCCGCGGTGCCTCGCGGCGCCTGCTGCTGGATCTGCTGCGCCGAGAAGGTCGTGATGGCGGTGCTCGACTCGAGCTTGGACGCCGGGTTGAAGGTCCCGGAGACGACGACCCCTTCGAGCGCCAACGGATCGGCGCGGAGTACGAGGCGCGCGACAGCGGCGTCCGCAGCGCGCACATCGAGCATCATCGTGCCGGCGCGATAGCCGAACCGCTGCGCGCGCACGGTGCGCGTGCCGACCGGAACGCCGCGCAGCTCGAACGTACCATCGGCGCGCGACTCGGTGGTGAGCGCCGTACCGACGATGCTCACGCGAGCCACGGGGAGCGGCCGGCCGGCGTCATCGGATACACTGCCACGCACGAGACCGGATTGTGCGCGAAGCAACGGCGCCGCCGCGAACAGCAGCACGGCGGCGCGAAGAACGGCAGAAGCAGGCATACGTCGGCGGGTGGGGAGAGGGGATCGACCTCGCTCGCGTCTCCGCGAGCGAACGGCCGGGCACGACAGGCGGGGCGACGTCGCATATGCTACGTGCGGGTACCGCAATTCGCAAATGCCAATCGCTCCTGTCGACATCCGACATGAGCGTTTTGCCTTACGGGATCTTGCTGACAGCTGTGACCCGCGCAATCATCTGCGAGTCACCGTAGCGGTCTGCACGCGTTCGCGCTCGCCCCCTCTTTTCCGACGGACGAAGCCTCATGACCTGGATCCGCACCACCCCACTCGACGTCGACGACGACGCCATCGCTCGTTCGCGGGGGATGCAGCGTGCGCTCTATCCGATGATGTACGGAGAGCCGGGACCGGCCGAGCTGGAAGGCGAGTCGATCGTGGCGTCGCACGCACTCATCCCCGACGCGCAGTATCACGCCTTCTCCACGTTCGGCGTGCTGATGTCACCCGACCTGCCGCTCGAGCGGCGACATCACGAGATGATCGCGACGATGGTCTCCGTCACGAACAGCTGTCGGTATTGAATGGTCTCGCACGCAGAGTTTCTGCGTAAGGTGACGCTCGACGACACCCTGGTGGAGGCACTCCGCACCGACTGGCGGACGGCTCCGATCAGCGATGCCGAGCGCGTGATGATCGAGTACGTCGTTCAGATCACGGAGGACGCAACACGCATCACTCCGGAGCACCACGAACGGTTGCGCGCAGCGGGATTCGACGATCGCGGCATCCTGCAGATCACGTTGATCGCGAGCTGGTTCAACTACATCAACCGAGTCGCGGACGCGCTGGGCGTGGGCCGCGGCTGATCGCCGAGCGTCGCGGCAGAGATGATCGCTCCTCCCTGCGGCGCTCCGCGCCTCCGGTCGGAGTTCCACGCGTAGAGCTCTTGCGGCGCCCCGCACCTCCGGTCGGAGTGCCGCCGGTTCAGGTCAGCGCGCCTGCGTCTGCGGAAGCAGGTACTCCACCAGATCCTCGTAGCTCCTCGCCACGAACTCGGCCTCGCTCGGGCCGCTGGTGCGGACGACGTCGAGGCGAACGGCGCGCATGCCGGCGTCGAGCGCGCCACGCACGTCGGTGCGCTCGTTGTCGCCGATGTGAAGGATCTGCTCCGGCGCGAGGCCGAGCGTCTCGACAGCGGCGCGGAAGATCTCGGGACGCGGCTTCGCGTGGCCGACGTCCATCGAGTAGATCGTCGCGGCGAAGAAGTCGCGCGCGCCGTCTTTCTCGAGCAGCCGGTCCTGTGCGCGCCCCGACGCGAAGCCCGTGTCGCTGATGACCGCGAGCACGAGGTGGCGGCTGAGGGTGCGAAGCGTCTGCCACGCGCCACGCAGCATGGCGGGAGGCAGGATGAGCAGCGCGTTGTCCACCGCCTCCGCGGCCGTGGCGACGTGCTCGCACGTATCGCGCGGCGTGATGTCGGCGTGCTCGAGGATCCAGTGCAGCCGGTCGCTGGTGGAATAGCCGCGCTGCTCCTCGCTCCACCAGCGCTCCGCCTCGCGCCCGGACTCCTCGTAGAGCGAGCGGAGCTGCTCCTCGGGGAGCGCGCGTCCGTACGCGCCGAGCAGCGCGCCGACGGCGGTACGACGAAGGGCGACGCGCTCGGGGAGCGCGCCGCCCTCGTAGAGCGTATCCCAGTAGTCGAAGGTCAG
Organism: Gemmatimonadaceae bacterium; assembly: GCA_036383935.1. Lineage (GTDB taxonomy): Bacteria > Gemmatimonadota > Gemmatimonadetes > Gemmatimonadales > Gemmatimonadaceae > AG11. The sequence goes on along the minus strand of DASVNI010000100.1, from coordinate 14,820 downwards.
AGCGCGAATCATCGCGCGCGCCTTCCGGCGGCGGTCACCGCGTCGGCCGACCCGGCGGGTTGTCGCTCTTGAAGACGTCCCGATTGAGCTGCACGTACGACTTGAGGTTCGCCGGGACGTCCTCCTCCGGGAAGATCGCCGTCACCGGACACTCGGGCTCACACGCGCCGCAATCGATACACTCGTCGGGATTGATGTAGAGCTGCTGCTCGCCTTCGTAGATGCAATCCACGGGACAGACGTCCACGCACGCCTTGTCCTTGGTGTTGATGCAGGCTTCGGTAATGACGTAGGGCATGTTTCCTCGATGGATCCCGGCAAAGTGAGGTCGGTTTTCTCAAGATAACGCGATTCACCGACGCGACAACGGGATCAGCGCCAGGGTGGCGGAGCGCCCTTCTTCCGCTCGAGGTCCGGGTTCTCCCGATAGAGCGTGCAGGTACGGCCGATGGTCTGTACCACGTCGGCCCCGAGCTGCTCGGCCAACTGGTGCGCCGCATCCTTCGCCGAGATGTCGGTGGACCTGGTGAGGGCGACCTTCACCAGCTCGTGCGTCCGCAGCGCGTCGTCGAGCGTCTGACGCAGTGCGTCGGTGAGGCCGTTGTGCCCGATGTGCACCAGTGCAGAGAGATGGTGCGCCTCGGCGCGAAGCGCGGCGCGCTCCTTGGACGAGAGCGTCATCGGCGTCCGGCGTTCATGAGGAGAAAGAGCGGGTACGGGTTGATCGCCTCGCCGTCCCAATACTTGCCGTCCGCAGGCATGCGCATGACCTGGAAGTGGAGGTGCGGCGTGTCCTTGGGCGCGTTGCCCGTCGTGCCCACGATTCCGAGGACGTCGCCGCGTGCGATGGTCGCGCCCTCGGTGAGGCCCGGCTGATACGCGTCCAGATGCGCATAGTAATAGACCACGCGACCGAGGGGATCGGTGGCGTACACGGTGTTGCCGCCGAGCGCGTTCGGACGCACGCGAAGGATCCTGCCGTCGTCGGCGGACAGGACCGGCGTGCCGCGCGGCGCGAGGATGTCGAGCGCGCGATGCACGCGCCCCTCGTCACGCCCCTCGTCGAACGAGTCCTGGAGCTGGGAGACGGCGACCCCGGCGACGGGAACGATGAGACCGCGGCCGAGGATGTAGTTGACCGTCTCCGACCCGGACATCGGTCCCGTGGTGCCCACGACCTCGCGCGGTGCCGCGGCGGATCCGGCAGGTGCCGACGCCCCGCGCGGCTCGGGGGCGGGCGCGGACGACGTCGTGTACGACGGTCGCGCGCAGGCGCCGACGAGCAGGGCGAGCCAGAGGGCGACCGAGCGTGGGCGGGGGCGCATCGTGAGCGTGACGCGCGGCCGCGGCGCGAGTAACCCCGACCGCATCACGGAACCAGCAGAACCTTTCCGGTCGTGCGTCGTTCCTCGAGCGCACGATGCGCGTCCGCCACCTGGGCGAGCGGCACTTCGCGATCGATGCGCACAGAGAGCGCTCCTTCGCTCACCCAGCCGAGCACATCCCCCGCGCGCCAGACGAGCTCGTCTCGCGTGGCGATGTAGTGCCCGAGCGTGGGGCGTGTGAGGAAGAGGGAGCCTTTCCGAGTCAGCAGCAGCGGATCGATTGGGGGTACGACTCCGCTGGATTGCCCGAAAAGCGCGAGCATTCCGCGCGGCGCGAGGCAGTCGATGCTGCCGAGGTAGGTCGTCGCGCCGACGGAGTCATAGACGACCTGGAGCTTCGCGCCGGAGGTGAGGCGCTGCACTTCGGCGACGAAGTCGTGCGTCGTGTAGTCGATGACCTCGTCGGCGCCCGCCTCATGCGCCAACCGCGCCTTCTCTGCCGTCGACACCGTACCGAACACGATCGCGTTGCGCCGCTTGGCGATCTGGCAGAGCAGCAGCCCGACGCCGCCCGCGGCGGCATGCACGAGACAGCGATCGCCAGGCTGCAGCGCGTGGACCGACGTGGCGAGATACTGGGCGGTCATTCCCTGGAGCATCACGGCCGCCGCCTCGCGCGCGCCAAGTCCATCCGGGATCGCCACGACCTTGTCCGCGTCGGCGATCGCGAGCTCGGCGTACGAGCCGCGGAAATTCACCGACGCGACACGGTCTCCGACGCGTACATCCTCCACGCCCGGCCCGACCGCCTCGACGGTCCCTGCCCCTTCCTCACCGGGGACAAAGGGCATCGAGACCTTGTAGAGCCCTCGCCGCTGATAGATCTCGATGAAGTTCACGCCGATCGCCTCGAGCCGGACGAGTACCTGGCCCGGGCCGGGAACGGGATCGGGGATCGTCTCGAGGCGCAGCACCTCCGCGCCACCGTTCTCGTGCACGCGGATCGCTCTCACGATTGCTCCAGTGCTGGATTGGACTGCGACGCGAGCGAGCGCCCGGTCGTGATCGCTCCTCCCTGCGGCGCTTTGCACCTGCGGTCGGAGTTTCGCAGGTCCGCCGTTGCCACGAATTCTACGACGGCGGTGACGACTTCGGGGGCGAAGAGAATCCTACGGTGCCCGAGCCCCGATGTGGTGAGCAGCCGCGCACCGAACAGCTCGGAGAGGCGCACACCGTTCACGTAGGGCACCTCGACGTCGTCGGTGTCGTGCACGATGAGCAGGGGTGCGTCGATGTGGCCGACGAAGGTCGCGACGTCGAAGCTCTCGATGGTCGCTCCGACTCGCCGCTCGAGCGCGCGCACCATGGGTGGCAGCGCACGCTCGGGGAGCGCGATCAACTCCTGGAACTCGCGGAGGACCTCGGGCACCGATGAGGGCGCGCCGATGACGACGAGGCGGTCCACCGCCAGTCCGCGCGACGCGGCGAGCAGCGCGGTGAAGCCGCCGAAGGAATGCGCGACGATGGCCGCGAGCGGGCCGACGGCCCCGCGCGCCGTTTCCATCGCCCGCGCGAACTCGGGCCCCGTGGCTGTCGTGCCGGTCGAGTCACCGTGCGCGGGGCCATCGAGAGCGACCACGCGGTAGCCCGCCGCGACGAACGGATCGACGAAGGCGCCAAGCTGCGCACCTCTCCCTTCCCAGCCATGCACGAGGAGCACGACCGGTCCGGCGCCCCAGGCCGTCGCACTCAGGCCGTTGGGGAGCGGGACCGGTGTGCCCCGCGCGATCAGCACTCGCTCACGGTCGGGTCTCCGGTGACGGCGCGGCCGCGCGAAGAGCTTCGCCGCCAGAAGGCCGGCGAGCGCGGGACTGATGCGACCGAGGATCGCGAAGAAGAGGCGGATCGACGCGGGCATTCATCAGTCGCCGGCGCCGGCCAGCTCGCGGGCGTACTCCGTCTCCCGCGGCTCGCGCGCGGAGGGGACGAGCCCCTGCTCCGCGGCCAGACGCTCGATCTGTTCGTCGATGGTACGGGTGTGGTGCATCGAACAGAACTTCGGGCCGCACATCGCACAGAACTCCGCGCTCTTGAAGTACTCCGCGGGGAGCGCTTCGTCGTGGTACTCGCGAGCCCGATCCGGATCGAGCGAGAGGGCGAACTGCTCGTTCCAATCGAACTTGTAGCGCGCGCGGGAGAGCGCATCGTCGCGGTCGGTCGCGCCGGGGCGGCCGCGCGCGATGTCGGCGGCGTGCGCGGCGATCTTGTACGCGATCACGCCGTTGCGCACATCCTCCGCGTTGGGAAGGCCGAGGTGCTCCTTCGGCGTGACGTAGCAGAGCATGTCGGCGCCGTACCAGCCGATCATCGCCGCGCCGATCGCGCTCGTGATGTGGTCGTAGCCAGGAGCGATATCGGTGACGAGCGGTCCGAGCGTGTAGAATGGCGCCTCGTGGCAGATCTCCTTCTGCTTACGGACGTTCATTTCAATCTGGTGCATGGGTATGTGCCCAGGACCTTCCACCATGACCTGGACGTCCTTCTCCCAGGCGCGCCTGGTCAGCTCACCGAGCGTCTCGAGCTCGGCGAACTGTGCGCGGTCGCTCGCATCGTGGATGGAGCCTGGACGCAGCGAATCGCCGAGCGAGATGGTGACGTCGTACTTCCGCAGGATGTCGAGCACGTCGTCATAGCGCTCGTACAGCGGGTTCTGCTTGCGATGGTGCATCATCCAGACGGCGTGCAGCGAGCCGCCGCGGCTCACGATGCCCGTCACACGCCCGTAGACGAGCGGCAGGTGCTCGAAGAGGATCCCGGCGTGGATGGTCATGTAGTCCACGCCCTGCTTCGCCTGATGCTCGATGACCTCGAGCAGCAGATCGGCGGTGAGGTCGGTCGCCTCCTTCACCTGCTGAATCGCCTGATAGATCGGCACGGTGCCGATCGGCACGGGGGACGCGGCGATGATCGCTTCGCGCGTCTCGTCGAGCGCGTGGCCGGTGGACAGGTCCATGACCGTGTCGGCGCCGTATTTCACGGCGAACCTCAGCTTCTCCAACTCGCCGTCGATGTCGCTGGTGACCGCGCTGTTGCCGATGTTCGCGTTGATCTTGACCTTCGCCACCTTGCCGACGGCCATCGGCACGAGCGAGCCGGCGAGGTGGTTCACGTTGGCGGGGATGACGAGGCGCCCGCGCGCGACCTCGCTCCGTACGAGCTCCGGGCTGAGCTGCTCGCGCTCGGCGACCGTGCGCATCGCGTCGGTGATGATGCCGTCGCGCGCGAAGCGCATCTGCGTATTGCTCTTGGTGCTCATGATCATCGTCTGGACTCCCTACGCCGGTACGAACCGGATCAGGTTCTACGGGACTCTCTCAGCCGACGACGGACGTGTCGCCGGCACCCCGGTCATGGGTGCAAGCTAGAGGAGGCGCGCGGCGCTCGCCACGCTCCGACTTGATCGCTCCTCCCTGCGGCGCTTCGCACCTCCGGTCGGAGTTCCGCGGGTCCGGTTAGCCTCCCAGCTCGGCCTGGAGCGGAAAGCCGTGCTGCCTGCGGCCGACGTCCGCCTCGTGCTTGGCCGTCGTCTTGTAGAGCTCGAATCGGCCGTCCATCGCCTGCTCGGCGCAGCGGGTACGCAGTTGCTGCATCTCGAGCGCGCCCATCGGCCGAAAGCCGCGCGCGACGCCGAGGTTCTGACGGAGGATGCGCGGCGAGTCGATGCCGGTGACCGTGACGGCGACGGGAAGGCTCAGCGCGTAACGCAGCGCGTCGGCGGGGGCGACGACACGTTTCTTCACCGCGTCGCCCTCGCCACCGAAGGTCTTCATTCCGATGGGGGCGATGCCCTGGCGGAGGCATTCGGGAAGCACCTGCTGCTCGAAGCTGCGGAAGGTGGCGTCGAAGCAGTTGAGGGGCATCTGGCAGCTGTCGAACGGATAGCCGTAGGAGAGCATCTGGAGGTGCAGCGCCGGGTCCTTGTGGCCGGTGAATCCAACGAAGCGCACCAACCCCTTCTGCTTCGCGCGGTCGAGCGCCTCGATCACGCCGCCCTTGGCGAAGTGGCGCTCGGGATCGCCCCAGTACGCGACCTCGTGCACCTGCCACAGGTCGAGGTGGTCCGTCTTGAGGCGACGCAGCGACTCCTCGAGCATGCGCATGGCCGTCTTCGCGTCGCGACCGTGTGTGCAGACCTTGGTCATGAGGAAGACTTTCTGCCGCCAGCCGTTGGCGAGCGCCTTCCCCATGCGCGTTTCGCTCACGCCGTCGTTGTACTCCCAGGCGTTGTCCATGAACGTGATGCCGGCGTCGACGGACTTGTGCAGCAGCGAGATCGCTTCGCGCTCGGTGCCGATCTGGCCGAGGTGGTAGCCGCCCATGCCGAGGGCGGACACCGTCTCGCCCGTGTGCCCGAATGGTCGAAGGGGAATCTCGGCGACGGCGGTGCGCGCGGCGGTAGCCATGATGCGGGGATGCGGGGATGTGGGAATGCGCTGATGCGGAAATGGTGCGGCGAGTCGGTGGCGCAACATCTCGGCCGCGCGGGGCTGCACTGTCGGGCGTGCTCGACTACTTTTCCTCGCATCACCGACTCTCCGGAGCACGCATGCACGCCCCTACGCCGCAAGCCGATCGGTACATCCCCTTCAAGCAGGAAGGTTGGGGGGTCGCGTTGTTCATTGTCCTGCTCGCCCTGGTGTGCGCGGGAGCCGCGACGTACGTGCACAAGAAGACGTATGTGCACCCGACCGACACGCGTTTCCGCGCCGCTTATGAGGATGCGTCGAGCGGCTCACACGAGTGAAGTGAGCTGACTCACAAAGCTGGCGTGATGTTGAGTTTTGGAGAGCGACATGCAAGTGCATGTCGCTCTTTGATTTACAGCAGCGAAATCGGCGTGCTGACCGCATGGACAGGAACAGTTTTAGCGTCGCGCGACGGGTAGTTTTTCCATCCCAAACCCGGAGTGAACGATGAAAGTCTCGACGAGAACGCTGACCTTGTGTGCGGTGGGAGTCGTCTCGGTGTCCTCGCTGTCTGCTTGCGCCACCAAGGGCTTCGTGAGAAACAGTGTCGCCGCGGAGTCGGCTGCCCGGATCGCCGCCGTCGACTCGGAGCGCGCCGCGCGCGTCCAGGGCGACGAGGCGAACAAGGCCGAGATCGCAGCGCTGCGCAACGATCTACAGGGTCTCCGCACCGAGTTCGGCGCGAAGATCGCCGAGGTGTCGCAGGGGCTGCAGTTCGCCTTCCCGGTGCACTTCGCCTTCAATGATGCCAACGTCCGCACCGAGGATGCTGCGGCGCTCGATCGCTTCGCCAACGTCGTCTCCAAGCACTATACCGGCGCCAAGGTGACGGTCGAAGGGTTCGCCGATCCGGCCGGCAGCAAGAACTACAACGTTGCGCTCTCGCAGCGTCGCGCCGACGCCGTGAAGGCCTACGTCTCGAGCAAGGGTCTCGACGCGTCGCTCATCAACGCGGTCGGCTATGGCAAGTCGCGTCAGGTCAACCCGGGTGCATGGGGCGACCAGCCGGGCGCAGAGCTGAACCGCCGCGTCGTGTTCGTGATCGAGACGCCTGCCAACCCGGAAGCGACCAAGGTGACGGCGTCCAACGAGACGACCACGAACCAGCAGTAACCCCGACACTCCGGCGGGGCGCGCGAGCTAGACCCCACCACTCGTGCGAAGCAGGGGCAGCGCCGTTCGCGGCGCTGCCCCTGCTTCATGTCGGTGACTCGGCGCTCGATGCCGGTGGCTCCTCGCGAGCGGCGCTCTCGAGCATCGAGACGACCTCCTCGAGCGTCGTACGCCCGCGATCGCGCGCGTACCAGGCGCGCGCCTCACGGTAGCGCGACGACTTCTCGAGCACCTGCCACTCGCCCGACACCGAGTCCTGCAGCGCGGTCGGGCGTGGCCCCCACCAGGCGCGCTCGCGGTACTCCGTATCGAGCAGGATGACGATCGGGATCGAGCGCGACGTGCCGGTGAGATGCGCGTCCATCAGATCGAGATTCTCGTCGCGGGCGAGCACGCGGAGCTCGAGGTTGGGCGACAGCGCGGCGAGCTTGCCAACGACAGGGACGATGTTCACCGCGTCGCCGCACCAGTCCTCGCTCAGCACGAGCAGGTGCCAGTTGCCCGGTACCGCGGCGACACGCAGCAGGAAATCCTCGGCCACGACGGCGCGGCGCCAGACGGCGGTCCAGAGGTCGGCGTTCTTCGTGACGCTCGCGAGCATGTGCTCGAAGTCGGGAGCCGCGCGAAAGCGAGCTCGCAGACCGGTCACGCCTAGCGCGTCTCCCAGGCGAAGCCGGAGGCGAAGCGCGCGAATCGACGCGTCGGTGGATCGAGCTTCAGAATGCTCTGCGCGCCCATCCGCGTCGCGAGCCCGCGCGTGGAGAGCTCGTCGACGCCGTCGCCGTCGGCGTCGAACGCCAGGAGCGACTCATGCGCACGCAGGCGGAGGTCGCGCAGGCGAGCGGTCTGCACCTTTCCGTCCGGCGCGACGAGGAGCGCGCGCTCCTCGTTCCACTCGAAGGTCGGCGTTCGCGAGGTGACGACGACGACGGCGCGCCACGGGCCGAAGCAGCCAAGGGCCGCTTCCCCGCGAACGGTGGTCGCCTTCGCAAAGCGAATGAACGGGGAGCGCAGGGAATCAGTCACCCAGCGCAGGAGCGAATCGCGGACGGCTGTCACGCGCACTTCCATCTGGGGGGCGATGCTGTCGCGCACGCAGACGGGTGGCGCCGGGGCCGCGGGCGTCGCGGCACCCGCCTGCTTGACCGGCGGCGCCGACATCGCGGCGGTATCCGCGCTCGCGGCGCGCGTGGCCACGCCGATGAGCGATGCGTTCTTCTTCAACAGCGAGTCCGTGCTGGGACTCGCCGCGAGCACGGCGACCGCGCGCCCGTTCCACACGTCGTAGCCGACGATCGAATCGGTTTCCTCGCCCCACGAGCCGCGCACGCGCACATGGGTGACGTTCGCGAGCGGGCCGACTCGCATGCTGACGCGACGCAGCGTCGCGATCTGTTCGGCATCGAGCTTGGCGAGATCGACCCGGCCGACGTCCACGAGCAGGCGCTTCTTCCGCGAGGCGACGAGAAAACGCTCCGTCACGCGCGGCGCGAAGACGACGCCGTCGGCAATGCGCTGCTCGGCCTCGGTGAGGACGGGGAGCTTGGGGGTCGCGTGATGCGGCGTCGCCGTATCGCCCTGCTGAGTCACGAGCGGAGCCTTCGCCGGCTTCACGTTCGCCGCTGCCTGCACGGGCGTGGACGCGTGCGCAGAGTGCGACGCCTTCGCGGCGCGAGTCCGGTGGGGGGCAGGTGCTCGGTCCTTCGCGCACGCGCTCACACCGATGAGTGCGAGCGAGAACACGAGGCGAGGCGGCGGCGAGAAGATCGGCATCGATCGAAGAGAGGGGTCGTTCAGAGACGAGTCGTCGAGCAACGCCGCAACGCGCGGTGGCCAGCGCGCGAGTCGCGCGCTAACGTGAGCCGGCACTGATCGAGAGCGTCAGAAACGTAGCGACCGGAGGCAGACATGACATCACAAGCCTTTCCGATCGCCGCGCTGGTGCTCGGTCACGACGCGGATCCGTCGCAGATCGCGGCGATCACCGCGCTGGCGGCAATGGCGCGCGACCTCGGTGCCGCTCCCGTAGTGGTGGCCGTGCCACCCGGCATCGAGCTGCCGGCACCCGCGCGCGTGGTGCGGACGCGGGTGTCGGGCTCGCGGATCGGCGCGATCCGGCTCGGCATGGCGCAGCTGGCGAACACGCCGGCGCGGGTCGTACTGCTCCTGCCGCAGGCCGGCTCCGCTCCCTCGCTCGTCACCCTGCTCTCGCTGGTCGACGCAGCGAAGCGAGCACCCGACTCTCTCGTCGCCTTCGCCGGTGCGCCGCTCGACGAATCGCCGGTCCTCGTGCCACGCGACGCATGGCTCGAGCTCGTCACGGTGGCGGAGAACGGACTCGACGCGGTGGCCGCGCGACGACGCGTCGAGCGTGTCGCTGTCCCGCACGGTTAGCGCGGGAGCTCGGAGCAGAAGGCGGTACGCTCGTTGCCCGTGAGGTCGATGCACTTCACCACGTCAGGAGACGAGCGATGACCGAACGGAACAGGCGCGACAAAGCCGAGCCGGAGCGCGAGACGCCGCCCGACCTCGAGGAAAGCACCTCGTACGGCGCGAACGAGCGCGAGCAGACCCGCGATGTCCGGAGCCGCAGTCCCCGCGAGGAGGCTGACGTCGACGAGGGCGGGGTGAGCGAGGATCTCGAGTGGAACAGCGACAGCCCGGCGGACTGACCGTCAGGGGTTCGGCACCCGGCGGAAAGGGTGCTCGACGCTGAGATAGAAGAACAGATCGCGCTCGCCTCGGCTCGGTCCGACGCCGATCGGAACCCCGAAGCCAGGGACGATCTGCATTCCGCTCGAAAGATTGATCGCGGCGCGTATTCCGGGGAGCAGCACGAAGTGGTTCTCGGCGGCGCGCACGTTCGCGTCGTCGAGCCCTTCCGTGCGGTCCCACGCGCTCTCGAGCATGAGGTTGAAGTTCGGCGCGAGCAGCCAGATGGCGCTCGCTGCCGCGGTCAACGAGCGGAGCGTGCTGTGCGTGCCGTTGGCGCTCGCGCGCGTTGCCGTCGCGCCAACGTTCCAGTGCGTGACGATCGCGCGGGTGAGCTTCGTGCTCAACGGAAGGTTGAGCTGGAGGCCCGGACCACCGAGTCCGGTTCCCTTTCGCGTGCTTCCGGTGGGAACGACGACGCTGAGTCGCGGCGAGAACCACACCGGTTGCTCCCCGCGGCCGACCATCTGGCGGCGGTAGTTGAGCACGAGGTCACCGAGCGCGCGGCCGGCGACGCCGGATTGCAGCGGGAGTGTGTAGCTGAGCTGGTCGCGCTGGGTGGCCGCCGGCCATTCCTGCGTGAAGGTGAACAGCCAGTCTCCCGCGCGATCGCGACGGAAGTTCGAGATGTGCTGCACGACACCCGCCTCCTGGTTGTACGCCTCCTCGACCAGGAAGGAGTTGTCGGAGATGCCCTGGGCCAGAGCGGGCGTCGCCGAGACCAGGGAAAGGAACAGCAGGAACGTCGTGCCTTGCATCATGGGGGGTGTTCTTGGGGAGAGGTGCAGATACCTCGGCTCGCTTCGCTCGCTCGGGATGACAACGGGCGACACGCGCGACTCGCTGCGGGATTGACTAGCTGGCGGTGAGGGTCTGCGTGCCTTCCCAGTGTTGTCGCGGACCGACGGTGACCGGCTCCTGCACTGCAGCGGCTTCGATACAGACGAAGTGACGTTCGCCGCCCGGATCGAGATCGGCGAGTGCGGCGGCGCGCTCGCGGCCGGGGTTCCACACGACCGCATCGGGGAATCCCTCGGAGTCGATGAGCATCCGACGACCGTTCTCGTGCAGCTCGAGGTGCGAGGGCGCACCAACGTACACGCGGTCGAGGAACCCGTCGACGCGCAGCCGCTCGGCGTCATCCTCGACGAGCGAGCGATCGTCGCCGCGATAGCGCGCGCCGCGAAGGCCGACGATCTCGGCGTTGGCGACGTCGTCGACGCGGAAGTACGTGTGCAGCGCCGCCGTGAAGGAGAAGGGAGCGTCACCGAGGTTCTCCACGACGAGGCTGACCGCCATCTGCTGGGCGAAGATGGCCACGCTGACGATCGCCCTGAATGCCGCATCCCAGATCGCGCGTGTGTCGGGGTTGTCGCGCAGGACGAGCTCCATCTCGGCCTCGCCGTCGGCGCCGCGAGAGACGCCGCCGAGCGACCAGGTGGAGGTGCGGGCAAAGCCGTGGCGCGGCAACGGGCCTTCGGTGGCGAACTGCGGGAAGATGATCGGAATGCCACCGCGGATCGCGGCGGTGCCCTCGAACCCGGATTTCGCGCTCAGGTAGAGCCGTTCATCGCCGGCCTTTGGACACCAGGAGGTGACGTGAGCGCCGTGACGATGGATCGTTGCCGTCGCGCCGTCTTCGGCGCGGAGCGCGAGCACGGGCGACACCTCGACGGGGCCGCCAGCTCGGCGGTCGACCGGTGGCGTGCCGCCACGGTGATCGCTCACCGAAGCCACCGCTCGGCGAGCTGGATCAACCGTTCGTCGCCCGCGGCGCGCGCACGCTCGAGGATGCGCTGGACATGCGAGCGGAGCTTGGGCTCACCCCAGTAGTAGCCGGTCGCCGCCTCGGCGCTCTCCGTCTCGCCGGCTCGCGCCGCCTCGAGCAGGGCTTCGGCGGCGGCCGCGTCGTAGCCCGGGTCGTCACGCGCGGGAAGCCCGTAGCCGCGACGCGGCGCTCCTCCGCCGGCGTCCTCGTTGACGAACGCGCGCGACATGGGAGCGTGGGGGTGGGGGGGGCGCTAGAACTCGCGCTTCTTCATTTCAGCGAAGAGGTCCGCCGCGTCGGCGTTCGCCGCCTCGGTGGCCTCGTCCGCAGGGGGACGGGTCGCATCGAGCGTCGCGTCGTACGTGCGGTTCTTCTTCGGCTTCTTCGCGGCGGCGGCCGCCTGCGTCTTCCTGAGGAGCGCCTTGAGCTGAGCCTCGTTCATCGGAGAACTCCGGAGTCTGGGTCGATCGTGCCGTCGACATCTTCAAGCTAGCAACGGGACTCTGGCCCGTCAGGATGTCGCAGGGTGACGTACTCTTCGAACAGACGATCGAGCGCGCGTCGCGGGTCGTCGCTGATCCCTTCGTGCACGGGGGAGCTCTGCAGCACGTCGGATCGCGGCGCGGTGAGCCAGTGGAAGCGCTCGGAGGGCGGGGCGAGCGCCATCGGCCCCGCTGCCGCGTCTCCGGCGCAGATCGCCTCGCACGACCGCAAGTAGCGCGCGAGCAGATCGGCGTCGACACCGGGAACGTGTGCGGCGAGGAGTCGTTCGTCGGTGACGACGCGGAGCGCGAGAAACTCGAGCGTCCGTGCGTGCACGACGACGCCGACGTTGACGAAGGCGCCGAGGTGCACGCGCGGCACCACGCGCAGCACGGCGAAGTCGTAATCCACGCGGAGGCCGCTCATCGGCGCGCCTTCAGGTGCTGCGGCGGCTCGCGGCGCACCTGGCCCTGCGCGGCGATCGCCTCGGCGGTGAAGGCGCGCGGTGCCTGGAGCCGGCGGGTGAGGTAGCGGCGATACCGGTCGCGTGCGTCCGCGGCCGACGCGAACTCGGAGTGATCGCCGACGAGGAGATCGTCGGGGACCTCGTCGAGGATCGCGGCGATCAGCTCCTCGCTCAACCGACCGGCACACTCCGCATCGGCGGCGGCGAGATCGCCGCTGGTGCCGAGCAGGACGTGCGAGCGGATGAGCGGAAAGCTCGTCACGGTGCGCGCGTCGTCGACGGACGCCCAATCGTGGTGCGCGTAGAGTGCGGCACCGTGGTCGATGAGCCAGGGGCCCCGGTCCCAGATGAGGAGATTGGGGTTGTGCGCCGTGCGATCCGGGTTCGTCGTGAACGCATCGAGCCAGACGATGCGGGCGGCGAGCTCGGCGTCGACCAGATCGCCGGCGGCGCGGCCGTCGAAGTTGAAGGCGCCCTGGAGATAGCGCGCCCCGACGTTCATGCCGTGGCTTCGTCGGAGCAGCTCCTGGATCTCGGGGTCGGGCTCGCTGCGCCCGAACCGCTCGCTCACGTCGACGAGCGCCATGTCCGGCACGGGGAGCCCGAGCCGCTGCGCGATCATGCCGACGATGAGCTCGGCGACGAGAACCTTCGCCCCCTGCCCCGCGCCGCGGAACTTCACGACGAAGAGGCCGCCGCTCTCCGTGTCCACGACGGCGGGGAGTGAGCCGCCTTCACGGAGCGGCTGCACATAGCGGGTGGCCATGTGCCGGTCGAGCTGAAGTGACGATGAGCGGGATGAGGTCACGCGTGCCGGATCGGGATGTCGTCAAGCGAGTACGCCGCAGCGGAATGTGAGTGGAGCGCTGTGACGAGGGAAGCGCGAGCCACCTCCGAATGCAGAGGGTCAGACCCCGGAGGGATCTGACCCCGCGTTACGTATCCGCGGCGATGCGATCGCCGTGGCTCGGTGGCGTGGAGATGACGAGGAACTCCGCGTCCGTGTCGCCCTCGTTGATGGCCTGATGCGCAGCGCCGGGTGCGATCTCGATGCCCGTTCGGGGCACGAGGTAGTGACGAGTGCCGTCGACCTCCATCGTGAGCACGCCGGAAAGCACATAGAAGAACTGGCGTGCGGCAGCATGGCGATGCCGTGCCTCGCGCGTGCCCGGGGGCATGCGCTCCTCGATGACGCTGAGTGCGTTGGTGCGGACGAGGTGCCAGCCGTCGCAGGACTCGCCCCAGCGGTAGTGGTCGGCAGTAGAGCGGGAGGTAGGCGAGGAGGGCATTGTCCGTTGGGCTAAGGCTTTGCTCCACATAGTGTTAGATCAAATCCAGACTATTTGACTCCGGGATGAATACCGACTACTTTAGTCTTGTATCGTCGTACGCTCGCGAGTGCGCGTGACGTCACCGCCGCGCGAGAGATTGCCGGAGCGCGGGGACGCGCGCGGCGACGACAGGCCTACATCGCCCGGAGAGCAGTGTCATGAGTAGCTCGATCGAGACCCTCGTCAACCGTGAGTACGCGTACGGGTTCGTCACCGACGTCGAGACGGACACGTTGCCGCCCGGGCTCAGCGAAGCCGTCATCCGCCTGATCTCCGCCAAGAAGGAAGAACCCACTTGGCTGCTCGAGTGGAGACTGAAGGCATACAAGCGCTGGCTGACGATGAAGGAGCCGCACTGGCCGAACGTGACGTACGGCCCGATCGACTACCAGTCGCAGTCGTACTACTCGGCGCCGCGTTCCGTGAAGCCGCTCCAGTCGCTCGACGACGTCGATCCGGAGCTGCTGCGGACGTACGAGAAGCTGGGGATTCCGCTCGCCGAGCAGAAGTTCCTCTCCGGCGTGGCGGTGGACGCGATCTTCGACTCGGTCAGCGTCGGCACCACGATGAAGGAGGAGCTCAAGGCGCACGGGATCATCTTCTGCTCGCTCGGCGAGGCGGTGAAGGAGCATCCCGAGCTGGTGCAGAAGTACCTCGGCTCCGTGGTGCCGCACTCGGACAACTTCTTCGCTGCACTCAACTCCGCCGTGTTCAGCGACGGCTCCTTCGTGTACGTGCCGAAGGGTGTGCGCTGCCCGATGGAGCTGTCGACGTACTTCCGGATCAACTCGGAGGGGACGGGGCAGTTCGAGCGGACGCTGATCGTGGCCGACGAGGGCTCGTACGTGAGCTACCTCGAAGGGTGCACGGCGCCGAAGCGCTCGACGAACCAGCTCCACGCGGCCGTGGTCGAGCTCGTCGCTCTGAAGGATGCGACGATCAAGTACTCGACGGTGCAGAACTGGTATGCCGGCGACAAGAACGGCCAGGGCGGCATCTACAACTTCGTGACCAAGCGCGGCAAGTGCGTCGGCGCGAACTCGAAGATCTCCTGGACGCAGGTCGAGACGGGCTCGGCGATCACGTGGAAGTATCC
>DASVNI010000099.1:0-1730 GCA_036383935.1 Gemmatimonadaceae bacterium | reverse complement strand
GGATTCCGACGTACGCGTTCCCGCCACGCGTCTGCGTGACGTCGCGCGCGAGCTTCCCCACGAGCGCGCCGCGTATGCTGTCCGGCACCAGCCCGAAGGCGAGCGGGAGGATCTGCGCGCTCTGCTGGATCGACCCCGCCGGCGGTCGCTTCGCCCGCTCCGCCACCGCCATCCCCGCCGGCCCGGAGCTCGGCGTCGAATCGCGATACACGCCGTCGGCCCGGAGGAACTGCGCGTTGAACGCCGAGCGAATGTTCGAGAAGAGCGCATCGTAGCGCGCCGCGTTCGCAGAATCGCCGAGCACGCGCGCGGCGTCCGACGCGATGCGGGCGAACTTCGCGTAGTACGCCGTGGCCGCGAGATGCGACACCGGATCCGTCCCCGTCGGCGGATCCCAGTCGCCGAGTCCCGCGGTGAGCGTGAACGACGACGAATCGCCGTCGCGGCTGGTCCAGCGCGGGATCCAGCTGTCGAGGTACGCCTTCATCGCCGGGTACGTCACCCAGAGGGCGCGCTTGTCGCCGTAGCGCTGATACGCCTCCCACGGCACGAGGAACCAGTACGCGTCCCACGGCGGTGTCGCGCCGCAACAGTTTTCCGGCTTGAACGCCGGCTTGCCGACGTAGCCGTAGTTCTCGTTGCTCGGCGCGAGCAGCGGCACCTCACCCGTCGAATGCTGCGCGTCGCGCATGTCCTGGAAGAGCTTCCCGTACAGCCGGCGCGTGTCGAACATCATCGACGCCGCCCCCGACGAGAGCTGCGCATCTCCAGTCCAGGGATTCTTCTCATAGATGGGCGTGTCGGTGATGATGCCCGACACCGTGTTGCTCTGCAGCGCCCACGACGTCATCGCGTGGATGCGATCGATCAGCGGATTCGATGAGGCAAACGTCGACGTCGTGGCGAATCCGTCGCGTACCTGCTGCACCGACTCGAGCGATGCGCTCACCCCGCTCGGCAGCGGCGCCCCACCGGGCCCGCTGATGCGCACGTACTGGAATCCCTTGTAGGTGAACCGCGGCGCGAACCGCTCGTCGCCCGCGCCGCGCGCGACGTAGTAGTCGGTCTGGAGCTGTCCGCCGACGAGCGCGTTCCCCTCCGTGGTCGGCACGCCAGCCTTGTCGAGCCGCTCGCTGTAGAAGATCTCGATCGGCGTGCCGCGCGGCGCGCGAACGCGCACGGTCCCCCATCCGCTCAGGTTCTGGCCCACGTCGTAGACGATCACGCCACGCACCGGCTCCGAGCGCTTCCGCGCCTCGCGCGTCGCGACGACTCGCGTCGGCTCCGCCGATTCGGCGCGAAGCACACCGACCGGGCCGCCGATGAGCCGCGCTCGCGCCCAGGCCCTGTCATTGAAGCCGGGTGCGTCCCAGCCACGCCGCTCGCGCCGTGCGTCGTACGTCTCGCCGAGGTAGTAGTTGTCGTAGCGCAGCGGCCCGCCGACGTGGACACGCCAGCTCGCGTCGCTCGCGACCGTCTGCGTGGTGCCGTCCGTGTACGTGATGACGAGGTCAGCGCGCAACCGCGGCGTTGCGCGCCATTCGGCCTTCTCCCACCCCCAGTCCCAGGTGCGTGCGGCGTCGTCGAACTTTCCCGAGCCGATCACTGCACCGACCACGTTCTCGCCACGGCGCACGAGCGACGTGACGTCGGTGGTCGTATAGAGCACCGTCTTCGTGTAGTCGGTGAACTGGGGATCGAGCACGCGGTCGGAGACGCGCTTCCCGTTC
>DASVNI010000098.1:0-1744 GCA_036383935.1 Gemmatimonadaceae bacterium | reverse complement strand
ACCACGCCCGCCACGGCGGCGATGCGTGAGAGCGCATCACTGCCGGCGACGTCCCAGTTCAGCAGCGCCGCCGACCGCGCCGACGCCGCGCGCGCCATCGACTCGTAGCGCGGCCGGTCGCGCATCAACGCGAGGATGCGTCCCGCGTATGCATCCGCCTGCGCCGCCGAATCTTCCAGCACACCGGTCTCTTCGTCGACGATGATCGTCGGCACGCCGCCGGTTCGCGTCGCTACCGTGGGCACGCCGTACGCCGCCGCCTCGCAGTAGACCAGCCCGTACGCTTCGGCCAGCGACGGCATGACGAGGAAGTGCGCGCGCGCGAACAGCTCGGCCAACCGCGCCGTGCCCACGGCGGTCCGCTTGCTCACGAACCCTTCCACGTGCACCCACTCCGGCAGCTCGCGGTCTCCCGGCGGACGACAGCCGACGACAGTGAGCTCCACCGGGATCCCCTGCGCCTCGATCCGCTTCGCCGCCTCGACGACGAGATCGCCGCGCTTCCGCTCCCAATCCACGCCCACCCAGAGCAGGCGACAGCTCGTGCGCGGGCGTTCGGCGATCGCCTCGTTCACCTCGTGCGCCGTGGGCAGCGTCTCGAGGTTCGCGCCGAAGGGCACGACGGCACACCGCTCCGCCGGCAGACCGTACACCGTCCGCGCCGATGCCGCGGCCCACTCCGACGCGTACAGCGCGAGTGCGACGTTTCGTGTCGCACGATGTCCCATGGTGTCAGCATCTCGCGCACTGCGCGACGACAGCCGCACGAAATCGGGGTAGTAGTCCGTCATGGCGGCCGGTGTCGCGTCGTCCCAGCTGATCACCGGCACCCGCAGCCCGGTCAGCGACGCGGCCACCATCGTCGTCACGGCGACCACGGCATCCACATCGCCCGGGATCATCTGACTCGCCTGCGCGCCGAACGCGTCCAGCGCGCTCGACTCGAAGTTGGCGTGGTACTGATGCCCGGTCAGCCCGTACCAGCGGCGCCGGAGCTTCATCCCGCGCGTCCAGGGATGCGTCAGCGGGCCGACCCGCACCAGGGTGGCTCCAGCCCGCTCCAGCGAGCGCGCGATGTGGTAGTTCAGCCCCGACCACTGCTGCACGTCGGTGGAGCTGTGGATGGTGACGAATCCGAGCTTCACGGGCGGGAAAAAACGGGAGGAAATGCTAGCGGACTGAAGGGTGACGAAGGGGGTGCGCCAAGCGTCAAAAGCTGGACGATCGTCACGCCGTGCCGTCTCTCTCCCGCGCCCTTCCCATCCCCTCCCGCCGCCCGGTGCGCGTCTTCTTCCCGTGCACCGGTCTCGGCCGGCAGCTCCGGGGCTTCGAGACCTTCACGCTCGAGTGCGCGGGCGCGTTGCGCGACGACCCGCGCGTCGCGCTCACCGTCTTCTCCGGCGCGCGGGTCGACGGGGTCGAGACGCGCGTTCTATGGAACCTGCCGCGCTCGGGCAGGCTCGCCGCGTTCATGGGCAAGTGCCTGGGGCGTGATGCGTACTTCGTCGAACAGCTCACCTTCTTCCTCTCGCTGCTTCCCTCGCTGGTGTTTGGCCGCCCCGATCTCGTCTACTTCGCCGACCTCAACCTCGGCAACCTCTGCTGGCACTGGCGCCGCCTCACGCGCCAACGCTTCGCACTGCTCTACTACAACGGCGGGACGACGACGCGGCCCTTCACGCGCACGGACTTCGTGCAGCAGGTCACGCCGGAGGGGCTCGCGAGCGCGCTCGAGCGCGGCGAG
>DASVNI010000097.1:0-4867 GCA_036383935.1 Gemmatimonadaceae bacterium | reverse complement strand
GATCACGCCGTGCGACGGTCCCACGGGTATTGCCCTCGACCGCACGACGAATCGCCTCTTCGCGGGCTGCAGCAACACGTCAGTCGTCGTCGACGCGGCGACCGGCAAGGTCGTCGCCAAGCTCGCGAACGGCGACGGTGTGGACGCACTCGGCTGGGACGCGGCGGAGAAGCTGATCTACATCCCTGCGGGCCGCGACGGCACGGTGACGGTGTACCGCGAGGATTCGCCCGACCAGTACACGCACGTCGCGACGGTGAAGACGATGCCCGGCGTGAAGACGATCGCGGTGGACGAGAAGCGCCACGTCGCCTACGGCTTCACCCCGGAGTACGGCCCCGCTCCGGCGCCGGCGGCTGGCGAACCCGCACCGCCGCCCGGGCGCTTCCCGCGCCGCGGACCGGTGGTGGGAACCGCTTTCTTCACGATCACGCATTGAAGGCGGTGGTGAGTTGGTTTGGTTGGATCGTGGCTCGTTGGTCGGTTTCTGAGTGAGTTGAACGGCCCGAAGCACAACCGGCGTGGAGGATCCGTCCTGGATTCTCCACGCCGGTTTGTTGTCATTGCCCTCGAGCTCACCGATCAACCGACTAGCCAACCCACTATCCAGCTCACCAACTCACGGCACGCTTCACCGTTCCCCACTCACCGTCTGCAACGCCGCCCGCTCGCGGGTCGCCTCGCTACTGTCCACGATGCGGATCGCCGTCGTGCACAGCACCACCCACGCCGTGCCGATGATGAGCCCGCCGAGCACGTCGCTCGGGTAGTGCACGCCGAGGTAGAGCCGGCTGAAGCCGATGAGGAAGATGATCGTCGTCGAGACGACGTAGAGGCGAAGGCGTCGTCTGCCGTGCCAGCCCAGTGAGAGGCCGGCACACACCACCATGAGCGACCAGAGGATCGTCGCGCTCATCGTGTGGCCGCTCGGGAAGCTGTACGACTGCCCGTGCAGATATGCCGCGGCGTACTGCGGGCGATCGCGGCGGATCGTCGTCTTCAGCATCAGCTGAATGAGCCCTCCGCCGGCGTTGCTCGCGATCCACGCCCAGAACAGGAAGCGCTCCCCTCGCCAGAGCAGCCAGAGCGCGAACAGCAGCGAGATGACCCACACGCCCGGTGAGCCGACGAGCGTCACGTAGTGGAAGAACTGCAGGCCCGCGGCCGTCGCATGCTCGTACGCCCAGCGATTGAGCCGGATATCCCACGACACGAGCGTCGCGTTGTCCAGCACCTCCTCGAGCAAACCGGCGAACGCCCAGATCGCTCCGGCGAAGAGGAGCACATTGATCGTGAGCCGCAGACCGAGCTCCGACTTGCGATCGAGCCGAGCGCGGGCGAAGCGGCGCACCTCGTGCCATCTGTCGGTCGCTTCGCCGAGCTTCGTTGACGTCATCCAGCCTCGGTAAAGGAATAGGCGCCACGCCTTGCCGCGCTTCGCCGGCGAACACAGCTTCCGGCGCGCCAACCATGAAGGCATGAAGCGGACCGCAGCGTTCACCCTCGACCATCGATGAGCAGCCTCCCCGACTGGTACCACTCCGTCCACGTCACCGGCCTTCCGAAGACGCTCGGCATCGAGATGCTCGAGCTCACGCCGCAGCGCGTCGTCGCGACGATGCCGGTGGATCAGCGCACGCGACAACCATTCGGGATCCTGCACGGGGGCGCCTCCGTCGCACTCGCCGAGACGGTGGCGTCGTTCGGCGCGGTGGGGCTGATCGATCGGGAGCGCTTCGTCGCCGTGGGACAGGAGATCAACGCCAACCACCTGCGCCCGAAGCTGGAAGGGGTGGTGACCGCCACTGGCGTCCCGGTGCACGTCGGGCGCTCGAGCCAGGTGTGGTCGATCGAGATCCGCGACGAAGAGGGGAAGCTCGTGTGCATCTCGCGCTGCACGATGGCCGTCGTCGAGAAGCGAGGGTGACGCGATGACGCTCCGCACTCTCTGGCGCACCGCCGGGTGCCTCGTTGCGCTCAACGGCGTCGCGCAGGCCCAAACGTTCAAGCAGGGCGCACCGGAGCAGCACCTGCCGCCGCAGATCACCCAGCTCACCGGCTTCGGCGAGCGCGCCGTGTGGTCACCGGACGGCAAGCGCATCGCCTTCATGTCGAAGTCGTTCGGCGATGCCTTCGAGATCGACCTGGACACTCGGCTGACGAAGTTGCTCACCGGGCACTTCCGCCACGCCGGGTTCCTGCGCGTGCACTACCTGCCGAACGGCGACTATCTCCTCATCGGCGCGCGCGACTTCAAGGACATCCGCACGACGCGCGACCGCGACGAGGAATTCTGGGTCATGAAAGCTGGCGCACGCACGGCGCCCGTCGCGCTCGGGCAGAAGGTGAGCGAAGGGGTCGCGATCTCGCGGAAGCGCATGCGCATCGCGTGGGCGAACACGCACGGCCAGTATCCCGATTCCATCGCCGAGGGGGAGTCGGTCATCCACATGGCCGACGTCATGTACGACTCGTCGGGCGCACCGCGGCTCACGAACGTCCGTGAGCTCGTGCGCGCGAAGCGGCCCGACTGCACCCTCGAGGCGCAGGACTTCCGCAACGACGACAGGGAGCTCGTCTACGTGTGCTATCGCGAGCACGACAAGGCGGACGTGATGGGCCTCGACATCGCGACGGGGAAGAGCACGACGTATCGCAAGCTGCCCGGGGAGTACAACGAGGTGGAAGGCGTGTCACCCGACGGCGCATGGGCGCTCGTGGAGTCGAGCCGCGACCAGGGCGCGGACCGGCAGGACTCGCGACACATCGACCTGTGGAAGCTCACTCTCGTGCCGAACAGCGACACGTTCGTGCGCATGACGCGCTGGGGCGACTGGGACGGCTACAAGGCGTCGAACCCGACGGTGTCGCCCGACGGCCGCTGGTTCGCCTTTCAGTCGGCGCGCAGCACCGACCCGGCGGGCGTGGGGTACGGGATCTTCCTATACCGGCTGCGCTGACGAGACACGGGCGGCGGCACGACTCACGCGCATGACGACGCGATGACCTTGTTGCCCGAGCCCGCTTCTCCCTTCGCGACCCTGCGCGATCGCGTCGCCGCCGTCGATCCCGGTGGCTTCGCGGCGCGCACCGCGCTGCGCGCCGCCGTCGCGCTCGCCGCGTCCGCGTTGTTCCTCCTCGCTTACGGCCGCCCGTACGGCGACCCGGTCCTCCTCGCCATCGTCGGCGGCGAGGTGGCGATGCTGTCGAGCGCGTCGGTCAGTGATCCCAGGGTCGGCGAGCAGCGCGTCACGCTGGTGCTGTGCATCCTCGCCTCCGCGGTCGCGATCGTTCTCGCCGCGCTCGTCGCGTCGCGGCCGTGGCTCGCCATCGTCCTCCTCTGCGCGATCACCTTCGGTGCCGTATACGCGCGGAAGATCGGGCCGCGCGGCTCGTCCGTCGGACTGTTGGGCTTCTTCGGTTACTTCCTCGCGCTCTACGTCGGCGCCCGCGCGAGCCAGCTCCGTGGCATGCTCGGCGCAATTCTCATTGGCGGCGCCATCGCGTACGTCGTGCACTTCTGGATCGTGCGCGAGGACATCGAGCGCGTGCGGCAGGCGGTGCTTCGTTCCTTCACGGCGCGAGTGCTGCTTCTCCTCGACCAGGTCGCGATCGACGCCGAGTCGCGGGAACACAGTGCGCGTCGTGCTCGGCGGATCCGTCGCGCGACGGGTCGCGTCGGCGAGGTCGCGCTCGCGCTCGAGCAGGCCGTCGGGCGGGCGGACGGGACCGTGCCGCCCCCGCACGTGCGGGAGTGGGTCTCGTCGCTCCTCCACGCCGAAGTCGCCGTCGACATGCTGGTGGAGGCGGTGCAGCGCGTGGGGCGCCGCGCGCCGGGCGACGACCGGCGTAGCGCCCTTGCCCGCATGGTCAGATCCCTACGCCCATGGCTTGCCGACGGCGACGTCGCGTCACGCGACGAGGCGCTGCGCATCTATGCGGAGGCGCGTGCCGCACGCGACGCGCGCGGTGACACGAGTCAGCCGGAGGTGTGGTGGCGCCTCGACCGAGCACTCGAGACCCTCACCGCGGCACGTCCCTGGGCCGCCTTCCCGCCGCTCGACGGCGAGGTCGAGTCGGGTGTGTCCGTCAGCTCGTTCAATCCTGGTGGCGGAGGCGCTGCAGGGGTGCCCGGTCCGTCGCCCGAGCTGCGACTCGCCGTGCAGGCGACGCTGGCCGTGGCGCTCGCCGTCGTGGCCGGCCGCGCCATCTCCGGTGCGCGATGGTACTGGGCCGCGATCGCCGCGTACGTCGTCTTCGTGCGCGCCACCACCGTGGGCGAAACCTTCTCGCGCGCCTGGCAGCGCGTACTCGGCACCCTCGTCGGCGTGGCGATCGGGCTGCTCGTCGCCACACTCGTTGGCCACCGCCCCTGGCCGGCGGCGGTCGTCGGCTTCGTCGCGGTCTTCTTCGCGTACTATCTCATGCGCATCTCGTACACCGGGATGATCGCCTGCTTCACCGTGTCGCTGGCGCTGTTGTACGAGGAGATGGGCCGCGCGCCAGCGAGTCTCATGGCGCTCCGCCTCGCCGAGACCTTCGCTGGCGCCGCGATCGGCGTGCTCGTGTCGGCGCTCGTGCTCCCCGTGCGCAGCACGACGCGCGTGCGCGCGCTCGCCGCCGACGTGCTCCGTTCGGCGACGCCGGCGATCGAGCGCGCGACGACGCCGGGGATCAATGTCGAGAGCGACGCGCAGCTGCACGACGAGATCCGCAACGTGGATCGCGCGCTGGCGGATCTGCGGAGCGCATTGCGGCCGTTGTGGGGACCGAACGTGCCGGTCGAGCGCACCGACGTGACGCGGGCAGGGCGCATCTCGGCGGCGCTCGCCTATGCGACGCGGCGGCTGTCGGCGGTGTCGCTGTC
>DASVNI010000096.1:0-3054 GCA_036383935.1 Gemmatimonadaceae bacterium | reverse complement strand
GATCGGAAAGAAGTTGACGCGCGGGCTCGGTGCCGGCGCGCGACCCGAGGTCGGCAAGCAGGCCATCGAGGAGAGTCGCGAGGAGATGGCGAAGGCCGTCGCCGGCGCCGACCTCGTCTTCATCACCTGCGGCATGGGTGGTGGCACCGGTACCGGTGCGGCGCCCGAGATCTGCGCGCTCGCTCGTGAAGCGGGTGCACTGACCGTCGGCATCGTGACGCGTCCATTCCTCTTCGAGGGACGGAAGCGCATGCGCCAGGCGGAGCAGGGGATCGCCGAGATGCGCAAGCACGTCGACACGATGATCGTCGTGCCGAACGAGCGGCTGCTCGCGGTGGTCGGTAAGGGAATTCCCTTCCAGGATGCGCTCAAGAAGGCAGACGAAGTTCTCCTGCATGCAACGCAGGGCATCTCGTCGCTCATCAGCGTGACGGGCCTCGTGAACGTCGACTTCGCCGACGTGCGCACGGTCATGCAGAGCGGTGGCTCGGCGCTCATGGGCACCGGCATCGGCCGCGGCGAGAACCGCGCGATGGAAGCCGCGCAGCAGGCGATCGCCAGCCCGCTGCTCGACAACATCAGCATCTCCGGCGCGTCCGGCGTGCTCGTGAACATCACGGGCGGTGCCGACCTCACGCTCGGCGAAGTACATCAGATCAACGAGATCATCCACGACGCCGTCGGCGACGAGGCGGAGATCATCTTCGGCGCCGTGCACGAGCCGGCGATGCAGGGTGAGATTCGCGTCACGGTCATCGCCACCGGCTTCGACAAGGCCGTGCAGCCGGGCCTCGTCACGCCGGCGCACGATACGTCGGCCGTCGTCGCGCCCAAGGGCGCTCCGGTCATTCCGTTCCCGGGCACTCGGCCCGCTCGCGTCGGCGGCCTGCCGCCGCGTCCGAGCACCGAAGTGCCGCGCGCTCCCCGCGCGCCAGCCCCCACGCCGCCCACCGGCACCGGGTCGCAGGATCTCAGCGACATGGAGATCCCGACCTTCATTCGGAGACAGATGGATTGAAGAAGTTTGGCGTCCGCGCCACCACCTACCTGGTGGTGGCGCTTCTTCTCGTTCTCGCCCTTCGGTTCACCCCGGAGATCCCTGACCGCCGCGCCGGCGACGTGCTCCAGCAGGGCAGGTCGGTCGCGACGGCGCGTGCGCTCCCCGTCCGCGCGCCCACACCCATCATCGCGCGCACCGAGCACCTCAACCGCGGCGAGACGCTCACGGGCCTTCTCAAGCGGGCCGGCATCTCCGAGGACGCGGCGCTGGACGTGATCCGCGCCGCCACCGCCTCCGCGCTCAACGCGCGCTATCTCCGCGCGGGCATGCCCGTCGAGGTGAAATCGGATAGCGGCGTCGAGACGCCGCGCGAGCTGGTGTTCCACCTCGGGATCGATCGGCTGGTGCGACTCGTCCGCTCCGATTCGGGGTGGAAGGGCAGTGAAGAGCGGCTCGCCTGGAAGACGGACACCGTGGCCGTCGGCGGGACCATCCACGCCAATCTGTATCAGGCGATGGAGGAGACGGCGGCTGCGCTCTTCCCCGGCCACGCGAAGGACGAGCTGGCGTGGGCGCTGGCCGACATCTTCGAGTACAAGGTCGACATGAGCCGTGATCTCCAGGATGGAGACCGGTTCCGCGCGCTCGTCGAGCGCGACGTCGCCCCCAACGGCGCCACGCGCGTGCATCGCGTGTTGGCTGCGTCGTTCAGCCTGTCGGGCAGCGAGACCTCTGCCTTCCGCTTCGAAAGCAAGCAGTCGTCCGCGAGCTATTTCGACGCGAATGGCAAGTCGCTGCGTGCGCAGTTCCTGCGTGCGCCGCTGGAGTTCCGCCGCATCTCGAGCACCTTCGGCAGCCGGTATCACCCGATCCTCGGCCGGTGGAAGGCACACAAGGGGACGGACTACGCCGCGTCGCCGGGAACGCCGGTGCGTGCGATCGGCGATGCAACAGTTGTCCGGGCGGGCTGGGCCGGTGGATACGGCAACATGCTCGAACTGCGGCATCGCAATGGCTACGTTACGCGGTATGGACACCTGCGCGGGTTCGCCAAGGGGATCCGCGCGGGAACGCGCGTCGAGATCGGCCAGACCGTGGCGTACGTCGGCACGACGGGGCTCAGCACGGGGCCGCACCTCCACTTCGAGGTGCTCGTCGGCGGCGTGCAGCGCGACTCGCGCTCCGCGCTCCGCTCCACCGGCGGCGAGCCACTCTCCGCGAGCGAGCGCGTGGCGTTCGACCGGCTGCGCAGCCGTATGGTTGCGTCGCTCGATTCCGTGCCCGGCACGGTGCGGGTGGCGGAGCGCTGACTTCGCCGCGCGCGTAGCGCCGCGATACCTCGCCGCGCGCAACGCGCGGCGTTCCATGGCAACGCTGCGCGGTTCAGCGTCCGGCCGCGCCGGCGCGTAAGCGTACCACCACATGGCCCTCTGGCTCTTCGCCGCCGTCATCGGGCTCGCGGCCGCCGCCCTTCAGTACGGCGCGCGCATGCTCGATCTGCGCGTCGCACCACTCGCCGCGCTGCGCGCGCTCACCGTCGCCATCGTCGCGGCGCTGTTGCTTGGCGCGCCTGGCGGACGTAGCACCCCGCTCGTTCCCGAAGTCGCGCTCGACGCATCCGAGAGCTGGCTGCGCGCCGCCCCAGGTTGCGGCGTCTGGCAGGCCGCGCTCGACTCCGCGAATCGCATCGGCGGCACGCGGCTGCGCTTCGGCGACTCCCTGCGCGTCGATCGATCATCCGCGCCGCCCACGGATCACGCATCGCGACTTCGTACTGTCGCCGACCGCGCCGCGGGATCGGGATACCCGGTCATCGTGATCACCGACGGCGAGCTCGAAGACGCCGATGCACTCTCGTCGTTGCCGCGCGGCTCGCGCGCGATCGTCATGCACTGCCCGTTCGCGCCCGATCTCGCCCTGTCGGCGGTCGACGCACCGCGCAGCATCCTCGCGGGCGATACGATCACGACGCGGCTCACCGTAGTCGCCGGCGGCGCCGGCTCACCGGCAGGACGGGTCGAGCTGCGCCTCGACGACGAGGTCGTCGCCTCGCA
>DASVNI010000095.1:0-8609 GCA_036383935.1 Gemmatimonadaceae bacterium | reverse complement strand
GTTCGATTCACCAATTCACCAGCCGATTCACCAACTCACCGATTCACCGATTCACCGGTCCTGTCAGCGCCCGTTCATCGGCTCGAGTGTGAGCAGATCGAGCGGGTTCACGGTGATCGCGCCGTAGCGCGCGGTCCAGTGGAGGTGCGGTCCCGTCACGCGGCCGGTCGCGCCGACCCGGCCGATTACCTGGCCGCGCTTCACCTTGTCGCCGACGTTCACGAGTGTCTTGCTGAGATGCAGGTACCCGGTCGTGAGTCCGCCGCCATGGTCGATGTACACGACGTTCCCGCCGAGATAGAAGTTGTCCACGAGCGCGACGACGCCGCTGTTCGCGGCGCGGATCGGCGCGCCGAGGGCGCCGCGGAAGTCGACGCCGAGATGGCGGCTGGCGACCTGGCCGTTGAAGGTGCGGCCAGCGCCGAATCTGCTGCTGATCTCGGAGCCACGCGGCTTCTGGAACGGCGCAGTCCACCTCGGCGGCTCCTCCTGCGATTGACGCCCCACCGCGATCGCGCGCTTGTTCTCCTGCTCCACGCGTGCCGATGTGGCCGCGTCCATCGGTTGGCCGAACCGCTTGGCGACGGCGAGCTGCTCCTTCGGCGGCGGGAGGGGCGGTGGAGTGACCGACGCGCTCAGCGTGTCGGTGCGGCCAGAGGCGCGCGAGGCGATCACGTGCGCGACGACCTCGCCGCTGGAATCGACGGGCACGGCACCGATGGCACGCCACGCGCCCCCTCCGCCGACGAAGTGCAGCGGCTCTCCCGCCATGGTGCCGGCGACACCGACGATCGCGTCCTTCGCCGCTCCGCCATCGGTGAGAGAAAGTCGAACGATCGCGCCCGGCATCGGGCGAGCTGGACGGATGGCGAGGTGCGCCTGCTGGCCGTGCAGCTCGACGGGAGCGATGAGCATGAGACCGAACAACCACACGGGAATCGTCGAGGCAGTCAGCAACCGCCGTGTTCGCATCCGAGGCTCCTTTGCGATGAGATCAGGTTCAATGACGACGCGAAGGAGAATGTCGCGCACTGCGCAGCGCCGGGACATCCCATATACGAAGAACGGGCTGGTCCGCGTCGTCACGCGAACCAGCCCTGACTCTACTCTACGCTACTCTATTCTTCGCTACTCTACGTTCTGCTGCGAGCCACTCAGGGAGACGTCGCAACGGTCGGGCGCTGCTGGCTCGGCGCCATCTTGCCGAAGTAGTACGCCGCGGCGACGCGCCATTCATTCTTCTGCACGCGCGACGGTTGATCATAGGTGACGAACGACGGCGACTGGACCGCTCGGTTGCCATTGAACGCGTTCGGCGTGTTGATCGTGTTCCATTCCACGCGAGCGAAGAACTCCTGGGTGAGGCGGACCTGCGCCCCGAGACTCGCCGTGGCGCCGAAGCCGAATGCCTGGCTGCCGCCCGGAGTCGTCAGGAACTGCGTGGGAGCATTGACACTAAAGACGTTGGGGGGGACGACGTCGGGACTGACATGCGACCACGCACCGGCAACGCCGAAACCGGCATACGGGCTGACCAGCGAGCGCGACCCGACGAAGTAGTGGTTCGCCGAGACCATCACGACGTTGCTCGTAAGCTTCCCGATATTGCTGACGTTCAGCAGATCCGATCCTGTGCCGGTCCAGTCGCGGAACTTCAGCTGCGAGCCGGTATACGTGTAGTCCAGGGTGATCTGGTTGTTCTCATCGATGTCGAACCCACCGCCGCCTCCGACGGCAAGGCTGCGGTTGGCGCGAATCGCGACCGCGCCCAACGGGGTCTGCTGCAGCAGCAAGTTTCCGAAGGTGCCGGCCCCCCCATGGGCCGCCACGTGCCAGCGCGACGCATCGGTGAGCATATTCCACATACTGACAGCGAGCGTGTCATTGGTCGCGCTCTGGGCGCCGGCAGGGGTTGCCACTGCCATTCCGAAGGCGAACACGAGCAAGCGAGTTGGGCGCACGAGAAATCTCCATTTGAGAGTTCGCATGCAGCCTATCAACGGAGCCTCCGTGGACGCATTGGACCTAAGCCACGGAACCATCAGCAGTTGAGTGACCTCATACGCCCTTCGGCGTATGTCGGCCTGCGTCGCTCGCGTGTTCGCGCAGAAGCGACAGGCGCGCCGCGCTCAGTATTATGGAAGGGGCGGACCAGCTCAGCTCAGCGCCGTGAGCTCCTCGCCCGGGTTCACGAACCGGTTTCGAGCGGCGCGCTGCTGCTGCTCGTAGAGCCGAGCGTAGCGCCCGCGCAGCGCGAGCAGCTCCTCGTGCGTGCCGCTCTCGACCAGCCGTCCACCGTCGAGCACGAGAATCTGATCCGCGCTGAGGATCGTCGAGAGCCGGTGGGCGATGACGAACGTCGTGCGTCCGCGACGCAGCGCGTTCAACCCTTCCTGGATCAGCGCCTCGCTCTCGCTGTCCAGGCTCGACGTCGCCTCATCGAGCAGGAGGATCGACGGATCGGCGAGAAGCGCGCGTGCGATCGCGACACGCTGGCGCTGTCCACCCGACAGCTTCACGCCACGCTCGCCCACCACGGTCTCGTAACGATCGGGCATCCGTTCGATGAACTCGTCGCAATGCGCGATGCGAGCGACGCGCATGACGTCGGCGAGCGAGGCATCGGGGCGCGAGTAGCGGATATTCTCGAGGATCGTGCCGTCGAAGAGGAAAGTGTCCTGCAGCACGAGCCCGAGCTGCGCGCGATACCGCCGGAGCTCGAAGTCGGTGATCGGACTACCATCGATGCAGATGCGACCCAACGTCGGCGCGTAGAAGGCGGCCATCAGTCCGAGCAGCGTGCTCTTGCCCGAGCCGCTCGGCCCCACCAGCGCCGTCGTCGACCCGGCGGGCGCATGGAAGGTCACGTGTCGGAGCGCGGGGACACCGGCGCGATACTCGAACGACACGTCCTCCACGCTCACCGCGCCCACGAGGCGCGAGCGTGGCTCGCCACCGACGATGTGTGCGTCTTCCGTCGGCTCGTCGAGCAGCTCGCGCGCGCGCTCGAGTCCGGCGAGCGCGTCGGAGAGCTGCGTGCCGACCTGCGCGACCTGAATGAGCGGCGCAGCCACGAGCCCGGTAAACAGCGCGTACATCGCGAGATCGCCCAGCGTCAACGAGCCGGCGAGCACGGCGCGGCCGCCAACGAGAATGAGCGTCGCGCCGATGGCGCCGACGGCGAGCGAGGTCAGTGCACCGACCGCGGCCCACCCCGAGATCGTCACGACCACCAGCCGCAGCATGCGGTGCACGCCGCGCGTGAAGATCAGGTCCTCGCGTCGCTCGGCGACGTACGCCTTGAGCACGCGAATCCCGCCAAGCGCCTCGTTCAGCCGGCCGGTGACACGCGCGAACTCCACACTGCGCTCGCGGTTGATCGGCCGGAGCTTCGCGAAGGCGTAGCCGACTCCCACGCCGATCGCGGCGAGGAAGAGCAGCATGATGCTCGTCATGCGCCAGTCGATCCAGAAGAGGACGCCGAGCGCCGCACTCGCCGTGACGAGCGCGCCGAGCAGCTGCACGAGCCCGGAGCCGAGCAGGTTCCGGATTCCGTCGGGATCACTCATGATGCGCGAGCTGAGGATCCCGGTCTGCGTCGCGTCGAACCGCTCGACGGGAAGGCGCAGCACGTGTGCCGAGAGCTGCCGCCGCAGCTCCGCGACGGCGCGCTGCGCGGCCACGCCGAGCACGCGCGCCAACGCGTAGCCGGTCGCCGCCTGCACCGCCGTGGCCACGACGACGATGGCCGCGAGCGGCAGCAGCAGATCCGTGCGCCGCTCCACGAGCACGTGGTCGATGAAGTACTTCGACGAGGCGGGGAGGACGAGGCCGGCCAGTCGGCTGACGAGCGTGAGCACGACGCCGGAGACGACGTGGCCGCGATGGCGCCGCAGGAGGATGCGGAGCTCGCGCCAGGCGCGTGCCGACCGTTCGGCAGCCTCGCCTGGCGATTCCATCATCTCTTCCGCCTTGGGGATGCGGTCGCCGCGCGGGAACATCCGCAATGGTGCCGTCATCTCGGGCGCCTCGGTTGCGTCGGGGTCACGCGGCGGCGGCTCGATCGGACATCCACGGCGCGCTCCGATGCGCCACCCAGCGGATCAGCGTCGCCAGCCCGATCCCGATCGCGGCGATGACGACGAGGATGGCGTAGAGATGATCGATGCGGAACGTCTGCCACGACAGCCACAGCATCGCGCCCATGCCGTTGCGCGAGCCGACCATCTCCACACCGATGGTGGAGTGGAACGCGACGTTCGCCGACAGGCGCAGCCCCGTGAGCATGAGCGGCATGCTGCCCGGCAGGAGCACGTGGAGGAACATCTGCCGTCGATCCGCGCCGTAGTTGCGCGCCACCTCGAGGTGCACCGGGTTCATGCCGCGCACTCCGGCCACCGTGTTGAGCAGCATCGGGAAGAACGCGCCGAGCGATACCGCCGCGAGCTTCGATGTCTCGCCCACGCCGAGCAGTACGATCAGCAGAGGAAAGAACGCCAACCGCGGAATGGGGTGGATCGCCGCGACGAGTGGATCGATCACGCGACGCAGCCGCTTCGAGGTACCCATCGCGAGCCCGAGCATCACGCCGAGCCCCGCACCGCACAAGAGTCCGAGGGCGATGCGACTCATCGTCGCCGACAGGTTCATCGCGAGCGAGCCATCGGCGATCATCTTCCAGAGCGACATCGCGATGGCGGATGGCGCCGGAAGGAAGAGGCTCGCATGCCCCTCCGATTGGACGAACAGCTCGAGCGCGAGCAGGATCGCCAGCCAGACGCCGAGGAAGCGAAGCGACCAACGGACGGGGACGGCTGCCGGCGCGGTCGTGGGGCGGATCTCCGCGGGTGCGCTGCTCATGGCTCGACCGCGCTCGACGGCTCGAGCAGCCGCCACACGTCCTCGATGATGCCGCGCGCCTCGGCGGCGTCGCGGCGAAAGTCGCGTGGCCTCGCGAGCGGAACCGGGATGTCGGCCAGGACGCGGCCGGGACGTCCGGACATGACGACGACGCGATCGCCGAGCAGCACCGCCTCGTCGATGTCGTGCGTGACGAACACCACCGTGCGTCGATCGGCCGCCCAGATACCGAGCAGCTCGTTCTGCATGTGCCGGCGCGTTTGCGCGTCGAGCGCGCCGAAGGGCTCGTCCATGAGCAGCAGCGGCGCCTGCCCGACCATCG
Organism: Gemmatimonadaceae bacterium; assembly: GCA_036383935.1. Taxonomy (GTDB): domain Bacteria; phylum Gemmatimonadota; class Gemmatimonadetes; order Gemmatimonadales; family Gemmatimonadaceae; genus AG11. The sequence goes on along the minus strand of DASVNI010000095.1, from coordinate 3,427 downwards.
CCCTTCCGATACCCAGCCGCTGTCTCATTCCAACAGAAAGCTCGTGCGGGTAGTGCTGGGCGAACGCAGCGAGCCCGACCCGCTCCAGATACGCCGTCGCGCGCGCGCGACGCTCCGTCACCGGCACGCCAGCCAGCTTGAGCCCGAACGCGACGTTGTCCACCGCCGACATCCAGGGAAAGGTCCCGTGCTCCTGCACGACCAACCCGTTCCGCCCGCGATGGGCCGCGTGCTCGCCCTCGAAGCGCACGGCGCCCGTCGTCGGCGCTTGCAGATCGGCGATGATGCGCAGCAGCGTCGACTTGCCGCAGCCACTCGGCCCGACGATGCAGAGGAACTCGTTCACGTCGACCGCGAGCGCGACGTCGGTGAGCGCGGTGACCGCTCCGCGCTCGCCGGTGAAGGTCTGGCCCAATCCCTCGCAGGTGAAGTGACGCGCGCGGTCGCGCGGCGCGTACCTGGCGGAGCTCTCAGCGACCGACGTGGCTACCACGAGCTCACCATGCAGCGCGAACTCCGGCGGTGATCCAGCGTGGCGGACCCATGTCGGCGAGGCCGGCGCGCGTGCGCGCGATCTCGAACTCCTTGTTCAGGAGATTCTCCACCTTCACGTGCGCCGTGAGGCCGCGGGTGATCGCACGGTTGACGCGCACGCCGATCAACCAGAACGCGTCGAGCTGCACCTCGTTGAGATCGTCGTCGTAGCGCGCGCCGATGTGGCGAGCCTCGACCGATGCGGATGCCCAGCGCGGCGCGTCGAACGAGATGGTCGAGGTGACGGTGTGGCGCGCCGAACGGATGGCGGCGTTTCCGTCCACCGGCTGACCCGGTGCGATCACGCGCGTCGGGCTGAACGCGTAACCGCTACCGAAGCTCCACATGTCGGTCGCATGCCATTCCACGTCCGCCTCCACGCCGCTGCTGAGCAGGCCGGGCACGTTGCGGCGCTGGCTGCAGGTCTGCTTGGCCGGCATCAGCCCGCACGGATCGATCACCTGCGCCGTCGCGCCCGCCGTGCCGACGGTGACGTCCATGATGGGCGACGCCACGCGATTGCGATACACCGTGACGCGCCCGAGCAGCGACGAGATCGGCGTGACGTCGAGCCCTCCCTCGATGCCGCGCAACCGCTCCGCGTCGAGCTGGGCGTTCGCCTCCGTCACCGTGCCGCGACTGGAGAAGCGAGCGAAGTACAGCTCGTACATGCTCGGCGTGCGGAAGGCGTCATACATGCTGGCGCGCCAGCCGAGCCACTCCGTGAGCTGATGCCGCACGCCGAGCGAATAGGTGAGCTGCGAGGTGGTGCGATTGGCGAAGGTCGAATCCGAGAGATCGGTGAATCGATCGAGGTCGCGCACGACGCGCGTGCCGTCGTCGTTCCACACCCGATCGCCGCGCACGCTCGCGACGAGGCGCACGCCGGCGCCGAGATCCGCGGCATCCTGCAGGAAGAGGCCGGCGATGCGCTGATCGCCGCCCACCTCGCGCTCGCGCGTCGTGCGACCGCCCACGTAGGTGAACTTCTCCGAGAAGGTCCCCTGCGCCGACGAGATGTCCACGCCGGCGGTGAGCTGGTGGCGCTCGAAGGCCATCTGGGTCCACTGCGTCGAGAGGCCGATCGAGTGCGCGGGGGAGCTGCTGTGGCGCTGCGGCGTCTCGGTGGTGCGTGCCGCGTCGATCGTGTAGCTGTTCCCCTCCGCGATGCGACGATTGCCGAACAGTGCGGCGGTGAGCACGCCACCGCTCGGCGCAAGCCAGCGCAACCCGCCGCGCCCTTCGTTGAATTTCTGGAAATCTTCCGTGTAGAGGGGAAGCTCACCGCCGGCGTAGAGACCGCCCGCGGCCCAGAGCTGCAGCGCGGAGGTCGCATCCCAGGTCGCCTTGGCAGAGATGGCGCGATTGCTCGTCCCTTGCGGCGTATCGACGGGCCCTGCCTGGTCCTTGCGCGCGATGATGAAGCCGTTGGTGTTCCAGAAATCGCCGCCGACGGCGACGGACGCTGAGCCGAAGCGTGCGCTCGCCATGCCGGTACCGTGATACGTGCCGCGACTGCCGCCTTCCATCATGAGCTGTGCACCATCACGGTGCGGATCGATCGTACGGAGGTTCACGACGCCGCCGAGCGAGCGACTTCCCCACACCGTCGAGCTGCCGCCGCGCACGACCTCAGCGGATTGCAGCAGGAGGAGCGGGATGCGCCCCCAGTCGAGCCACCCCGAGAAGGGATCACCCGCCGGGATGCCGTCGAGCAGCACGAGCGCGCGACCGGCGGAGGAGCCGCCGAGCCCGCGGAACGACACGATCGACTGACTCGGACCGGCAACGAGCCCCGACTGGAAGTCGCGCGTCGTGAAGCCGGGCACCGCGCGCAGCATGTCGGGCACCGTCTGCGCCGCGGACTCGGAGAGCTTGGTCTCGCTGATCACGACGACGTGCATCGGCAGGGTCTTCAACGCCTGCTCGGTGCGCGTCGCCGAGACGACGACGGCGTCGAGGGATGTCGGGCGCTTCGGCGCGGAATCCGTGCGCTCCTGCGCATCGAGCGTGGCGGGAGCGACGGCGAGAACGGCAGCAGCCAGGGTGAGCCGGGGGCACTGCCGCGTGAAGAGCGGTGGCCGTGTCATGGTGACTCCGTGTACGTGCGTGTGCGGATCGCGCTGACGAAGCTCGAGTCCCAGACCTGATCGCGCGTGAGGGTGCGCTCCATCAGGCCTTCAGCGTTGGCCCAGCGTTGGAACTGCGCGATGCTCTCCCAATCGATCCCCGAGCCGAGGCGGAAGGTCGGCCAGCATGCTTCGCGCGTGAGCTCCTCCGTGTCGCCCGTCGCGGCAGCGATGATGGCGACGTTACGCGGCGTCTTTCCTTGCCGATACTGCTCGACGCCGCGCTCGTAGGCGCGCATGAAGCGGATGCCCGTCTCGCGGTCCTTCGTGAGCAGTCGTTCGCTGAACGCGATCACGCCCCACTGGAAGCCGGGCACGACGTCCTGCGCCCTGATCCACAGATTGCCGACCTTCGCGCTGCGCGTCAGGCCCGGCTCCGACACCGCGACGGCGTCGATGGCGCCCCGCTCGATCGACGACGCCAGGACTGCTTCCGGCAGGCGCACCGTCTCGATGCTCGATATCGGGATGTGGTGCGGCTCGAGCATGCGGCTGACGATGAACCGCGTCACGCCGTCCGTGCTCGCGCGCATCTTCCGGATCGGCGTCGCCGACGATGGCGTCAGGCCGTTCCGCACGACGATGCCGAAGTAGGTGCAGCCGTCGGGCGCGAGCTCGCCCTGCCCCGCGACGATGCGCGGCTTCGCCCCCTGCGCCACCGCCGACAGGAAGCCGGCGCGGATCGGACCGGGCATGACGTCGATGTCGTCCGTGACGAGCGCCGCCACTCCCTCTTCCGCCCGAAGGCCGGTCACCGGTTCCAC
>DASVNI010000094.1:0-40141 GCA_036383935.1 Gemmatimonadaceae bacterium | reverse complement strand
GCATCGGGAGCCTGGTCGTGCCCGGCGCCGCGCCGGCGTCTCCGGTCCGCGTCGGCGACCCGAGCTTGAGACCGGAGTTGAGGTGACCGGCCAACTGACCGATGAGCGCTATCACGTTGTCGGAGCGGTCTTGCACGCGGTCAGTGTACTCGACCGCGCCTGACTCCACGTTCACCGCCCGGACATCGATACGAAAGTTACCCTTGGGGTCGGCCATGAAGCCACCGAAGATCATGTGCTGCGCGCCGAGCAGCTTCCCGACTCTGACGGCAGTCTCCCGGTCCACCTGGCCGCCGCTCGTCAGCTTCTGCTCGTCGATGAGCTTCTGCACCTGATCGCGCTCGATCACGCGGATGTTCGGGTTGCTCGACATCTCGGAGACGAGGAAGTCGGGCACACCCTTCGTCAGGCCGTCGTAGTCACGCGCGTCCTTCGTGAAGACGTTGTTGTTGAAGTACATGATCGCGACTGTCGGCTTCGAGGCCTGCGCGGACGCGGGCTTGCCATCGGCGAGAAGGCCGGCGCCTGCGAGGGCCAACAGGGCGATACGGGTGGGACTGGTCATGGTCTCCTCCGATTCGGACGATCACACCCTGGAGGTCCATCCCATCGATCACACCTTCAGGGTCATTCCCTCGGCCGCCGCCAGAATCTCCAGGTGACGCCCGCGACTCGCGACGAGCTCGCGACAACTCTCCACACAGCGGTCGACCTCTTCGTCAGTCCGTTCCGGCCGGTGATGAAAGAGCACCAGCCTTTCGACGTCCGCGTCGAGCGCCAGCTCGACGGCCTGTTCGTGAGTGGAATGTCCCCAGCCCACGAACGAGCGGTATTCGCCGGCGGTGTACGTCGAGTCGTGTACCAGGACGCTCGCGCCGCGTACGAACGAGATCAGCTTCTCGCGCCATCGCGGCGCGTCGTCGTAACGAGCCTCCGAGCTCAGCTCGTTGTCCGAGACATAGACGAGCGCCCGGCCGTCGGCGTTACCAGTGGTGAAGCGATATCCGAGCGCTCCGCCAGGGTGCCGCACACCAATGGCGGCAACCTCATAACCATTGCCCTGGCGTCGCTCCTCCGCCAGTTCCTGGAAGTCGATTCTTGCCTGGAGCTCCTCGAACGCCACAGGGAAGACCACAGGGGACATTTGGTCCCGAACGACGCGATCGATGCTCGTCGGAAGGGACTTCGAGCCCCAGATGGTGAAGCGGTTCCCCTTCTTGAACAGCGGCGCGAAGAAGGGGATGCCCTGGATGTGGTCCCAGTGGGCGTGGGTCAGGAAGATGTCGCCCGCGATCGGCTCGCTGTCGTTCTGCTGGAGGAGCTTGCGCCCCAGCTCGCGGATCCCGGTGCCGGCGTCGAGGATGATGAGCCAGCCCTCGTCGGTGCGGAGCTCTACGCAGGGGGTATTGCCGCCGTACCGAACAGTGCTCGGCCCGGGGCTCGGGATGGAGCCGCGAGTCCCCCAGAAGGTGAGCGTCAGGCTCATCGGCCAGCGGTCACATGCGAATCTGCGCGCGCTTCTCCAGCGCGTCGCGGTTGGCCACCGCAATGCGGCGGCGCTCGACGCGGATGAGTCCTTCCTCCTGGAATTCCTTCATGGCCCGCGACACGGTCTCGCGGCTGGCGCCGATCATCTGGGCGATCGTCTGGTGGGTGAGCGGCTTGTCGATCGTCGCGGACCCGGACTCGGCGGAAAGGTCCAGGAGGAGCCGGGAGATTCGGCCGGGGACGTCGAGCAGGACGAGCCCGCCGATCTTCTGGTCGGCGCGCCGCAGCCGGCGCGACAGCTCGGTGAGAAGCGCCCAGGCCACGGTCGGGTTGGCCTCGACGCGGCGGCGGAAATCCTCGCGCCGCAGGATGAGCAGCTGCGAGTCCTCCATCGCGATCACATGGGCGGAGCGGGGCTGATCATCGATCAGCGCGAGCTCGCCGAAGTGCGCGCCGGGCTCCAGCACACCGAGGATGACCTCGCGGCCGTCCTCGCCGATCAGCACGACCTTGGCGCGGCCCTGGCGAAGGACGTAGAGAGAGTCGCCCGGATCGCCCTGGAAGAGGATGACACTGCCCTTCGGGTACGTGCGCTCACGCGTCATCTCGGCGAACTTGAGCAGCTCTTCACGCTGCAGCCCGCTGAACATGGGAACGCTGGCGAGGAAATCGGCGGTCTGGGCTGTCATGGGCGTTTGGCCTTAGGGAACCAGAGCGGGAACAATTCGGCAACGTATCGGGCGCGGGGGGGTGTGTCAAACGGAGCAAGCCCTTGTCGCCTTGTCTTTTAGCTCCGAAACCGGGTATATTCGTAAGCTATTTTCGTTTCTGCACATACCGCCAGGCAGGGCCTCAATGAAGACCGATATCCATCCCGAGTACGCCACGGCAGTCGTGAAGTGCGCGTGCGGCAACACCTTCGAGACGCGCTCCACGATCGCCGAGATCCACACGGACGTGTGCGCCGAGTGCCACCCGTTCTACACGGGCAAGCAGCGTCTGGTCGACACCGCGGGTCGCGTCGAGCGCTTCCGCCAGAAGTACCAGACCACCAAGCCGGCCGAGACGAAGGAGAGCTGAGCCCCTGAGCCTCCGCGACCTGCTGGGCGACGCACTCGCCCGGGCGGCGGAGGTCGAGCGGCTGCTCTCCAACCCAGACACCTTCGGCGACAGCAGCAAAGTCGCCGAACTGGGCCGGGAGCACCGACGCCTCCAGCCGGTCATCGAGTTGGCGGCGCAGCTTGAGAAGTCCGAGAACGAGCTCGCCGACGCGCGCGAGCTCGTTCTCGTTGACGACCCCGAAATGGCCGCCGAGGCCGCTCACGAGGTCGAGCAGCTCGAGCGGAGCATCGCCGATCTGGAAGCGCGGCTGAAGCCCGCGCTCCTTCCGCACGACCCGCTCGACGACCGCAACGCGATCATCGAGATCCGCGCCGGTACCGGTGGCGACGAGGCCGCATTGTTCGCGGCCGATCTCTACCGCATGTACACGCGCTACATCGAGCGCGCCGGCTGGCGCCGCGAGACGATCTCCCACTCCGAGGGAGCGCTCGGCGGGGTCAAGGAAGCGATCTTCAAGGTGTCGGGTGACGGCGCGTTCGGCGCGATGCGCTGGGAGAGCGGCGTGCATCGCGTGCAGCGCGTGCCCGCCACCGAGACGCAGGGGCGCATCCACACCTCCGCTGCCACCGTCGCCGTGCTTCCCGAAGCGGAAGAGGTGGACGTCAAGATCGAGGACAAGGATCTCCGGATCGACGTCTTCCGTTCCAGCGGCCCGGGTGGGCAGAGTGTGAACACCACCGATTCGGCCGTGCGCATCACGCACATCCCGACCGGGCTCGTGGTGTCGCAACAGGATCAGAAATCGCAGCTCCAGAACAAGCTGAAGGCGATGGAGGTGCTGCGCGCGCGGCTGCTCGATCTGCGCGTGAGCGAGATGGAAGCGGAGCGCTCGAAGATGCGGAAGTCGCAGGTCGGCACCGGCGATCGCTCGGCGAAGATCCGGACCTACAACTTCCCGCAGAGCCGGATCACGGATCACCGCATCGGCTTCACGACCCACGATCTCTCCGGCGTGATGGACGGCCACATCGAGCCGCTCATCGACGCGCTGAAGCTGGCGGACGTCGAGGAGCAGCTGGGTGGCTGACGTGGCGCGGGGCGTCGCACAGACGACGCAGGCGGGCACTGTCGGCGCGCTCGTCGCGGCGATGGCCGCAGTGCTCTCGACGGATCACGCACCGGACGACGCGGTGCGCGAAGCGCGCGAGCTGCTCGCCGCGGTGCACGACATGCCACGCCACTGGCCAAAGTTGGAGCAGGCGGCGGCGGTGAGCGCGGACGAATGGGAGCGCGGCCTTCACGCCGCCGAGCGGCGCGCGCGTGGCGCACCGCTGCAGTACGCCGCCGGCCGCGCGAGCTTCCGACACCTCACGCTGGACGTGGACGAACGCGTCCTGATCCCGCGGCCCGAGACGGAGCTGCTGATCGACATCGTGCTCGACGCACTGCGTGACGAGCCGGGTGGGATCGCCGTGGACGTGGGCACGGGGTCGGGAGCGATCGCGCTCGCGCTCGCGAACGAGGGGCGGTTCGACCGCGTCATCGGCACCGACGTCTCGCTGGACGCGCTCGCCGTGGCGCGGGCGAACGCCGTGCGCTGCGCCCAGGTGCTGCGTGCGCCCGTCGACCTGCGCGCCGGCTCGCTGCTCGGGCCAGTGCCGGAGCGTCCGTTGCGCGCAGTCGTCTCCAATCCACCGTACATTGCGTGGGAAGAGCGCGACGCACTTCCGGCGAGCGTGCGCGATTGGGAGCCCACGGTCGCGCTGTTCAGCGGCTCGGACGGGATGGGCGCGACGGTTCGATTGGTGCGCGAGGCGGCACGCTCGCTCGGTGCGCGGGGGCTCCTCGCGATCGAGGTGGACACGCGACGCGCGTCGCTCGTCGCCGAGCTCGTGGCGACGGCAGGGGCGTACGAGGAGGTGCGGGTGCAGCTGGATCTCACCGGCCGCGAACGGTTCGTGGTCGCCAGACGACGGGAGGCGTGGGGATGATCGAGAACAAGGCCAAGGAGCTCGGGCGACTGATCGGACAGAGCGCCGAGTATCAGGCCGTGAAGCGCGCCAACGACGCGCTCGGCCAGGACAGCGCGGCAGTCGCGCTGCTGAAGCAGATGGAGCAGCTGCGCGTGAACGCACAGCAGATGATCCAGCGCGGCGAGCGCCCGACGGAGGAGATGGAGAAGGATCTCGACTCCTTGCTCGGTCAGGTGCAGAGCCAGTCGGCGTATCAGCGGCTCGTCGCGGCGCAGGAGAACTTCGACAAGCTGATGGCGCGCGTGAACGACTGGATCGTCGACGGCATCGAGAAGGGCGCGACGAGCTCGATCATCACGCTCGGCTAACGTCCGTGGCCAGCGCGGGTCGGCTCGTCGTCTTCGAGGGGGGCGAGGGGACGGGGAAGTCCACGCAGCTCCGCCGGCTCGCCGACCTCCTCGCCGAGCGCGGCGTGCCGCATCGCACCCTGCGCGAGCCCGGCGGCACGCTCCTGGGATCGGAAGTCCGACGCATCCTGCTGCACGTCGAAGACGAGATCGAGGCACGGGCCGAGGCGCTGCTGTTCATGGCGTCGCGCGCGCAGCTCGTCGCGCGCGAGATCCGGCCCGCACTCGAGCGCGGAGAGTGGGTGCTCCTCGACCGCTTCTTCCTCAGCACGTACGCGTACCAGATCGCCGGTCGCGCGTTGCCGGAGCGCGAGGTCCGGGACGCCAATCGGTTCGCCACGGGCGGATTGGTGCCCGATCTCACACTGCTGTTCGCGCTGCCGGTGCAGGAGGGGCTGGCGCGTGCGGCGGGGCGATCTGCGACATATGACCGGATCGAGGCGACGGGCGAGGCGTTCCACGCGCGCGTCGCCGAAGCGTTCGCCTCGTTCGCGCGACCGGAGTGGCAGGCAGGACACCCTGAGTGCGGTCCAATCGTCTCCATCGATGCGGGGGGAAGCGAGCAGGACGTTGCAACGCGAGTGCAGCACGTCGTGTCGACCCATTGGCCCGGAACTTTCCCCGACTTCACGGCATCTGATCATCGATGACGGCGCTGGCTAGCGACGTCGAAGTATTCAGCGCGGGAGCGGGATGCGATCACGAGCGGTAGTTGTCGCGGCGGTGTTGTCGAGCGCCCTGGTGTCGGGCGGTTGGCTCATGGAGAAGAAGGGCGTGCAGCGCGCGCCACTGGGAACGGCCGAGGGAGCACAGTTGTTCGAAGAGGTGCTCGGACACGTGCGCCGCGACTTCGTGGACACGCTCTCGGACTCGCTCCTCTATCGGAAGGCCGTGGCGGGGGTGCTGGGACAGCTGCACGATCCGCATAGCGTCTACCTCGATTCGCGCCGCCTGGGCCGCCTCGACGAGAGCACGAGCGGACACTACGCCGGCGTCGGCATCCAGATGGACGTGCGGGACAGCGGCATCACCGTCGTCGCCACCCTGCGTGGCACGCCCGCGGAGCAGGTGGGGATCCTGCCTGGCGACCGCATCGTCGAGATCGACGGCAAGTCGACGCTCGGGCTGACGCCGGACGAAGCGCTCAAGACTCTGCGCGGTCCGGCGGGAAGCAATGTGCACGTCCTGGTGGAACGGTCGCCGATGACAGCGCCGCTCAAGTTCACGATCACGCGGCGTGACATCGAGGTGAATCCGGTGCAACATGCGTTGTTGCTGCCGGACGGCGTCGGTTACGTGGATCTCACGGTGTTCAGCGCCGATGCCGCCACCGATCTCGGCAACGCGATCGATTCGCTGCGGGCGAAGGGCGCGCGGTCGATGGTGCTCGACCTTCGTGGGAATCCCGGCGGACTGCTCGATCAGGGCATCGGCGTGGCTGACCTGTTCCTCGACGCGGGACAGCCGATCGTCTCCACGCATGGCCGAGTGCCGGACGAGAATCACGCCTACGCCGACCGCGCGCCGCAGCGCTGGGCGAAGATGCCGCTCGTCGTGCTCACCGACAGTGGATCGGCGTCGGCGAGCGAGATCGTCGCGGGCGCGCTGCAGGACCACGATCGGGCCGTCGTCGTCGGCACGGCGACGTACGGCAAGGGGAGCGCACAGCGCGTCTTCCGCATCGAGGACGGCGCGGTGAAGCTCACGACGGCGCTCTGGTACACACCGAGCGGCCGGAGCATCAACCGGCCGAGAAAGACCGACGACGACGGCGCCGAGCAGGACGACACGCCTGCCGCGCCGGACAGCTCGAAGCCGCGACCGAAGTTCAAGACTGACGCGGGGCGGACGGTGCTCGGTGGTGGCGGTATCGTACCGGACGTCGAAGTGCCGAATCGTCTGGCCACGAAGGAAGACAAGGCGCTGCAGACGGCGCTCGGCACGAACGTGCCGAAGTTCCGCGACGCGATGGTGGACTATGCGCTCGCGCTGAAGGCGTCGAAGAGCATCACCAGTCCGGACTTCGTCGTCACGCCGGCGATGCGCGACGAGCTCTATCGGCGCATGAAGGGCCGTGGAGCCGTCGTGGACCGCGCCACCTACGATGCCGCAGCGCCACTCGTGGATCGCGTGCTCTCCGCGCAGATCACGCGGTTCGTGTTCGGCACGCAGGAGGAGTTCTCGCGCGGACTGCGCGAGGACGCGACGCTGGCCAAGGCGCGCGAGCTGCTACAGGGCGCCGGCACGCCCGCCGATCTGCTGAACCGCGCCAAGCAGCGATAGGCCGCGGCAGTTGGAGGGAAGACAGAGCGGTCCGCTTCGGCGGACCGCTCGATGTTTCAGGAGCGATCGGGACGCAGCTTGACGGTGATGGCGTAGTGGTACTCCATCCCGAACTGCATCGCCGCCTCCTCGTGCTTCCAGTACCGGACTTCCTCGACGTTACCCGCGGTGATGCCCCGCAGCGCCGTGATCCCTTCGACACGCACGTTGTTGACGAACACCGGCTGGTCAGCGGGTGAATTGCTGGTGCCTGCAGTGATCGGACCGAACAGCTTGGGACGAAGCCTGCTCAGCGCGTCGACGAGATTCATGTTCTCGATGCCAGGCGCCGAGAGCTCGTCGGAGCCGACGACGTACATCGTGTGCGGAGCTCCGGCCTTCGGATCGGTCTTCGCCGGGGCCTTCGGCTCGGGCCGCGACGACGACGGGGGACGCACGATGATGTCGCCACGCTCCGGATCGCCGGGCATCCCGAAGTCGTACGTGTACTGCACGACCTGCTGCACGGGGGCGTCATCCTTCTGCGCGGGTACGAAGCGCGTGTGCTTGAGGGCGTCGCGAATCGCGTCGAGGAATGGCTCGGGGGCGGTGTTGAGCGCGCGGAAGCTCAGGAGGTTCACGCGCCCGTCCGTCTCGACGACGAACATCGTGCTCACGAGTGCCCGGGTGGCCTGTGCCGCGAGAGCGGGCGGATACGCCGGGCGCGGACTGTGAGGCACCGGCGAGGCGGTGGTCGTCACGTCGCGCGCGAACAGTGCGGAGACGAAGTTGATGGGTACGTCGGGCACGGAGAACTGCTTCTCGATCGTCTTCCCGCTATCGAGCTTGACGGCCGGGCTGACGAAGGAGGCGCCCGCGACGAGCACCACGAGGCGGTAGTCACCCGCGGCGGGCGCGTCGAGATAGAACGCGCCGTCGTTGCTCGCCGACGCCGACGCGACGACCTGCGCGCTGTCGTTGACCAGCGCCACGGCAGCGCCGCCGAGCGGTTTCTTGGAGTCGATCTGCACCACCTGGCCACCCAGCGTCTGCGAGGCGAGCCGTGGCGCCGCCGCGCCGAGGAGCGCGAGGGAACCGGCGAGAGCCGTGCGTGCGGAGAAGGAGAGGTGCATAGCCGTGGTCACCGGGGCACTGTGGCGCGCGATACCCAGTTGGCGCGCGGCGCCACATCGACGAGAGACTGATAGACCAGTGTGTGGAACTTGGACGCGATATCCGTGCGCAGCGGAAGCTGGTTGATCATGAAGACGGTGACGAGGCGCTCGGCGGGATCGACGTGGTAGTTGCTGCCGTACGCGCCTCCCCAGCCGAACGAGCCCACCGACGCGAGGCCATCGGCGCCGAGGCGCTCGACCGTCTCGAAGCCGAGACCGAAGCCGCGACCGGGCCGATCGTACACCGTGATCTGGTTGGTGGTCATGACGTCCACCATCTTCGGCGACAGGATGCGCACGCCGTCCAGCTCTCCGCGATTGAGGATCATCTGGAGGAAGCGTGCGTAGTCGCGCGCGGTGGACACGATGCCGGCTCCGCCCGAGAAGCTCTGCCGCGGTCCCTCCACGTAGTCGCCCTGACCACGTGGGCCGTTCGGTGCGCGGACGACGCGCCCCGTGCTGTCGGTGGCGTACAGCGTGACGAGGCGCGCGCGCTTCGCGGGGGGCACGAAGAAATACGTGTCGTTCATGCCGAGCGGCCCGGTGATCCGCGTCTTGATGAACTCATCGAGCGAGAGCCCGGAGGCGCGTTCGACGACGCAGCCGAGGATGTCGGTGTTGTAGCCGTAGACGAACGCTTCGCCGGGCTGCGAGACGAAGGGAAGCGATGCGAGACGCTCCATCGTCGTGCAGATCGGCTCCGACTTGTCGGCGGTGTACCACCCGTACCCGGCGGCGGGACCGAGTCCCTTCGCCTCGTACAGCCGGCGCACGAAGGCGTCGGTGCCGTACGAGATCCCGGCCGTGTGGGTGAGGAGATCCTTGATCGTGATCTGACGGGTCGCGGGAACGACGGTGCGCCCCGAATCGGCGCGCGACGCCACCGTGGTGTGCGCGAACGCCGGAATGAATCGGCTGACGGTGTCGACGAGCGCGATCTTGCCCTCCTCGACGAGCATGAGGATGGCCGTGCTCGTGATCGCCTTCGACTGCGACGCGATGCGGAACATGGCGTCCTGCGTCATCGGGCGATTGGACTCACGGTCGAGCCAGCCGACCGACTTCTGGTAGATCGGCTGGCCGTCGCGCAGCACGAGTGCGACCGCGCCGGCGACGCGGCCGGAGTCGACGTATTGCTGGAGGAATCGATCGATGCGCGCGAGCCGATCGGGCGCGACGCCGTTCGGCGCGCGGAGGACGGCCGGAGCGCGCGCCGCCTGCGCATGGAGCGGCGAGGCGCCGAGCAGTACGAGGACGCTGCCGGTGAGCGTGCGGCGAACGACGCGCAGCGCTCGCGCGGACGGGGCGAAGTCGTGTGATTCGGTCATCGAGGGTTCAGCGTGGATTCGGCCGGTGTGGAAAGCGAATGTGGGCGGCGCGCCTAGTATGGCGCGCCGCCCACGCGTCGACCAGCACCGGAGGCCGATGCCTCGATGTGCCAGGCTAGCGATCGACGATACGCACGCCCGCCGGCACCTTGAACACGAACGCCGACGCGTCGACGGGGACATTGGTCTTCAACGAGGTCATCCGCACGCGGCGCTGCACGTTGGCGTTCTCGGTCACCTCGAACTGCCGGATCGTCGCGTCGGCGTCGTCGATCCACACCGTCGCCGACTGGAAGTGCACGGTACCCTGCTGCTTCGGCACGAGGGTGTAGATGTGCGTCGCGCGGCCGCCAACGTCGGCGGCGGCTCCCGGTGTGATCGTGTAGCGCGAGCGAGGCGCAGTGAGGAACTGCGCGCTCAGATCCACCGTTCCGCTGCCCTCGGCCTCGAGGTTGGTGCGGATGACCTGCCCGGGTGCGCTGCTCGGCAGGTAGAGCCACAGATGCTTGCCATCCGCGACGATGCGATCGTTCGCGGGCTCGTTGAAGCTGACCGAGAGCTTGCCCGGTCGCTGCTGCTGGAACTCGCCGGACGCCTGCAGCGTGCGTCCGGTGAGCGAGTTGGTGATCGTCTGCTCGAAGGTGGCGCGGGCAGTCTTCACCTTGGCCCACGCGGCGACGGCGCGATCGAGCAGATCGCCCTGCGCGCGCGGGCGCGCGGAGGCGACCGTCAGCGGGGCGAGCAGTGCTCCGGCGAGCCCGAGTACACGAAGACGTCGTAGGTGCATGCGATCTCCGGTTGTGAGGCGCCGCAGCGCCCGTCGACGAGTGCTACCCTCGCGCCGACGGAGCGGTTCCGGAGGGCGGCGTGATCGACCGTCCGATGGCGTCGGCGATGGCGCGGGCTTCGCGCACGAGTCGCGCCAGCTGATCCGGGAAGAGCGACTGGCCGCCGTCGGACATGGCGCGCTCCGGATTGGGGTGCATCTCGACGAGCAAGCCGTCGGCGCCGGCGGCGATGGCGGCGCGACCCATCGGGATGACCTTGTCGCGCAGTCCCGTGCCGTGGCTCGGGTCGGCGACGATCGGCAGATGCGAGAGCTTCTGGACGAGCGGGATCGCCGTGAGGTCGAACAGGTTGCGGGTCGCGCTGTCGAAGCTGCGGATGCCGCGCTCGCAGAGGATCACCTGGCCGTTTCCTTCGGCGAGGAGGTACTCCGCGCTCATGAGCAGATCGGTGATCGTCGCGGCCATCCCGCGCTTGAGCAGCACGGGTTTGCCGAGCTTCCCGATCGTGCGGAGCAGGGCGTAGTTCTGCATGTTGCGCGCGCCGATCTGGATGCAGTCCGCGACTTCGGCGACGTGGTGCGCGCCCTCCTCGTCGAGCGCTTCCGTGACGATGGGCAGCCCCGTCTCGGCGCGCGCGAGCGCGAGGAGCTTCAGTCCCTCTCGGCCGAGCCCCTGGAAGGAATACGGAGAGCTGCGTGGCTTGAACGCGCCGCCGCGGAGCGCCGCGCCCCCCGCCTCGCGCACCTGCTTCGCCGCAAGGACGATCTGCTCCTCGTTCTCGACGGAGCAGGGGCCGGCGATGATGGGAATGTCCTTGCCGCCGAACACGACGCCCGGTGCGATGGTGACGAGCGTGTTCTCCGGCCGCCATTCGCGCGAGACCTGCTTGTACGGCTTCGAGACGTGAATCACCTCGGCGACGCCGTCCAGCGCCTCGAGGCGCGATCCGTCGACACGGCCGTCGTTGCCGACCAGGCCCACCGTCGTGCGCTGCGCGCCCGGCATCGGCCGCGCCTGATATCCCATCTCGATAATGACCTCGACGACGCGGTTGATCTGAATCTCCGTCGCGCCGTGCTCCATCACGACCAGCATCAGTCTTCCTCGATATCCAGCATGAGACCGTCGACGGCGAGCGTCACCGGGCCGGCATAGTGCGCGGCCACGAGCGCGCGGATGTCGACGCGTTCGACGGGTGGGTAGAAGTGTGTCAACACGAGCTGCTTCGGCAGCGCCGCCGCGGCGAGGGCGCCGCACTGCTCGGGCGTGAGATGCGTCGGGATGGCCATCGCCGCCGGCAGCGAGCACTCGCAGAGCAGGACGTCCGCGCCGCGCGCCCACTCGGCGAGCATCGGGTCGAATCCGGTGTCGCCCGTGTAGACGATGCGGCGCCCGCCGCGCTCGATCGAGTACGCCACGCTCTCCTCGGTGTGCGGCACCTTCGTGGCGCGCAGCGTGGTGCCGTCGCCGAGGTCGATCGATTCGCCCGGCGCGATCTCCTTGACGACGAGCGGGAAGCCCGGCTCGCGCAGCCAGTCACCGAATGCGGCGATGAACTTCTCGAGCAGCGCCATCGTACCGGCCGGCCCGACGAGCGTGACCGGCTCGCTGCGGCCCGGCAGGTCGCCGTACTTCCACGCGAACGCCAGCGTCGTGAGATCGGCGACGTGATCGGTGTGGAAGTGCGTGATCGCGACGTGCGTGATCCCTCGCCAGGGAAGCGCGAGCTCCGCGAGGCGGTGGGTCACACCGCTCCCGCAGTCGAGGAGGAGACGGACGTTCCCCGCCTCGATGTAGTGTCCGGCGCACACGCGTTCCGGCGTGAGCGCGACCGTTCCGGTTCCGAGGGTGACGAGGCGCATCAGTGGTGGCGGGAGATCATCCTCGTCCGAGCGCGCCTCACGTCGCCGCGGCGGCTGCTTCCGCCACGACTTCGTCGAGCTGCGCCTCGGTGGATGCTCCACGCATGCGCACGCTGACGAGCGACGAGACGCCGGGCTCCTGCATCGTCACGCCGTAGACTGCGTCGCCCGCCTCGGTGGTCGTGCGCGGGTTGTGGGTGATCACGATGAACTGCGTGCGGCTCTTGAACTGGTTGAGCATCCGCACGAATCGGCCGACGTTGGCGTCGTCGAGCGGCGCGTCCACCTCGTCGAGCAGGCAGAAGGGGCTCGGCTTCGTGAGGAAGATGCCGAACAGCAGCGAGAGGGCGACGAGGGCGCGCTCCCCGCTCGAGAGGAGGTGGATGCGCTGCGTCTTCTTTCCCCGTGGGGACGCGTGGATCTCGATGTCGCAGTCGAGTGGGGTGTCCGGATTTTCCAGGCGCAGGTCGCATTCCCCGCCGCCGAACAGCGACATGAAGATCTCGCGGAAGTTGACGCGCACCTGCTCGAAGGTTGCGAGGAAGAGCTCGCGCGCCGTCGCATCGATCTCCTTGATCGCCTGGAGCAGCGACGCTCGCGCGTCGAACAGGTCGGCGCGCTGCGCGACGAGGAAGTCGTGGCGCTTGACCGTCTCGTCGTGCTCCTCGATCGCGAGGGCGTTGACCGGTCCGAGCTGCTCGAGCTGGCGCCGGAGCTCGGCGGCTTCGGTACGAAGCGCGTCGTCGTCGAGATCCACGGGTGGCACCTCGGCGATCATCTCCTCGAGCGGACGCTTCCACTCCGTCTCGAGACGCTCGCGGATCGCTGCGCGCCGGCCTGACAGCTCGGTGAAGCGCAGCTCCGCGTGATGCAGCTCGTTGCTCGTCGCGGCGAGTCGGCGGTGGTGCTCGGAGACGGCGTGCTCCGCATCGGCGAGTGCCGTATCGGAGTCGCGCACGGCCGCTTCGGAGGCGGCGAGACTCTCCTCGCCATCGGAGAGCGTCGCCTCACGCGTCTCGAGATCCATCGGCCACGCCGCCATCTGCTCGGCGAGCGCGCTGTCGGAGAGCGCGAGCTCGCTCAGCTCGGAGCGCAGCTGCGCGAGTCGCTGCGCCGCGGTGGACTCTTCCTGGCCCAGCCGGCGCTCGCGATCCGCGGCCATCTGGACGCGTGCACGCGTCTCCGCCTGACGGATCTGCCACCGTCCGCGGAGCTCGCGCACCTCCTCCTGGCCGCGCTCGGCGACGGCGGCGTGCTCGCGCGCGTCGACGATGGCCTGCTCGCGCGCCGCGAGCTGTTCCGACAGTGCTTCGGCATCCGCGTCGAGCGCGCGCTGACGCTCGGCCAGCTCGGTTGCGCGCGTGGTCAGCCGCTCGACGAGGGTCGCCGCTTCCTGCGCTTCCTTCGCGGCGCGAGCCACGCGCCGGCTGGACTCGGCCTGGCGCTCGACGGCGCCACGCGCGGCTTGTTGTGCTACCGCGGCTTCCTCTGTTGCTTCGACGACGCGGCGCTCGCTGAGGATCAGCGACTCCCGCATCGCGTCAGCGGTGCGCGACGCTTCCTGTCGCGCCGCCTCCAGCGACGTGAGCTCCGTGCGCAGCTGCGCGAGCTCGGCGCGCCGACGCAGGGGGCCGGGGCCCGCCGTCGTGCCGGGCAGCCAGACCGCGCCACGTGCATCGACGAACGCGCTCCCGCCATCGAGCGCGTGCACGTGTCCGAGCAGCGTGCGTACCCACGCGCGACCCACACCCGCCGCCGACACCACGTGCGCCAACGCGCCAGGCGCGCCGTCGTCGCTCGGCTCGTCGTTGACCGCATCGAGTGGCAGAAGCAGGAGCGGACCGGGGTTCGCCTGATCGTGCCACGCGCGGATCGCGTCGGCCGCCGCGCGGTCGCGCACGAGCACGGCGTGCACGGAGTTGCCGAGGAACTTCTCGACGAGCAGTGCGGACGCCTGGTCGGCGGCGATGAAATCGGAGACCGGGCCGAGCACCGCACCCTCGCCGAAGCGCTCGCGCTCCTTGAGCAGACGGGAGGCAGCGGGCGCGAGCCCGACACGATCGCGCTCGAGCGCCTCGAGCGCGTTCACGCGTCCCTGCAGGGCCGTGAGTGCCTCGTCGGCGCGGAACAGCTCGGCGCGGGCGAGCGCCTCACGCTCGCGCGTCTCGCGATCGGAGACGCGCGCGGCTTCCATCTCGCTCGCCGCAACGGCGGCCGCTTCCTGGGCCTGATCCACCTCGAGCTGGAGGTCATCATGCTCGCGACGGACGGTCACGAAGGTGAACTCGAGCTGTGCCTGCTCCTCCGCCAGCGCGGCGGTGCGCTGCTGCACCTCGTCGAGCTCGCGCACGGAGCGCTCGCGGTCGTGCTCCACGCGCCGCACGCGATCCTGCAACTCCCGGAGCTCACGTTCGGCGCGCTCCACCGCGTTGCGCGCCTCGGCGACGGCGCGACGCACCTCGTTCTCCGCTTCCTGGTGCCGTGCAAGCTCTTCTTCGGCCGCCTGAAGCTGCTCCTGCTCCGTCGCGCGCTCCTGCGCCGCGCGTGCCCGCTCCTCGGCGATCTGCACGCCGCTCTGCTCGCCGGCGGTGGCTTCCGCCTCGGCACGCTGCCGCCGCGCCGTGGCGTTGCGCTGGCGCTCCTCGGCCACGGCCATCTCGCCACGGATGCGCTGCACCTGCTCGCGCTGCACGCTCACCAGGCGCGAGAGCTCGTTCCGCTGTGCCTCGGCCGCGGCGCGGGCGCCGTGCGCCTGGTCGCGCGCGGTCTCGGACTCGAGCGCCGTCGCTTCGGCGGCCGGCAGCTGCTCGCGCAGCTCGGCCAGCCGCGTCTCGAGTCGCGCGAGCTCCTCGCGCCACGCTTCCATCTCTCGCGCCGCGAGCGAGAGGTCGACGGTGAAGCGGCGCGTCATGATCTCGGCGTGCCGCTCCGCGCGCTTCCGCTGCCGCGCCAGGCTGCGCACCTGGCTGGCCACCTCGTTGATCAGGTCGTCCAGGCGTTGGAGATCGCCCGTCGTCTCCTCGAGACGGCGTTCCGTCGTGCGGCGGCGGTCACGATAGAGACCGACGCCTGCCGCCTCCTCGAACAGCTCGCGCCGATCGTCGGGGCGATCGGAGAGGAGCGCGTCGATCATCTTGCTCTCGATCACGACGCCCGTCCCCGCTCCCAGACCCGTACCCCTCAAAAGGTCCGCGATGTCGCGGAGACGGCAGGGCGTGCGGTTGAGGAAGTAGTCGCTGTCGCCCGAGCGGGAGAGCCGGCGCGTGATCACCACTTCCTTGAACGGGACCGGGAGGATCCCCTCGTCGTTCGAGAAATGCAGCGACACCTCGGCCACGTTCACCGGCCGCCGCGCCGACGAGCCCTGGAAGATCACCTCGTCCATCTTCGCGCCGCGCATGAGACGCGCGCGCTGCTCGCCGAGCACCCAACGCACCGCGTCGGACACGTTCGACTTGCCACACCCATTGGGGCCGACGATCGCCGTCACGCCCGGCTCGAACACCAGATGCGTAGCGTCCGCGAAGGACTTGAAGCCGTTGAGCTCGAGCTTGGTCAAACGCACTAGAAAACTCTCCCGATTCGATACACGAGCAACGGCCTGATCCCCGCCGCACGCACTGCCGGAACGGCGAGCGCGGCCTGCTCGGGGTTCATGTAGGCGCCAAAGTAGAGCCGCACCACGCCGTTCGGCTGGCGCAGCCCGTAGACGGGCAGTCCACGCGCCGAATACCGCGCGATGCGTGGGGCGGCCTCGCGGGCAGGAACGGCGGAATCAACGAGGAAGGCCAGCGGAAAGTTATCGACGCTGCCGAATCCCTGCGCGAGCGTGCGCCGCCCACGCAGCTGCGCGAGCAGCGAGTCGGCGCCGGCGCGCGTCGTGAAGGCGCCGGCGAGGTTCTGATAGAACCGCGACGGAGACTCCATGCCGTAGGTCGCGGCGGGAAGCCGCGCGAAGCGACCGCCGAGATCGAGGATCGCGCCGGACTTCGTGTTGTACTTGGAGAGGAGCACCGCCCAGCCGGCGGCGAGGGCCGCGTCACCGGAGTTCGCCGGCGCGTACACCGGGAAGGAGTCGACGCCAGCGCCGCCAGCCTCCAGGCGCGACATACTGTCGCTCACGATGCTGTCGCGCCGCACCCGGGCGACGCTGTCCGTGATGCGCACGCGCTCCGCCAACGCTTGCGCGGCGGAATCGGCAGCCGCACGCTCGCGCAGGCGATAATCCGTCAACCGCCCCAGGCCCCAGAAGAGGATGATCACGAACGCGACGAGCAGAGCCGCGGCGACCAGCCATTTCGGACGTCCCTTGCCACCGCCGGCCGCGGCCGACTCGCGCGCGACGGCGGGTACGCCCTCGGCGGCGACGGGTTCGGCCGCCTGCGCGGGCGCCGCGCGGCGCGGACGGATCCACGCGAGCGATTGTGCCACGGACACCTCGGGTGGCACGACGTCGCCGACGATCACGACGCCGTCGCTCACGTCCACGAGGTCGTGCACGCGCGGAGCATCCGCCGGCGCGCAGATGATCAACAGCGCCCCGACCTCACGGAATCCCGCGATCAGACGGCGCCATCTCGTGTTCGGGAAGATGTCTTCGTAATCCGGCGCGCTGGTGCCGGTGGGCATGACGAACAGCTCACCCGCGTCCGGCACCTGTTGCGCGATGCGCGTGAGGGAGACGCCGTAGAGGAAGCTGTCCACCAGTCCGTGCGGATTGTCGCCCGTGACGAGTGCCTGCAGCGGCGGTGCCTCGCCGAGCAGATCGCCCACCGCGACGCGGCGATGGATCGCCTGCACGCGAGCGATACCGAGCGCGGTCTCCGCAGTCGCCACGGGGTCCACACCGACGACGATCACCGCATGGAACGCATCGAGCGTGACGCCGATGCGTCGCCCCTCCTCAGTCCAGTCCATCGTGCGGGTCGCGCTCACGGTCCGCCCTCGTAGATCCAGTAGGACTGCTTGGATTCCTTGCCGACGCGCTCCGCCTCCTCGCGCGTGGAATACGGGCCGAGCACCACGCGATAGATCGTCGAGCCGTCGCGCACCGCCGTGACGACGCGCGCATTCTCGCTGCCCACGCGGATCTGCGACGCCAGCTCACGCGCCTTGTCGGCGACGAGCAGCGCGGCGAAGGACACGGTGAATCCCGCGTTCGGCCGGCGCACCGCCGTGTCGCGCGGCGGAGGAGCGGGTGCAGGGGCCGGCGCCGCGCCTGGTGCCGTGGTGTCGTGCGCCGCAGCGGAATCGAGTGCCGCCGAATCGGCTGCCGGCCCGCCGAAGTCCACCGGCTGATCGAGCTCCCCGGCGCGAGGACGGACTCCCGTCCAGCGGAAGGGATACCAGAAGTCCGAGGCGCCGCCCTTCACGCGGATCGGCGCGCGCTGCGATTCGACGTCCGTCACGATGACGTCCTTCCCCTGTGCGAGCGCGATGCCGCCATCCGGCGCCACGAAGGGGAGATCCGCACGCCAGCCGGTGGCCACCGTGCCGACGACCTTGTTCGTGCCGAGCGCGATCACCGCGGTCGAATCGACGCCGTCGAGGCGCGCGAGGAGGTAGCGGCCGAGCGGATCCATGCGCAGGTCCGACGGATGGCGCCCGAGATCGATCTCCCCGCTGACCTGCTCGCGGTAGCGATCGACGACCTGCACGGCGGTGCCATTGGACGTGACGACGAACGCGCGATCGCCGCTCGGCGTGGCCGCGAGCAGTTCGACTGGTTCGTCGAAGGCGACGCTGGCGGTCCGCATCATCGTGCGGGTGCGCACGCCGGTGAGCTCCTTCTTGGAGGCCAGATAGAGAAGGTCCCCGGCCTGCGTGCGGAGCGCGCGATCGACTTTCGGCAGCACGACGGAGTCGGCGAGGCGTGTGCTGGGCGGCCGCACGCGCCACACGACAGAGCCTGCATCGTGTTCGCCGAGCACGAGCAGCGACTGGTCCGGCTGTGGGAAGACGGCGCGTGCCGCGACCGGCGGCTTCCACTGCCACGTCCCACTCGTCGCGAATCGCTGCACCGAGCCGTCGCCAGCGATCCCGTAGATCGTCGATCCGTCGTTCGAGGCGAGCCCCGTCAACTTGGTCTTCGTGACCGTCGTCGCGGCGCCCTGCCGGAAGTCGATGCGCACCGGCTGCCCACGCGTGTCCACGAACGACACCAGCCCCGCCTCCTCGTCGAAGGCGAGCACTCGAGCCGGCGCGGGCGCCGCCTCGCCGCTCCAGACCACCGTGTCGAGCCGGGGGTAGGCGTAGACCTTCGCTTCGCCGCCACCGCGCGGGATTCGCAGCACGAGCTCGTCCGGCCCGCGCGGGGTCGCGCTCGTCGCTCGCGCGGTGTCGCGCGCGACGGGAACGCGGCCGCGATCAGAGCTGCAAGCCGTGAGCGCGAGCGCCAGCGCGAGGCAGGGGATACGCACGGGCAAAAGTTAGTCTCCCGGACCCATCAGGAATAGGCGGACGACCGGGCGCCGCAGGGGGGAGCGATCACAACGGCGGACATGCGAAACTCCGACCGAAGGCGCGAAGCGCCGCAGGGAGGAGCCATCATCGTCCGTTGCGTCGCGAGGACGCAGCGCCTTAGCGAACCTTCTGCAGCGCAACGGGCTCGGCGTCAGCCCAGAGCCGTTCGATCTGGTAGAAGTTGCGCAGCGTCGGATGAAAGATGTGCACCACCACGTCGACGTAGTCGAGCAGCACCCAACGTCCCTGCGAGAGTCCCTCGACGTGATGCGCCATCTGGCCGACGTCGCGCTTCATCTCTTCCAGCACCGAGTTGCCGAGCGCACGCACGTGCGTGTCCGACGTGCCGCTCGCGATGAGGAAGTAGTCGGTCATGTCCGACACACCGGCCAGGCTGAGCAACACGACGTCGTTCGCCTTGTGGTCGATCAGGATCTGCGCGGCTCGCTGCGCGAGCTCGGCCGACGTCGGCGCGGAATGCGGAACGGAAGCAGCCATTGATCAGGGTCGTGTGATGCGGAGCTCGTGTTCGACACGAGCGGTGAGTCGTGCGCCACCGTCCGTGCAAACGTCGGGCGAGGGCTCGCGGCGGAGCCCCCACCCGATCGGAGACAGCATTACTGCTTGATGACCCAGACGCGAATCTCGGGCTTCACGTCGGCGTGCAGCTTCACCGGCACGCGATAGACGCCGAGCGCCTTGATCGGCTCGTGCAGGTCGATGAGTCGCTTCTCGATGTGGAAGCCCTGCGCGTTGAGCTGCTCGGCGATGTCGGACGACGTGACGGAGCCGAACAACTTGCCCTCCTCGCCGACGCGAGCGGAGAAGGTGAGCTGGACCTCTTCGAGCTTCTTCGCCAGCTCGCTGGCCGATGCGACGCGTGCATTCTCCGCCGCCTCGAGCCGATCACGCTCCTGCGCGATCCGCTTCAGGTTGCCCGCCGTCGCCTCGTAGGCGAAGCCGCGGGGGAGAAGGTAGTTACGAGCGTATCCGTTCTTGACCGTGACGACGTCCCCTGGCTTGCCCAGGTTCTCGACCGCCTGTCGGAGGATGATTTCCATGAGAGTTGAGCCTCTGATTACGTGGTAGGGCGCGCACGGCTGCGCCAGTCAGCCCAGGTGTCACCCAGGCCAAGCCCGAAGGCGGCGAGCGCCAGCAGCATGAACCCGAGCACGGCGACCGCATTCAGCACCGGCCACCACAGCATGGCGAACCCTACGAGCAATGCGGCCGCGAGCGCTCCCGGTGCGAGGACCCACGAGAGCACGCCGAATCCGCGGATCGCGTAGAGCGCGCCGAAGAAGACGAGCAGATTGCGACCCGTCGCGTCGAGGGAGCGCAGGGCGGGGACGAACACGATCGTCAGCCCCGCGATGAGCCCCCAGACGAACTGGTCATTGAAGCGAAAATCCTTCAGGAACCCGAGCGGCGCGCCGAGGCGCGTGCGCGAGATCCGATGGTACGTTCCCCACGCGAGCGCGAGCGCGACGAGCGACTCGAGCAGCAGCAGGGAGGGAAAGAGTCCGGTACCCGTCTCCGCCAGCGTGCGCAGCTGTCCCTCGATCTCGTTGGGAAGCGACGCGACCTGCGGCATCGACTTCACGACCTCGGGATGCTCCTTGAGCGCGGCGCGGAACATCGCCAGCGTCTCCGTGTTGCGGCGAGCGAACTCCGCCTGCACGGCGACCTGAGCCCGCGCCGGCGTGAGCGGTCCCCTCGTGCTCATGAGCAGCACGAGGGTGAGCGCCATCGCCGTCGCGCCGAGCGCGCGCGAGAAGAAGGGACGTCCGGTCCCGAAGAGACAGACCAGGCCGAACGAGCCGGCGAGCAACAGACTCCACCCTCGGGTGAGGTTGAAGAACGTGCTCGCCGGTGCCGGAGCCGGTTGCACGAGGATCCACGCGGCGACCGCGACCCAGACGACGGCAAGCATCAGCCGTCCTCCCGCCCACCACCCCACGAGACAGCACGCCGCGAGCGCCGGTGCGACGAGGAGGAGCGTGTCCTCCACCGGCAGCAGCGCACGCAGCGGCGTGTACGCGGGGATGATGAGGAACGCCAGAAGCGCGAGGAGGAGTTTCCCCCACCCGCGTTCCGATGGCGCCGGGGTCACGGGATCAGACATCTCAGCCCGCGAGACCCCTCGTGTACGGCAGCAGGGCGAGATAGCGCGCGCGCTTGATCGCGGTGCTCAGCTGACGCTGATGCCGCGCGCACACGCCGCTCAGGCGGCTGGGCAGGATCTTTCCGTGATCGGTGATGAAGCGGCCGAGGGTACGCTCGTCCTTGTAGTCGACGAAACGGACGCGGCTCTCGCAGAATGGGCAGGCCTTGGTTGGGCGTCGCATGGTCTACTCCTCGTCCTCGTCGTCTTCTTCCGCGCGCTTCTTGGCGAGCGCGAGCTCCTCCTCGGTCATCGGGGGAGCACCGACCTCGTGTTCGTGGATCGTGAGCAGGTAGCGGATCACTCCGCCGTCGAGCTTGAGAGCACGCTCGTACTCGGGGATCCCTGCGGTCTCGGCATCGAAGCGCGCAACGACGTAGTAGCCGTTCTCACGTGGGCCGATGGGGTAGGCCAGCTGGCGCCGGCCCCAGTGATCGATCTTCATCTCCCCGGTCGTGCCGAGGAGTTGGTGGAAACGATCGAGCTTTTCGGTGACGGCGGAGTCTTCGAGCGTCGAGTCGAAGACATAGACCGCCTCGTATGGACGTGGCATGTCCTGGCAATCCTCCCTTTGGTCGTAGCCGCCCCCCGCTGGTTGCCGGAGCAGGGGGAGGGGAAGTTGTTGCCGCGCAGCGAGTAAGGTGCGCGCGGCTGGTCCCGCAAGGTACACGGAGCGTGCGCGTCCGAGAAGGGGCGCACCCGTCATCCCAAGCGAGCAGCGAGGCCAGAGTCATCCCGAGCGAGCGCAGCGAGTCGAGGGATCTGCACTTGGTCGGGAGATGTCTGCCAACCGATGTTGTAGCGGAATCGCTACGACCCTGCGGGCCACTCCGCACACTCGCCCGCCGCTCTCGGCGCAGAGACTCCGTCAGGGCCGCTGTAAGTCATCCGTTGATAATGTGTTGCGGACGGGAACGGTTGGTCCGCGAGTTGCCTTGGGGTCCGCCGCCGGCGTCCCACCCGCCGACGCCACGCGACCTCAGCCCAAACCGTCGACCATGTTCCGATCCAGCGAACGCTTCGTCCCCGCTCCCTCCGTCGAGTGCACCCGGCTCGAACACGCCACCGTGCTCACCGCGCTCGACACCGGCGAGAGTCTGTCCCTCACGCCGACCGGCGAGGAAGTCTGGACGATGCTGCAGGCCGAGCGACGTACGGTCGATCACCTCGTGATGGGGCTCGCCCGCCGCAGCTCCGGGTACGAGCTCGCCGAGCTCCCCGATCAGGTGTTCGCCGAGCTCGACGCTTTCGTGCAGCGTGGCTTCGTCGAGCGCGTGTCCGGCGTCTGAGGTGCGGTCCTACGCGCCGCCGATCTTCCGGATGGCGAAGCTGGCGTTCGTCGTCTGCTCGGTCGTGACATAGAGCAGCTCCCAGTTCCGCGCGATGCAGAACTCGGTGACCGCCTCGATCACGCCGAACTTCAGCGAGCTGCGCCAGTTTCCCATCACGTAGTCGTGCCCGGCGATGATCCCGCCGGGCTTCATCTTCGACTCGTAGACCGCCAGCTCGTCCCGCGTCGTCGGGTAGGAGTGATCGGTGTCGAGGTAGATCCAGTCGAAGTACGCGTCGGGGAAGCTGCGACCGACCTCGATGGAGTAGCCGAGGTTGATCTCGACTGACCCTGCCGCGATCTCCGCCGCGTAGGTCTGCTCCACACCCTGGCGCAGCGTCTGGTTGTAGCGATCCGATGCCCAGACGTCGACCAGGTGAAGCTTGCGCGGCGGGTTGGCCGCCATGATCGCCGCGGTGAACTTGCCGCGCGAGACACCGATCTCCGCCGCCACGCCGCCGCGGGGGAGTAGGGCGATCATCCGCGCGCGAGTGGCGACGAGCCGCGCATTGGCGACGTTCCTTTCCTCGAGATCGGGATGAGGAATGCGATTCCACTCGTGGACGCGGTCCGCTCTGTTCTGCTCGGAGCACAGCGCGCGGACCTTGTGCCGCGCAGCGGAGGGAACGATGGCCTTGAGGAGCTTCCTCATGTCGAGTCGGCGTGGGGTGGAGACCGAGAGGTGCGCGTCGCACCAAAT
Source organism: Gemmatimonadaceae bacterium (assembly GCA_036383935.1). GTDB lineage: Bacteria > Gemmatimonadota > Gemmatimonadetes > Gemmatimonadales > Gemmatimonadaceae > AG11. The sequence goes on along the minus strand of DASVNI010000094.1, from coordinate 17,140 downwards.
CGACTGGCGACGTGTTCCGCTGGCAACCAGCCATGGCTCGCGCCAACTACCCGCAGCGACTATCGCTCGCCGCGCGAGCGACCGTATGATTGCCCGTCTTCGACGAGAACAGGACACGGATGAACTGGATGCTCGTGCGCCGAACCCTTTCGCTCGCCTGTTGGGCGACCGTCGCACTCCCTGCGGTCGCCGCGCCGCAAGCTGCCGGCGCACGCGCGACCGGTGACTTCGCCCAGGCCGCCGTCAACGCGCGGCTCGCCAATGAGGCGTTCGTGCGATCGGACCGGCTGATGATGGACTGGCTGTCCCTCGCCGATCCACGCTCGGGGCTCCTGCCGCGCATGGCCGAGGGAAAGGACCGCGACATCTGGAACGCCAAGGACTGCGCGGCGGACCTGTATCCCTTCCTCGTGCTGACCGCGTGGTACACGCGCCCGACGCTGTTCGCCGAGCGGATGCCCGACATCCTCCTCACTGAGACCGCCCTGACGGCGCGCCTCGGCCGCCTGCCGGACACCTACTCGTTCTCGAAGCAGGGCTTCGCCGAGGCGCGCATCGACACCGCGTCGATCATGTTCGGCGGATCCGAGTACGTGAAAGACGGACTGATGCCGATCACCGAGCTGCTCGGCGTCACCCCCTGGCGCGCGCGCCTCCTCGACATCGTCGATGACCTGTGGCGCTATGCGCCGATCGAGACGCAGTTCGGGCGAATCGTGTCGCTGGATCCGGAAGTGAACGGCGACATGCTGCTCGTGCTCTCGCGTCTGTACTGGATGACGGGGGATGCGCGCTACCTCGAGTACGCGACGCGCCTCGGCGACTACTATCTGCTGTCCAACCATCACCCGACGCGCGACGTCGCCACGCTGCGCCTGCGCGATCACGGCAACGAGGTCGTGTCGGGGTTGACCGAGCTGTACGCCACCCTCCTCAAGGTGCAGCCGGCCAAGGCGAGCGCGTATCGCGCGCCGATCCACGAGATGCTCGACCGCATTCTCGCGGTGGGGCGAAACGAGGATGGACTGTTCTACAACGTCATCGATCCGCGCGCCGGACGCGTGGTGAACGCAGGGATCGCCGACAACTTCGGCTACGTGCTGAACGGCTACTACACCATCTACAAGCTCGACGGGACGGCCGAGTATCGTGACGCCGTCCGCAAGGCACTCGGTGCGCTCGACGGAAAGTATCGCGGGTTCAACTGGGAGGACCTCGGCGCCGACGGCGACGCCGACGCGATCGAGGGCGCGCTGTATCTGTACAATCGCGAGCCCGTACCGTCGGCCGCGGCGTGGATGGACTATCAGATCAAGTGGATGTGGAGCAAGCAGGACTCGGCACACCGGCCTCACCTCGAGCAGTGGCGCGGCCGCGGGATCGTCGAGGGCTGGTACGGCGACGGGAACTTCAACCGCACGTCGCTCATGTACGCGATGTGGAAGACGCAGGGCGTGAGCGCGCATCCGTGGCGCGCGGACCTGCGCTATGGCGCGGTGCGACGCGGCGATTCGGTGTACGTCGTCGTCGAGGCGGACAGCGCGTGGAGTGGCACGCTCCGCTTCGACACACCGCGGTATCGCGAGGTGCTGCATCTCCCGTGGGATTGGCCGCGGATCAACTCCTTCCCCGAGTGGTACACGGTCGACGCTGGACGGGAGTACCGTGTGCGCGACCTCCGTGAACGGGAACCGGAGAGCAGACGCGGCGATCAGCTCGCGAGTGGATTGCCCGTGCGGGTTGCACCGGGCGAGCAGCTACGCCTGATCGTCACGGACGCGCGGGCGTCGCGATGAGGCAGGGCGTGGGCGGGGCGACGCACGCATGAAGCGCGACATGGATCTCGTGCGCGAGATCATGCTGAAGGTCGAAGCGCTGCCCGCGGGGCCGCCCGTGCTGTATCGCATGGGCGAGGTGGAGGACCTCGTCCTGCTCAACCACCTCGAGATGCTCATCGAGGCGGGGCTCGTGCGCGGGAAGATCTCCCGCTCGCAGGGCTCGCGTGGCGACGTGATCGGCATCTCGACCCTCACGTGGGAGGGACACGAGTGGATCGACGTGGTGCGCGATCCGCGCGTGTGGGACGAAGCGAAGACGACGCTACTGCAGAGTGGTGGTGCGCTGTCGTTCGAGCTCACGAAGGCAGTCGCGACGCGCATCCAGCGGATGCGCGTCGGACTGCCCGCGGGTTAGCCGGCCTTCGTGAACGTGATCGCGATCGTTCGCGTGCAAGTGCTGAAGACGGGCGCCGTCGGCGAGTCCTCGTGATAGACGTAGGTGTAGTTACCGGTCGCCTGATAGGGCGAGCTGGCGTCCGGTCGCGTGAGGGCGAAAGAGCCCTTCATGTCGACGTAGAACTGGCGCGTTCCGGCGCGCAGGTTCTCCTTCGAGCCCGTCCCGGCGATGCCCATGGTGATCTTGCCGGAGAGGTCGACCGAGCCCGTATCCGCTTCCTGATCGGGGAATTGGAGATAGGCGAGCTGGATCCTGGTCCCGTTCTGATACAGTCGGACCTGCGTGCTGTCGACGAACGCCCCAAGCCTCACCGTGCCACCGCCGGCAGGCATGTCCTGCGGGGTGCAGGTGGCGGGAGCGGCGTTGTCCACGCGCAGGTAGTTACCGGAGACATCCGGCGTGCCGGTGTTGCCAGGCCCGGTGTTGACGAGTTTCGGCCCCGTGACCGTGTCTCCGCCACCGCCGCTTCCGCCGCAAGCGGCAACGGCGGCGAATAGCAGCGCACCGCAGAGAAGCGGCGCGGTGAGGGTGCTCGCAGGGCGAGCCGAGAAAAGTCGGATGGATGAGGTCATTTGGAGTCGCGGAAATGCACGGCGCGTGCCTCGGCTGAGATTGGTCAGCACGCGGCAGTAGGTGCGTTCCCCACCGTGACGGGGGAGGGTGAAACCAGACTTCGGGCTCGTTGGCGGCGGGCGGTCGACGCCCGAGGGGCAGGAACGGGCTGCTGCAGCGCAGCCCCGCTGGTATGGACGAACTTAAACGCTGCGCGCACCATCGGCCCGACTCGGCGACGCGAACCCTTCGGCCGGGCTTCGGGTTGCGGGCGGCACTCCAGCGTTGGTGGGCCCGTGGGGGCCCCATATGTGGGCCCCTACGGGTCGGTGCGATGGGGAGCGGTCAGCAAGGCTCCCGCTCGAGGAGGGTCACACGTTGAAGCGGAACAGCAGGACGTCCCCGTCCTGCACGACGTACTCCTTCCCCTCCTGCCGCATCACGCCCTTCTCCTTCACTCCTTTCCACCCGCCGTTCACGACGAAATCCGTGTAGCCCGCCGTTTCGGCCTTGATGAAGCCGCGCTCGAAGTCGGAGTGAATTACCCCCGCGGCCTGCGGCGCGGTGTCGCCACGATGGATCGTCCACGCGCGCACTTCCTGCTCGCCCGCCGTGAAGTAGGTCTGCAGGCCAAGCAGGTGGAATCCGGCGCGAATGAGTCGGTCGAGTCCCGCCGACTCGAGGCCGAGCGACGCGAGGAAATCCTTGCGGTCCTCGGGCGGCAGCTCGGCGAGCTCGCTCTCGATCTTCGCCGAGAAGGGAACGACCTCCGCCTGCTCGCCGCTCGACGCGATTGCTGAGCGCAGCGCCTTGAGATGCGGGCCCTCCTCGCCCGAGAGCTCGGCGTCGGTGACGTTCGCCGCATAGAGGATCGGCTTGCTCGTGAGCAGCGAGAGCGGCTTGAGGAGCGCGAGCGCTTCGGGGCTGAGCTTCGCTTCCCACAGCCCGCGTCCCTCCTTGAGGAACTCGTACGCCTTCTCGATCACCGGCAGTTCGGCGAGTGCCTCCTTGTCGCCCGTCTTCGCCGAACGCTTCACGCGATCGAGACGCTTCTCGACAGTCGCCAGATCGGCGAGGGCGAGCTCGAACTCGATCACCTCGCGATCGCGCACGGGGTCGACGGAGCCCATCACGTGCAGGACGTCGTCGTCGTCGAAGCAGCGCACGACGTGCACGATGGCATCGGTCTCACGGATGTTGGCGAGGAACTGGTTGCCGAGCCCTTCGCCCTTCGATGCGCCCTCGACGAGACCAGCGATGTCGACGAACTCCACTGCCGCGGGCACGGTGCGCTGCGGCTGCACGATGCGCGCGAGCTCGTCGAGCCGGTCGTCGGGGACGTTGACGCGCCCGATGTTGGGATCCTTCGTGGCGAAGGGATAGTTCGCCGCGAGGACGCCGGCGGAGGTGAGGGCGTTGAAGAGCGTGGATTTGCCGACGTTCGGGAGTCCGACGATGCCGAGTCTGAGCATTGCGTGCGACGGGTGTGTGGACGAGCGGAAGCGCTGAAAGCTAATCGGGCCGCGCTCGCGGGCTCACCGCTTCCCTCGTCTGATCTCGCCAAGCCGGTCATTCCTGGGCGCGTCCTACGTACACGCAATGCCCCGACTACGTACTCTGACGGATTTAGTCGCCGGCAGCGCCGCCGAAGATTACGCGCACAACCTTTCAGAGGTGTTCACGTGCGCTCGATCCTCCTCCCTGCTCGTCGTCGCTCGCTCCGGCTGCCGCTCTGGGCGTTCCTCTTTCTGGGCATTCTGACGCCGAGCATCCTCGGAAGTTCTTGCCTGCAGGCCCAGGTCTCGGCAGGGGCGCGTTCTGCGATCTGGGCGGCGCCAGCGGTGGGCTTGGCGGCCGGCGGATTGCTCGCGGGTGTCGACGTCTCGCTGTACGACGCACCGCGGCTCTATCAACTGCGATTCACGGCCCAATCCACCGGCGGTTCGGGGGACCTGACCGAGATCGCCGTCATGTACGGCAGCGGCGGTGTGACCGACTTCTTCAATGGCGCGCGCCAATGGGACGGCGGGCATTGGTGGTCGGCCGCGGCGGGACCTGCGCTCGTGAACGCGACTCATGTCTCGCCCATGAGGGACGCCACCACACTGGGAATCGCCGGCGAACTGAAGATGATCTCCCGGCGGCCCCCTCACGTCTCGCTCACCCTGCTCGGCAACCTGAACTCCGAGACTCCATTCCTCGGATTGTCGCTCGGGTGGGCCTTCGGGCGGATGCCGTGGTCGCAACCATCGGCACCACCGCGCCGGCGACCGGGCCCGTTCTACTGAACCACACGCTGACCACCGCGGAGTGGCCGCTGTGCGACTACGTAGCCTGGCGGATCCCTGGAGAGGGGGCGCCAGCGTGACGTTCTTTGGACTGCTCGGCGGCGTCGCGGGTGCCGTAGTCGGGGCAGTGACATCGGGACAGCACGAGCGGTGGATCGTGTTCCGCTCCCGTCGCGTCATGTCGGTGTGTGCGTGGTCCCGGGCGTCGGCGGCCGCGGCGTGGCGCTCCGCGTCTCCCTCACACCCGCAGAGCCCTGAAGCCATTCACGCTCTCTCCCGGCTCCTGCTGAGGGAGAGAGCGCGAGTGAGCTATGCCTTGGCGCGACTCTGCACGTCGAGCGCGGGCTTGATCCCGCCGCGCACCCATGCCTCCACCGCGTCGGTCATGACGGGGAAGAGGTCGCGAATGCTCTCACCCTCGCGCTTGCCGATCCCACCCAGCACGAAGTCCTTGAGCGGCCCACCTGGCGGACGGTCCGGATCGCCCACGCCGATGCGCAGCCGCGGGTACTGCTGCGTGCCGAGTGCCTGCTGAATCGACTTGAGCCCGTTGTGCCCACCGGCGCCCCCCTCGGCGCGAATGCGCCAGGTGCCGGACGGAATCGCGACGTCGTCGACGAGCACGAGCAGATCGGTCGCCGCCGACCAGAAGGGACGCCGTGCGTACTGCACCAGCACACCACCCGACAGGTTCATGTACGTCTGCGGCTTGACGAGCCGCACCGTCTCCTTGACGCCCGGCAGATGGCCTTGGGCGACACGGGCTTGCCCATCCTTCTTCCAGCCGTCGAAGCCCCACCGATCGGCGAGATGATCGGTGAGCCACCAGCCGACGTTGTGGCGCGTGTGCTCGTACTCTTTCCCCGGATTCCCGAGGCCCAGGATGACCTTCATCGGTCCGTCGTCGGCGTGAAGCGACGACGGCTCCGTCCCGGATGGGAGGAGCCGTCGTGCGATTGCAGCGAAGAAGGCGCGAATTACTTCGCCTCCTCCTCTTCCTTCGGCTTGCGGATGAGCTCCGGCTCGGCGATCGCTTCCACGCCCTCGGCCGGCGTCTCCTCGACGGCGGCACGCGGCGCAGCGACGGCGCACACGGTCGCGTCCTCGTCGCTCAGCACCTCGAGCCCCGCAGGGAGCACCAGCTCACGCACGTGCAGCGAGTGGCCCATGGCGAGGTTGGTGACGTCGACGTCGATGTGGTTCGGGATGTTCGACGGATCGACGAGCACCTCGATGCTGTGCAGGATCTGCTCGAGGATCGCGCCGCTGAGGCGCACGCCCTCGGGCGTGCCGACGAACACGAGCGGGATCTCGACGGTGACCTTCTCGCCGGCGACGAGCTCCTGGAAGTCGACGTGGAGGATCTGCTTCTTGAACGGGTGCCGCTGGACCTCGCGGATCAGCGTCTTGGTCGTGGCGCCACCGAGGGTGAGCTCGACGACGGTGCTGCCGGTGGCGATCTGCGAGAGGAGCTTCTCGAGCTCGCGCGTGGTGAGCGACAGCGCCTGCGGCTCACGGGCGTGCCCGTATACGACGCCCGGAACGCGACCTGCCGCGCGCAGCTTACGCGCGACGCCCTTGCCAGTCTCGGTGCGCGTTTCGGCGCTGAGTGATGCGGTTGCCATGATGAACTTTTTGAGTGATGCGTCTTCGACTGCAGCGAACCACGATCCCGGTGCTACTCTCAGGCGGCTGCGTCCGCCCTACCATGCCGGTGTCTCTATGCGAGACAGATCGCGGGGACTTACAACTTCTGTTGACGGTTTTCCGTTATCGGTTCACGTCAGTAAGCAGGAACTGCGACACCGTGACCGGATGCGTGTGCCGGCCGTGAACCGAGAACCCTGAACTGACAAACAGCGCGCTGCGCGCGCTCAATCGAACAGCGAGCTCACGCTCTGTTCCGCGTGCGTATACCTCACCGCCTTGCTCAACAGCTCGCCGACGGACAGCACGGTGAGCCGTTCGAACCGCTTCTCGGGCGCGAGGTTGATCGTGTCGGTCACGACGATCTCCGCGAACGGAGCCGCCTTGAGCCGCTCGATCGCCGGCCCGCTGAACACCGCGTGCGTGGCGCAGACGTAGACGTCGTTGGCACCGAGCGCCTTGAGCGCCCGCGCCGCCTCGGTCACCGTCCCCGCCGTATCGATCATGTCGTCGGCCAGGATGCAATCGCGTCCCTCCACGTCGCCGACCACGTTCACCACCTCACTCACGTTCGCGCGCGGCCGCCGCTTGTCGATGATCGCCAGCGAGGCGTCGAGCCGCTTCGCGAACCCACGCGCCATCTTGGCCGATCCGACGTCCGGTGCCACGATGACGGTGTCCTTCAACTGCTTCTTGCGGAAGTGCGCCGTGAGCACCGGCAGCGCGTAGAGGTGGTCGACGGGGATGTCGAAGAACCCCTGCAACTGATGCTGGTGGAAGTCGATCCCCAACAGGCGATCGGCTCCAGCGCTCACGATCATGTTCGCCACGAGCTTGGCCCCGATGGCCACTCGCGGCTGGTCCTTTCGGTCCTGTCGTGAGTAGCCGTAGTACGGCATCACCACCGTGATGCGAGCCGCGCTCGCGCGCCGTGCGGCATCGATGAGGAGCAGAAGCTCCATCATGTTCTCCGCCGGCGCGTTGGTGCTCTGCACGATGAAGAGGTCGTTCCCGCGCACGTTCTCGTCGATCCGGACGAAGATCTCGCCGTCCGCGAATCGATTGCAGGTCACCTTGCAGAGCGAGATCCCGAGCTGCCTCGCGATCTCTTCCGCCAACGGACGATTTCCCGTGCCCGACAACAGCTTGAATCCATGAGCCGGTACGGCAAGTCCGTCCATGCAGAACCCTGTAAACTAGTGTGATATATGAGCTTGGTCAATTCTGACCAGGCGACCTCGCACATTCCCCCGCGTGGATTCGAACCACGATTCCAACATCCAAAGTGTCGTGTCCTGCCATTGGACGACGGGGGAGTGACGGGCAATCTAGCTCAATGCGGCAGCGCTGGAAGTTAGCGAATTCTTGCGCTGGAAGCGTGCGCGCGCAGCTAATCCGCCGCGACGATCACAGGGGCCACCCTGACGGCGGATCGCGTGAGCACGACGCGAGGGGCCGACTCACTCGCCGCATCGCCGAAGCGCGGCAGCTCGACGCCGCGGCCGCGCGGCAGGATGCCGAAGACGCTGGACCCTGAGCCGCTCATCAACGCCGGCGCGCAGCCCAGGCTGCGTAGTCGCTGCACGATCGCGGCGATGGAGGGATGCCGCTCCGCGACGACGGCCTCGAAGTCGTTCGTGGCCAGTGCGTCGATGCCCGACCAGTCGCTCACCGCACCGAGCGACAGCGCGGCGGCGGCGGTCTCGGCACGGCCATCGGACTCGCGTGCTGCGGCCAGCCATCCGTAGGCCGCCCCCGTGTTCACCGCGAATGGTGGCAGCACCAGCAGCACCTCGCGCTCCTCGGGGACGGGAAGCGCGAGCATCCGCTCGCCGCGCCCCCATGCCAGCGCGTAGGGGGCGGTGGAGGTAAGGAAGGGCACGTCGGCGCCCAGCCGCGACGCGATTTCAAGCAGTGCGCTCTCGCCCGCAGGGCTCGGAGCGAGCGCGTCGAGCGCGCGCAGGATTGCTCCCGCGTCCGCGCTCCCCCCGCCGAGCCCTCCGCCGACGGGAATGCGCTTCTCGAGCTCGATGCCGAATCCGGCGGGCCAACCGGTCGCGGTGGCGTACTCCACGGCGGCGCGCCAGGCGAGATTGCGCTCCACCGGGCCGAGCTGCCGAGCATCGACCTCGCCGGTCACGTCGAGCGAGCGCGCGCCGTCGGTGGCGCGCACGGTCACGTCGTCGGCGAGCGCGAGCCGCAGGAAGAGCGTCTCGATCTGATGGTATCCGGCCGCTTCGCGTGCGAGGATGCGGAGCCGGAGATTGACCTTGGCCTGCGCGGCGACGCGTGCCGAGCTGGCGCGCGGCGTCGCGCGCTGGCTCACGGCTCCGACGCCACCGACGCCGACTCGCGCACTTCGGCGCCGGTGTCGACGCCGGACCTCTCCGCACGCTCCGCTCCGCCGAGCTCCTTGATCGAGAGGCCGGCGCGCACGAAGCACCACGCGCCAATGAGCGTGATCGGAACGAAGCTCAGCGCGTGATAGGTGATGGCCCAGGCGACCGCGGTGTCGCTGGGCACGCCGTACAGCCCGAGCCCGAGCTGGCCGAACCATTCGAAGACGCCGAAGAAGCCGGGCATCTGCGGCGCCGCGACGCCGATCGCCACGAGCCCCTGCAGGAAGAGCGCGGCGCTGAACGGCACCATGATGCCGAAGGCACGGAAGCCGATCCAGAAGGCGAGCGCGTTGCAGAGCCAGTGCGCCAGTGTCCACCCGAACACGGCCGCGAAGCGGCTGGGCTGACGCAGCACGCTCAGTCCGTGAATGATCGACGAGACGGCGGCGCGCCCCTTCTCCTCGAGCTTCGGCGCGATGCGTCGCGCGAGCATCTCGTACAGCGACAGCACGTGCGAGGGGAAGAACACCACGGCGTACATCGCCGCGGTCAGTCCGGTCATTGCCGCGAGACCGAACACGGCGTAGGACGACACGGGCCGCTGCAGGATCTGGGCGCCGCGTGGGAACGCGGGGTCGAGCATCGCCAGGAACATCAGGCCGAACATGACGATCATGTCCAGCAGACGGTCGACGGCGAGCGACGCGAACGCGGCGGGAAACGAGACGGACGGAGTCGACCGTGAGAGGGCGTACGCACGCGCCGGCTCGCCAGCGCGCGCCGGCAGCACGTTGTTGAGCATCATCCCGATCGCCGTCGCGCTGAACAGCTTGCCGAACGGAAGGTTCGGCGACACCGGGTCGAGGATGGGACGCCAGCGCCGCGCGCGAAGGGGGAAGATGCAGGTCGCGGCCACGACGGAGAGCACGAGCAGGCCGACATTCGCATGTCGGACGAGCGTGATGACCTCGCCGAAGCGAATGCCGCGGAACGCGAGAATCAGAAAACCGGCGCTCAGCAGAATGCCGAGCGCACCACGCCAGCCGAATTTCATGAAGCGATCAACTCAGTCGGTGAGTGCGAGGTCGAGCAGATCGAACAGCTCGCCCAGCGTCTCGGCATCCACGGGTCCGCCAGCGCGGCGCACCTGATCCCGAATCTCGCGGCAGCGCTCGATGGCGGCGCGGCCGCGGTAGAGCAGGATATCGATCGGCACGGGCGGCTGCTCCGGAATTGAGACCGGAGTAGCGAGGGGCTTCATCTGAAGCGCCCCGAGCTTCTCGATTCCTGCGTCGAGGAGCGTTCCCAGCCCCGGTCTGGGTGACGCGACGGACACCGCGGCCTCGGCAATCGCGGCCGCCGCGGGGCGGTCGCGCTCCTGCGGAACCGACGAGGGTGGCGCGACCGGCGACGGAGCAACCGGCGTCATGGTCGGCCGAGGCGCCTCGAGTGCCGGCGCTCGAGGTGTCGGTGCGGGCGGAGGTGGCGCGGCCGGCGCCGGCGCAGCTGGTGTCGGTGCTGGAGGTGTCGGCGCAGCAGCTGGAGCCGCCTGCAGGGCGCGCAGTCGTGCGCCGAGCGTGCCGGGCGCGGTGGACGGCTGGGCGAGCATCCCCGCGATCTCGTCGAGCGTGTCGAGCGCGCGGGCGTCGAGCCGGACGACGTCGTCGTTGTGCGACGCCACGAACTCGGCGACGTCGCGCTCGCCATAGCTCTCGGCCGCCTGGCGCAGTCCGCGCAGTGCCTGTCGCAGGGCGCGGCGAACCTGATCTCGCGCGAGGTCGTTGCGGGCGCCGCGCGCATCGGCCACCAGACGGCGCAGATGCTCGCCCTGGCTCACGACCTCCAGCCGGAAGCGCTCGGCGGGGGAAGTCGGCGGGTTGGGCGCGGTCTGCACGACCGTGGGGCCACCGTCTTCGTAGAAGAGGTCGCTGATCGGAACGACACGCTCTCCTCCGGCCTCCTTCTCCTGCATCGCATCGAGGGCGGCGGCGAAGCGGACGAGGTCCGGGCTCGACTGCGGGAGCTTGGCGCCCATGCGCATCGCCGTCGCGATGCTCCGGAGCGCCGTGGCTGCTGCACTCAGCACCGCCAGCCGCTCGGGGCCGATCGCAGCTTCGCCACGCTCGAGCGGGTGCGCGGCATGCTCGGTCGCCTCGAGGACTTCGGCGAGCGATGGATGATCCTTCACGCCGGCGATGCCGCGCATGGCGCGCACGCGCCGGAGCACGCTGATGGCGGTGTCGCGATCGGACGGGCGGGTGGCGAGGAGCTCGGCACCCGCGCCGATGTTCGCGACCTCCGTCGTCAGGAATCCGCCGTCGGAGGTGGCGGGTTGACTGCCGGCGGGGGTTGCCGTGCGCGCCGGCGCGTAGCGCGAGAGCTCCTCGATGCGGGCGCGGGAGCGCGCGTCGTCCGCTGGGCCCCATGCGCGCACGTTGCGAAGGAGCAGCTTGCAGTCGTCGATCGTGGCGACGAGGGCGCCGGCGAGGGCAGGCTCCCACTGCGTGACACCGCCGCGCAGCCCGTGGGCGACGCGCTCGATGCCGGAGGCCATCTCCGCGAAGGCGGGAAGCTTGGCCATCGTCGCGCTGCCGCGCAGCGCACGCGCCGCGCGCTGGAGCGGTTCGAGCTCCGGGCCCGAGCCGCCGGCCGAGAGCATGAGCGCATCGAGCTGCTCGATGTACTCGCTGGCCTCGAGAACGAAGAAGTCGAGAAAACCCGCAGGGGCCGTCATGCCGGCTCCGATCTGGTGTGCAAAAGAGGGCGCGCCACGAAGTTAGGAGGGGCGCCGGGCAACGTCCATCGCCCAACGGAGCTCGCGCACCGCCGCATCCAGCCCGACGAAGATCGCGCGCGAGATGACGTGATGTCCGATGTTGAGCTCCTCGATCTCCGGTATGGCCGCCACGGGCCCGACGTTCTCCGTCGTAAGGCCGTGTCCGGCATGGACCGCCAACCCAAGCGACGCTCCGAGCGCCGCCGCGTCACGAAGAGCCGACAGCGCGGGGCCCGGTCCAGGCGCATGCGCGTAGCGCCCGGTATGAAGTTCGACCGCGTCGGCACCCAACTGCTGTGAACGGGTAACACTGTCCCGATCGGGGTCGATGAAGAGGCTGGTACGGATTCCCGCGCGCCGCAGACGCTCGAGGCCTTCACGGATGGAGCGTTCCGCGGGTGCGAGGGCGAGCCCGCCTTCCGTGGTGATCTCTTCGCGACGCTCGGGCACCAGTGTGACCTGATGTGGGCGCAGTCGCTCGGCGAGAGCGAGCATCTCCTCGGTGCAGGCGATCTCGAGGTTGAGGACCGTGGTGACCGCCGCGGCGATCTCGTCGATGTCGGCGTCCTGGATGTGGCGCCGATCCTCGCGGAGGTGCGCGGTGATGCCGTCGGCGCCGGCGCGCTCACAGATTGGGACGGCGAGGGCAGGTACGGGCTCGTCGCCGCGCCGTGCCTGCCGCACCGTGGCGATATGATCGATGTTGATGTAGAGCCGCTGGTGCGTCATGAGAGTGGTTGGCACCTGAGGACGAGCGGAATTACGTTCGCACCACTGATCGAGGAGACGACGACGTGAGAAAGTTGTTCATTGGCCTGCTCCTGCTCGCCGCTTGCAAGACGACCACCACTGTGGTCACACCCTCCGGTCCCACCCCGGCGACCGCCCCGTCCGGCGCACGACCTGCGCTCGACGAGTTCCTCGCCGCGATCCGTGCCAAGGATCTCCAGGCGCTCGGTGGTGCCTGGGGGGACAACACCGGCCCGATCCGCGACAACAAGCGTATCTCGCGCGAGGAGCTGGAGAAGCGTGAGCTCCTCCTGATGTGCTACTTCAATCACGACAGCTATAAGGTCGTCAACGACATGCCCGTCGCCGGAGGCGAGCGGCGGATGACGGTGACGCTGACGAGGGGAACCCTCTCGCGCACAACCGACTTCTTCCTGGTGAGCGGTCCGACGCGCTGGTACGTCCGCACCGCCGGCATGGAACAGGTCCGCGATCTCTGCTCCAAGAAGTCCCCGTCGTAAAAGGGGCGGCATCGTCACAGCTCGGTGAGCTCGATGAGCACACCCGCCGTGGCGCTGGGGTGGAGGAACGCGATACGTTTCCCTTCCGCGCCGAGGCGGGGAGTCTCGTCGATCAGGCGAACTCCAGCGGCGCGGCAGCGGTCGAGGGTACCGTCGAGGTCGTCGACGGCGAAGCAGATGTGATGGATGCCTGGGCCGCGTTTGGCGACGAACTTGCCGATCGGCGAGTCGGGATTCTCCGACTCGAGCAGCTCGACGAGGGAGTCTCCAGCCGCGAGGCCGGCGATCCGGGCGCCATCGGCGTCATCGAGCGGGACCTCGGGCATGCCGAGGAGATCGCGGTAGAAGGGAAGGATCTCGTCGAGTGCGCGCACGGCGATCCCGATATGGGCGATGCGCGGGGCGCGGCGGGACACGTCGGTCATGTGAGTGCGCTGGTGAGGAGAACCGCCGGCGCTGAATTCTAATTCTCGGGGCGGGGCCGGGCAGGCCCGGAGGGAGTGAACGATGTCGAATGCGGTAGCGGTGACGGACGCGGACTTCGAGCAGCAGGTCGAGCAGAACGACAAGCTGACGGTGGTGGATTTCTGGGCGACGTGGTGTGGGCCGTGTCGGATGATCGCGCCGATCCTCGACCAGCTCGCGGCCGATTACAAGGATCAGGTCAAGGTGACCAAGCTCGACGTGGACGCCAACATCAAGACGGCCACGCGCTTCAACGTCCGCTCGATCCCGATGCTCCTGTTCTTCAAGGGAGGCAAAGTGGTCGATCAGATCGTCGGCGCCGTTCCGCGCCAGACCATCGAGGCGAAGCTGAAGCAGCACGTCGCCTGACGTTGCGGTCCGGCGGCGAGGCGCGTCCTCGCTTTGCACGGGCCGACGACGCTGCGCACATTGGGCTGGCGCGATCCACGTCGCGCCAGCCTCTTTTTTTGCCCCCATGCCTGCCTCGGTCACCGGTCTGCACTACCCGAGTCTGCGAGTGCTGCTTCCACGCACCCGGCTGGCATACGTCCATCTCAAAAATCTCCTGACCGACGCGAAGCGCGATCGCTCCGCGCGCGTCTCAGGGTATGTGGCGATCTGGCTGCCCGAAGAGCTGGTCGTGCTGTATCTACGTCGTGGCGAGCTGGTGAACGCGACGCATCACGACGGGCGCACCTTCCAGCCGATCGCCATCGGCCCGGCGGTCGACATGGTGCCCACCGAGCCCGAGTACGGAGAGATCACCTTCTGCGAGGCGGAGGAGGAGCAGCTCGCCTGCATGTTCGCGAGCCAGACCGCCGCGGCGGAGCCATTCCCGCCCGAGCTCCGCTCGAGCGATCCGTCGGCGCTCTTTCCGTATCTCATCTCGTGTTCCTACGACGGCATCGTCGAGATCACGGTGGAGGGAGGGGTGAACTACCTCGTCTTCCACGACGGACAGGTGGCGCGGGCGTATCTCGCCGACTCGGGGAAGGGGACGCTGGTGGAACGCGTCGCACGGCTGTTCGACCGCGAGCGCCTGGCACTGCACCTAAAGGTTCGGCGGTGGGGAGTGCCGGCGCCGCTCCCGGAGCAGGCGCCGACCGGGCTGGTGCGCGCGTATCGTGACCTGGCGAACTCGCTCGTGCTGCGACTCGTGGCCGACGGCCGGGAAGGGGCCCCGGCGGTAGCGGAGCACGCACGGCAGATGCTCGTGACGGCGCACCCCCCGCTCGAGGGATTCTCGTTCAATGGGCGCCCACCGATGGCCGTCGTGGCGGACGCCGAGTCACTCACTACGGCGGTCGCCGCGCTGATCAACGAGCTGCTCTGGACGGCCGGCGACCAGTCGGCAACGGGTGGTCCCGGCGACATACTCAAGGAGCTGACGCACGAGCGCCGGCATCTCTTCCAGTCTGCGGGACTCTTCGACCGAATGTCGTGGAAGCTGACCTGACCGAATCGAAAGCCGGAACCCTGTTCGTCGTGAGCACCCCCATTGGAAACATGGGGGATTTTTCGTTCCGGGCCGTCGAGACGCTCCGCAGCGTGTCCGCCGTCCTGGCCGAGGATACGCGGCACACTCGACACCTCCTGGAGCGCTACGAGGTCGACGCCCCACTCGTCGCCTACCACGAGCACAACGAGGCGAAGACGACCCCCCGACTGGTCGAGCGGCTCCGGAATGGAGAGAGCCTGGCGCTCGTCTCCGACGCTGGCACGCCACTGCTGTCGGATCCGGGCGCGCGGCTCGTGCGGGCGGCGATCGATGCCGGAGTGCATGTGTCGCCGGTACCGGGCGCGTCCGCACTCCTTGCGGCTCTGGTCGCCTCAGGGTTGGAGATAGACCGGTTCACCTTCTTCGGCTTCCTGGCACGGAAGGGTCCGGAACGCCGGGCGGCGATCGATGAGCTCGTCGCGTCGAGGCACGCGGCAGTATTGTACGAGGCACCCGCGCGCGTCGGCGCTACTTTGGCCGAACTCGCCGACGCTGGTGCCGGCAGTCGGGTGGCAGTCGTGGCCCGCGAGTTGACGAAGCAATACGAGGAGCTGCGACGCGGAACGGTCGCCCAGCTTGTGGCGTATTACGGAACGACGCCGCTACGTGGAGAGGTCGTCATCGTGATCGCAGGAATGGTCCCCACCGGAGCCAGCGAAGATCAGCTGCGCGCCCGCGCCATGGCGCTGCGCGCCGAAGGGCGCAGCGCGCGTGACATCGCCGCCGCACTCTCAGCCGAGCTCGGCGCTCCCCGCAACCTCGCATACCGCTTGGCACACGAGTGAAAGTCGTCGCACGCACGCTTCGTGGTGCCGCCCTCCTGGCGGCGCTCACCGTTCCACTCGCTGGCGCGAGTCGCGCCCCGCGTCTGACTGTCGCACGCCTGCAGTACGACGGTGGGGGCGACTGGTACGCGAATCCGTCGAGCCTTCCGAACCTGCTCGCCGCGATCCGTGAGCGCACGTCGCTGCCCGTCGAGAAGACGGAGGCGCGCGTCACGCTCATGGACGACAAGCTCTGGGACTATCCGTTCCTGCACATGACGGGGCACGGGAACGTGAAGTTCTCCGATGCCGAGGTCGTGCGGCTGCGCGAATATCTGATGCGCGGCGGCTTCCTCCACGCCGACGACAACTACGGCCTCGACGAGAGCTTCCGCCGCGAGATCAAGCGTGTCTTCCCGGATCGGGAGCTCGTGGACGTGCCGCTGTCGCACCCGATCTATCATGCGGTGTACGACTTCCCGAAGGGCATTCCGAAGATTCACGAGCACGACGGCAAGCCGGCGCGCGGTTTCGGCATCTTCCTCGGTGACCGTCTTGCGGTGTACTACTCCTATTCGAGCGATCTCGGGAACGGTTGGGAGGATCCCGAGACCTATCACGATCCGGCTGCGCTGCACGAAGCTGCATTGCGCATGGGGATCAACCTTTTCGTTTATGCGGTGACGAGCCGACCACTGCCATGACGCTGTACGAGCTGGTCGAACGCGAGCGACGCCACGTCCGGGGTCGCGAGGTGATGGCGGGCGCGCTGCTGGTTGGCGGCGCGGTGGCGCTCATCATCTCGCTCGGCGCGGGCGTGCTCGGCGGTTCGCGCTGGCTCGCACTGCCGCGGGTCGTGCCGTTCATCGTCTGGGCGCTCGTGATCGCGGCGGCCGGTGCGCTCGCATGGCGCACGCGTCGCCGGCTGGATCGCGACGCGACACGCGCGCAGGTGGCGCACGCGATCGAAGCGGAGCAGCAGCTCCGGCGCGGCGTGCTGCTCGGCGCGCTCGAGCTCGAAGGCCGCGGCGCGCTCGCCGCTCGAGCGGCGGCGGCCGCTCGCGGTACGCTGCCCGACGCTGGCGCCCTTGCTCCGGAGCTCCGGCGTGCGGGCCACAAGCGCGCGGTCGTCGCGGGGGGCGCTGCAGTTGCCGCGGGGCTCGTTCTGGTGTCCGCGACGCCGGTGTTCGGCGATGGCCTGCGCGCCGTCTTCCGGCCGATCGACGCGTGGCGCGGTGCGTTGCTCGCGCGCCCGGTGATCGACTCGGCGCCGAGCGACCTCATTCGTGGCGCGCCGGTGAAGCTCGTCGTGCGGGCGCCCGGCCG
>DASVNI010000093.1:0-1723 GCA_036383935.1 Gemmatimonadaceae bacterium | reverse complement strand
AGGCCATCTCGACGATGGGCCTCTACGCGGAGGGACACCCGGCGCGGGAACGCGTGATCGACGCACCGTACGCGCTGCTGCGCCGGCTCCAGGAAAAGGATCCGACGCCGCAGTTCTCGTTCCTCGGCCTGGACGTGATTTACGGGCAGGTCGCGCTGCGCGAACTGAAGGAGTGGGACTGGGGGCTGCGCCTCGCGGAGGCGGGCGTGCAGCGCCTCGAGTTCGCCGCGGACACGGGCCGCGAGGAGTACGAGGCGTTCCTCGGCGAGGTGCTCGCGCGCCTGATCCCGCAGTCCGTCGATGCCGCCGATTCATCGACGCGAAGCCCCGAACGCCGGTCGACGATCAAGTTCGGCGCGATCGGCGTGAAAGGATCCGAGGGCGTGATGCGCCCGGAGGAACTGCTGCCGACGGCGACGATCCAGTACTCGCTGGGCGAGGAAGCCGACACGATCCGCTGGCTCCACGACGAAGTGCAGCAGAGCGGGGAGCTCCCGCTCATCGAGGCCGAAAGCGTCGTGCGGTCGCTCTCGGTCGCGATGCACGGCGACCGCGACATCGTGATCCCGCTGCTGCAGCTGAAGGAGTTCGACCAGTACACGACGACGCACTCGCTCAACGTGAGCGTGCTCGCGATGGCGCTCGCCGAGTTCATCGGGCTCGGCCCGAAGGACGTTCGCGGGTTCGGCGTCGCGGGGCTCCTGCACGACCTCGGAAAGGTGCGAATCCCGCTCGAGGTGCTGACGAAGCCGGGCAAGCTCACGGACGAGGAGTGGACGATCATGCGCCGGCATCCGAGCGACGGCGCGCGCATCATCTACGAGAGCGACCGCCAGCTGGACCTCGCGTCGGCGGTCGCCTACGAGCACCACATCATGATCAATGGCGGCGGATATCCCGCGCGCCATTTCCGGCGCGACTGTCACAAGGCGAGCCGGCTCGTCCACATCTGCGACGTGTACGATGCACTGCGCACGCGGCGCCCGTACCGCGAGGCGTGGGACTCTGAGCGCGTGCTCGCGAACATCCAGTCCGGCGCCGGCCCGGACTTCGACCACGAACTCGCGACCGCGTTCATCCAGATGATGCGGCAGTGGGAACGGCGCGTCGCCGTCGTGGACGACAAGGAGCCGCTGCCGCACATGAGTCCGTCCGGTGTCGCGGGCGGAGCGGTGCCGGAAGTCGTGCTCCTGCCGCCGGAAGACGAGACGCCGCAGGATGCGCCCGCCGTGTCGGCCGAGCCGGCACCGTGAGCCGACGCCGCGAGTCGGCGCCGGTGCGCCGCCAGGCGCCGGCGGGCTTTGCATCGCTGGGCGACGCGGAGAGCCTGCGCACGCTCGTGCGCAACCTGCGCGAGGGGATCTACATCACGAACGGCCGCGGCGAGATCCTCGACGCGAATCCCGCTTTTCTCGAGATGCTCGGCGTCGCCACGCTCGACGACCTGACGTCGTTCGGGCTGAGCGACATGGTGGTGGACCCCGCCCGCCGCATGCAGGAGCTCGAGCTGCTCGACCGTGACGGCGCCGTCCGCGAGTTCGAGCTGCAGATCCTGCGGCCGGACGGCGCGATCCGAACCGTGCTCGACACGACCTACACCTGCCGCGACCCCGGCACGGGCGAGGTGTTCTATC
Organism: Gemmatimonadaceae bacterium; assembly: GCA_036383935.1. Taxonomy (GTDB): domain Bacteria; phylum Gemmatimonadota; class Gemmatimonadetes; order Gemmatimonadales; family Gemmatimonadaceae; genus AG11. Next base: position 89 of record DASVNI010000093.1, on the reverse strand, counting down.
ACGGAATCCTGGTCGACATTTCCTCGCGCAAGGAGCAGGAGGAAGTGCTTCGCGAGCAGAGTGTCCGCGATCCGCTCACGGGGTGCTAC
>DASVNI010000092.1:0-11598 GCA_036383935.1 Gemmatimonadaceae bacterium | reverse complement strand
CTTGTCCGACGTATCGAAGTCGGTGGAGACGGTCTCGGGGTTCGAGTTGATCATGATCGTCTCGTACCCCTGCTGGCGCAGCGCCATGACGGCGCGCACGCAGCAGTAATCGAACTCGACGCCCTGCCCGATCCGGTTCGGCCCACTGCCCAGAATCACGACCTTCTTCCGGTCGCTGCGCGGTGCCTCGCTCTCCTCATCGTAGCTGCCGTACAGATACGGCGTCGACGACGGGAACTCTCCGGCGCACGTGTCGACCATCTTGTACGCCGGTCGCACGCCGAGCGCCCAGCGCCGCTCGCGCATGGCGGTCTCGCTCTCCTCGCGCAGGGCGGCAAGCTGGCGATCCGAGAAGCCGAGCTGCTTCATCCGCCGCATCGCGTCCGCGTCCACGTCGGCGAGCGCCGCGAACTCACGCTCCGCGGCGAGCAGCTCGGTCATCTGCGCCAGGAACCACGGGTCGATCGCCGTGAGCTCGTACAGCTCCTCGACCGACATGCCGCGCTCGAGCGCACACTTCACCTGGAAGATCCGTTCGGGCGTCGGCTGGCGCAGTGCGCCGCGCAGCGTCTCGATCGAATCGTCGCTGAGCCGGTCGTCGATCAGGCGGCTGCTCACCGCCCATCCCGGCCGCCCGGTTTCCAGGGCGCGCAGCGCCTTCTGGAACGCCTCCTTGAACGTGCGCCCGATCGACATCGCTTCGCCCACGCTCTTCATCTGCGTGGTCAGCGTCGGATTGGCCGACGGGAACTTCTCGAACGCGAACCGCGGCACCTTCACGACGACGTAGTCGAGCACCGGCTCGAACGAGGCCGGCGTCGTCTTCGTGATGTCGTTCGGGATCTCGTCCAGCCGGTAGCCGACGGCGAGCTTGGCGCCAATGCGCGCGATCGGGAATCCCGTCGCCTTCGAGGCGAGCGCGGACGAACGCGACACGCGCGGGTTCATCTCGATCACGATCATCTCGCCGTCGCGCGGATTGATCGCGAACTGGATGTTGCATCCGCCCGCGTCCACACCGACCTCGCGGATGATCGCGACCGCCGCGTCGCGCATCGTCTGATACTCGCGATCGGTCAGCGTCATCGCCGGAGCGACGGTGATCGAGTCGCCCGTGTGCACCCCCATCGGGTCGAGGTTCTCGATCGAACAGACGATCACGACGTTGTCGTACCGGTCGCGCATCACCTCGAGCTCGAACTCCTTCCACCCGATCAGCGAGCGCTCGAGCAGGATCTGGCTCGTCGGCGACTCCGACAGGCCGCGCCGCACGATCTCCTCGAACTCCTCGCGGTTGTACGCGATGCCGCCACCCGTTCCACCGAGGGTGAACGAGGGCCGCACGATCGCCGGGAAGCCGGTCACGTCCAGCAGCGCGATCGCCTCGTCGAGCGTGTTCGCGATGCCGCCCCTGGCGACTCCGAGTCCGATCCGATCCATCGCCTCGCCGAACTGCTTCCGGTCCTCGGCGATCGCGATCGCGCGCGCCGACGCCCCGATCAGCTCGACCCCGTGCTTCGCCAGCACGCCGCGCTCAGAGAGCTGCATCGCGACGTTCAGCGCCGTCTGTCCGCCCATCGTCGGCAACAGCGCGTCCGGCTTCTCACGTTCGATGATCAGTTCGACGAACTCCGCCGTCACCGGCTCGATGTACGTCCGATCCGCGATCTCCGGATCGGTCATGATCGTCGCCGGGTTGGAGTTGATCAGGATGACCTCGTAGCCCTCCTCGCGCAGCGCTTTCGTGGCCTGGGTGCCCGAGTAGTCGAACTCGGCGGCCTGGCCGATGATGATCGGGCCCGAGCCGATCACGAGGATGCGATGTATGTCAGCGCGTCGAGGCATGTATGAGATCGTCGATGATGTCCTCGCGCGTACGACGAGGGGTCCAACCAGTGGCGCGTCGGAGCTTGGCGTTGTTGCCGATCTGGACGGGCACGTCCACGGGCCGCGTCAGCGCCGGATCGCTCGAAATGTCAGCAGGGACACCGATCCGCTGCAAGACTGACTCGGCGAGCGCTTGGATGCTCACGCCGTCCCCGCTGCAGACGTTGTAGACCTCGCCGGGCGTGCCCCGCTCGACGAGAGAAAGATAAGCGGCCACCACGTCGTCGACGTGGAGGAAATCGCGCACCGTATCGCCGTTGCCGAGCGTCAGCGTCCCACCGTGCCGGGCGACCGCCAGAGCGCGAGTGACGAGGCCCGGCAGGACGAAGCTCTGCGCCTGCCCCGCGCCGGAGTGATTGAAGCTGCGCGTGCAGATCACCCGCAGTCCCTCCCCACGGAACGCCTGCAGCGCGGCCACTTCCTGCGCCGCCTTGGACGACGCGTACAGTGTGAGCGGCCGCTGCTCCGCCCGCTCGTCGAGCGGCATCTCGTCGAGCTCGTGCCTGCCGTACTGCTCCGACGATCCGACCACGAGCACGAGCGGGTCGACGCGCTGATCGCGCCGCTGCTCGGCCAATTGTGCGAGGAGGCGCACCGTGCCCACCGCATTCACCTCGAACGCACGCGCCGGATTGCGCTTCGCGTCGGGAACGTAGCTGATCGCAGCCAGGTGGAGAACGACGTCGGGGGCGGCGCGCTCGATCGCCGCGGCGATCTGCTCGCTCTCCGTCACGTCCATCGTCACCCAGTCGACGGCCTGCCGTTCGTCGTCGCTGAGAATCACCGGCTCGGCGCCGTGGCCGATTCCCGCCGCCGTGACGCTCCATCCACGCGCGAGCATGGTGCGGATCGCCCACTGCGCGACGAACCCCTGCCCGCCGGTGACCAGCGCGCGTCGCGTCACGTCGTGCCGGAGTGCCGCGCGAGGTCGGCCTCGACCATCATCTGGATCAAGGCGTGGAAGCGTACGGTCGGCTCCCAACCCAGTCGCTCGCGCGCCTTCGACGAGTCGCCGACGAGCAGGTCTACCTCGGCCGGCCGGTCGAACTTCGCGTCATGCGTGACGAAGTCGCGGTAGTCGAGACCGACCGCCTGGAACGCCACCTCGCACAGCTGCCGGACCGACCAGGTCTCACCCGTCGCGATCACGTAGTCGTCGGGCTCGTCCTCCTGGAGCATGCGCCACATCGCATCGACGTAGTCTCCCGCAAAGCCCCAATCCCGACGCGCCTCGAGATTGCCCAGCTTGAGCGTCTTCGAGATGCCGAGTTTGCAGCGCGCGGCACCGTCCGTGACCTTGCGCGTCACGAACTCGAGTCCGCGCCGCGGGCTCTCGTGGTTGAAGAGGATTCCCGACACCGCGTACAGCCCGAAGCTCTCGCGGTAGTTCAGCGTGATCCAGTGCCCGTATACCTTGGCCACGCCGTACGGGCTGCGCGGGTAGAAGGGCGTCGACTCACGCTGCGGCACCTCGACGACCTTGCCGAACATCTCGCTCGAGCTGGCCTGGTAGAAGCGCGCCTTGGGCGCCGCCTTCTTCATCGCCTCGAGGATGCGGGTGACGCCGAGCGCCGTGAACTCCCCGGTCAGCACGGGCTGCGCCCAGGAGGTCTGCACGAAGCTCTGCGCCGCCAGATTGTAGATCTCGTCCGGCTGCGTCTCCTGCACGACGTCGGTCAGCGACGTCTGATCGAGCAGATCCGCCGAGACCAGCTCCAGTCGGTCGACCAGGTGGGCGATGCGCTCATAGGGCGTGGTCGAGCTCCGGCGGACCACGCCGATGACGCGGTAGCCCTTCGCGAGAAGAAGCTCGGCGAGATAGGAGCCGTCCTGGCCCGTGATACCGGTGATTAGTGCCGTCCGCATGGCGGAAGTTGGGACTGGGTAGGGAGTGGAGAGTGCGCGGCGACCGCGTCACCAGAGGGGCCGACTTCACGCCCTGCCCCAACTGGCCACCATGAAAAAAGGGGAGCCCTCAAGAGAGCTCCCCTCGCCTTACGGGACACGCGAGCCGCCCGTCACGCCACCTGCACGCCGCGCGGCGCGCGCGGCACCTTGCCCGCGTTCAGACAGCGCGTGCAGACCTTCACCTTGGTGACCTTGCCGTCCACGAGCGTGCGCACGACCTGCAGGTTCGGCTTCCACGTCCGACGCGTCTTGTTGTTCGCGTGCGAGACGTTGTTACCGAACGCGACGCCCTTGTCGCAGTGGAAGCAGCGATTGCGTTGAATGGCCATGGTCTCAGTCCTGACAGAACTCGATGCGCGCCATCTCGGCGCCGTCACCCTTGCGGTGGCCGGTCTTGAGAATGCGCGTGTAGCCGCCGTTCCGCGTGGCGAACCGCGGTCCGATCTCCTGGAAGAGCTTGTCCGCCGCCGCGCGCTGCTGGATGTGGCGGCCGGCCAACCGGCGCGCGTGCAGCGTGCCGGTGCGGGCCTTGGTAACGAGCTTCTCGACGAATGGGCGCAGCTCCTTCGCCTTCGCCTCGGTCGTCTCGATCGACTCGCTCACGATGAGCGAGGTCGCGAGGTTACGCAGCAGGGCGAGCTTCTGCTCGCTCGTGCGGCGGAGCTGACGTCCAGCTTTCCGGTGACGCATCCGTATTACTCCTCTTCGTCGTCGGGCGCCGCGGCGGCAGCCTGGCTCGGCGGCGTGCCCCAATCGAGCACCCGCACGCCTTCGCCGTTCTCCTCGAACCGCATCCCAAAGTTCAATCCTTCGCGCTCGAGCAGATCGGCGATCTCCTGGAGCGACTTCTTCCCGAAATTCTTCACCTGGAGGATCTGGCTCTCCGTCTGGCGGACCAGATCGCCGAGGCTCCGGATGTTCGAGTTCTTGAGCGAGTTCACCGACCGGACCGACAGCTCGAGGTCGTCGATCGGCGTCTTGAGCAGCTGCTGCATCCGCGCGCCGTCCGTTCCCGCGCCGTCGCCCGCACCACCCGCCACCGGGGCGGAGCTGTGTGAGCCGAACTCGACGAAGTACTGGAAGTGCGTCTGCGCCAGGGCGGCCGCATAGCTCACGGCCTCCTCCGGAGTGATCGTGCCGTTCGTCTCCACCGTCAGCGTCAGGCGATCGTAGTCGGTACGCTGCCCGACGCGGGTCTCCGCCACCGAGAAGTTGGCGCGGCGAACCGGGTTGTAGATCGAGTCGATGCGAACCAGATCGACCGGCAGCCCGCGATCGAGCGGGTGCTGATCCGACTCGACGTACCCACGGCCCTTGTTGACGTACAGCTCGATGTTCAGGTCGCGATCGTCCTGAAGCGTCAGGATGTGGTGCGACGGATCCACGATGCGAACACCCGAGACGGCGTTGACGTCGCCGGCCGTGACCGGACCCGCGCCATCCCGCTGGATGTGCAGCACGGCGCTCTCCACGTCCTCGGCGAGCGTCAGCGTGAGCGTCTTCAGGTTGCCGATGATCTGGTGCACGTCTTCGACGACCCCAGGGATCGTCTGATGCTCGTGCACGACACCGTCGATCCGGACGCCCCACACCGCCGCGCCGCGGAGCGACGAGAGCAGCATGCGGCGCATCGCATTGCCGAGCGTGTGCCCGAAGCCGCGCTCGAGCGGCTGCAGGCGGAACTCGGCCACATTTGGATTGTCCTCGCGCTTGGTTGCCTCAACCAGCTGCGGGCGGACAAGCCCACGAAGATCGATCGTCGAAGCCATGATTCTAGTAGTTACAGGGTCATTCCGGTTTGCGAACGGCGCACCGGAAACGCTCTGCCTCGCCCCCAACGCGCGGCAGACTCGTAGAGGGGTTGGGGCCCCGACCTACGTCAGTGGTACTGTCCTACGCGGTACTTCATCCAAAGACGGGCGACGCCTCGCGGCCTCGCCCGCTTCTGATCCAACGCCCGAAGTAACGCGCGAAGCGCGTTACTTCGAGTAGAGCTCGACCACCAGCTGTTCCTGCGCGGCGATCGGGATGCTCGTGCGCGCGGGCTTCTCCAGCACGCGGCCGCTGAACGTCTCCTTGTCGACCGCGATCCACGAGAGCGGCGCGCCGCGCGACGACTGATCCATCGCCGTCAGCACCGACACCTGCTCCCGCGACTTCACGCGGAGGCGAACCTCCTGACCCGGCTGCACGTGGTAGCTCGGGATGTCGACGCTCTTCTGGTTCACTTCGACGTGGCGGTGCCGGATGAGTTGACGTGCCGCCTTGCGGCTGCCAGCGAACCCCATGCGATACACCACGTTATCGAGCCGAGTCTCCAGCGCCGCGAGAAGGTTGTGGCCCGTGATGCCGGGCTGCGTGCTCACCTTCTCGAAGGTGTTGCGGAACTGCTTCTCGCTCAGCCCGTAGATGCGCTTGATCTTCTGCTTCTCACGCAACTGCTTCGAGTACTCCGACGCCTTGCGGCGGCGCGCCGTGGCCTGGCCGTGCTGGCCGGGCGCGTACGGACGACGCTCGACCGGGCACTTCTCCGTGAAGCACTTCGTCGCCTTGAGGAACAGCTTGGTTCCTTCGCGACGGCACTGCCGGCAGCTGGCTCCAGTATACCGACCCATGGCTCAGACTCTCCGGCGCTTCGGGGGACGACAGCCGTTGTGCGGGATCGGCGTCACGTCCTTGATCGACTTGACCTGCAGCCCCGCTGCGGCGAGCGCCTGGATGGCCGACTCGCGGCCGCTGCCAGGACCCTGCACGCGCACGTGAACACGCTTCACACCGGCCGTCAGCGCCTCGCGAGCACACTGCTCCGCCGCGACGGTCGCGGCGAACGGGGTGCTCTTCTTGGAGCCCTTGAAGCCAGCCTTGCCGCTCGATCCCCACGCGATCGTGTTGCCGCGCGGGTCGGTGATCGTGACGGTCGTATTGTTGAACGTAGCGTTGACGTGCGCGACGCCTTCCGCGTCCACGACTCGCTTCGACTTCTTCCCAGTGGCCATACGTTACTTGGTTACCTTCTTCTTGCCGGCGATCGCGCGGCGCGGTCCCTTCTTCGTGCGCGCGTTGGTGTGCGTCCGCTGACCGCGAACGGGGAGGCCGCGACGGTGGCGGATCCCACGGTACGAGCCGATGTCCATGAGTCGCTTGATGTTCATCGCGACTTCCGTCCGCAGCGCGCCCTCGACGCGGAACTCCTTCTCGATCACCTGGCGGAGCTTGTTCACGTCCGCGTCCGTGAGGTCACGGATCCGCAGCGACGAGTCGATGCCCGCCTTCTCGATGATCTGCTGCGCCGACGCCCGGCCGATGCCGTAGATGTACGTCAGACCGATCTCAACCTTCTTGTCGCGCGGGAGATCGATACCAGAAATACGAGCCATGTCTGATCAGCCCTGACGCTGCTTGTGCTTGGGATTGCGCTTGCAGATGATGCGAGTCACGCCGTTGCGCTTGACAACCTTGCAGTGCTCGCAGATCGGCTTCACGCTGCTGCGGACTTTCACAGGAACACCATCATGCAAAACGTGAGATTTTCCGACGGAGACTCGTAGGATAACCGGGGCGGTAAGTTCACGCAACCCCGGCACATACGACCTTCGGGAGCGTCGTTACGCCCCGGTCTCGGACGCTTCGCTGCGGAGCTCCGCGAGCACTCGATCCATCGCGCCCACGGGATCCGCATCAGCGGTCACCGCTCGGCCGAGAATCAGATAGCGAGCACCGGCGCGCTGCGCCGCCGCCGGAGTCATCACGCGGCTCTGGTCGTGCGCCTGTCCGCCTGCCAGACGGATGCCAGGGACCAGCGGCGCCAGCCGGTCCCCGAAGCGGGAGCGTACGGCGCCTACCTCGGCGCCGCTGCAGACGATCCCGTGCAGGCCGGCCGTCGCCGCCAGCTCGGCCAGGCGCATCACCTCGCGCTCCACGTCGATCGTATCCGAGCGGCCCCACGCGGCGCCGAGGACGCCGGCATCGAGCGACGTCAGGACCGTCACCCCCAGGACGCCGCACGCCGCCCCCGCGACCTCGTCCGCCGCCTGGCGCGCGGCAAGCAGCATGGGCGCTCCCCCGGACGTGTGCACCGTGAGAAGGCGGGCGCCGAGCCGTGCCGCGCTCCGTACCGCGCCCGCCACGGTGTTCGGGATGTCGTGGAACTTCAAGTCGAGGAAGACATCGGCCCCCAGCTCGTCACGGAGCGTACGGACGATCCCTGGCCCCGCCGCCGTGAACAGCTCACTGCCCACCTTGTAGAACCGGCAGCGATCGCCAAGCCGCCTCGCCATGGCCAGCGCCGGCTCGGCGGTCGAGTAGTCGAGCGCCACGATCGGTACGGCGCCGGCGCCGCGTGTGTGGGCCGCACTCATCCCAGCCCCTCCAGCGTCCCCACGATCTCGCTGATGCTCCGTACGCCGTGTCGGTCGCACCACTGCGCCAGGTCCCGAACGACGCGCTCGGGTGCGCGAGGGTCGCGTAGCATCGCCGTGCCCATCCCCACCAGCGTCGCCCCCGCCAGCAAGTACTGAAGCGCGTCGTTGGCGGTCGAGACGCCGCCGATGCCCATCAACGGCAGCTTCACGGCCCGCCGGACCTTCCAGGTTGCCAGCACGCCGACCGGCAGGAGCGCGGTCCCGCTCACCCCTCCTGTTCCGAACCCCAGCGCAGGCCGCCGCCGCTCGACGTCGATCACGAGCCCCGGAATGGTGTTGACGAGAGTGAGTCCGTTCGCGCCGGCATCCGCCGCGATCCCCGCGCTGCGCGCGATGTCAGGAAGTGCGGGCGACAGCTTCACGAAGATGGGACGTTGCGTCGCGGCGCGCGCCAACCGGACGACCTCGGCGAGCGCTGCCGGATCGGCACCGAACTCCATACCTCCCGCTTTCACGTTCGGGCAGCTCACGTTGATCTCGTAGCCGTCGAGCGCGCCACGCGCCTCGTCCTCGAGGGAGAGCTCGAGCTGCTCGATGACTGCGGCGAACTCGCCGATCCCGAAGCCAACCACGTTCGCGAGCTTTCGCACGGAGGGGAGCGACCGCGCGAGCCACGGCAGATGCTCGCGCCGAACCGCGGACACCCCTGGGTTCGCGAGTCCGACGGCGTTGATCATTCCTCCGTCGAATTCCGCCACGCGAGGTGCCGGTGCGCCCGCCCTCGGCTCCGGGCTCACGGCCTTCGTCACGAGCCCGCCGATGACCGGGAGGTCGACGATGTCGGCGAGCTCGTGCCCGTATGCCGCCGTGCCCGCTGCGAGCACGATCGGATTCTGGAACTCGAGGCCAGCCGCCTGCACCGCGAGCGCGGAGCGGGCCTCGCTCACTGCCGGGCCACGCTCCCGATCGCTCCCGACGCACCGGTGGCGACACGGCGCTCGTAGCGCTTGAGGTATTCGAGTACGGCATCGGAAACCGCTGCGGACAGCTCGTCCATCCGTGCGGGGTCGGTCATGTAGCTGGCGTCCGACGCGTTGGTGCCGAAGCCGATCTCGACGAGGACGGCGGGCATGAACGCCGTCACGAGCACGCGGAAGCCGGCCTGCTTCACGCCGCGGCTCGGACCCGGATGGACCCGGCCGAGCCTACGCTGGATCAGCTCCGCCAGCTCGTTCGACTCGCGCAGGTGTTCGTTCTGCGCCATGTCGTTGAGGATGAAGCTGAGCGGATCGCCCGCGCGCGAGGCGGTCCGCGCCTCGAACTTGACGACCTCGTTCTCCATCTGCTCGACCCGTCGGGCGTCCTCCGTCTTCGCTTCGGCGAGGAAGTACGTCTCGAAGCCCCGTGCCGCGCCCGGATCCTTCCAGCGCGGGTTCGCCGCGTTGACGTGAATGCTCACGAACAGATCGGCGTGCGCGTCGTTGGCGATCCGACCGCGATCCGACAGCGCAATCAGCGTGTCCGTCGTGCGGGTGTATTTGACGTCGATGCCGCGCCGGTTGAGCGCGGCGCCGACGCGCTTTGCGACGGCCAGGGTGACGGCCTTTTCGGTGACGCGCGGGCCACCGGACAACGGTCCGCGCATCCCGGGGTCATCACCGCCATGTCCCGCATCGACGACGACGAGGCGCCGGCTGCGCAGCCCGACGCTCTCCACGGCCGACGTCGCGAGCGCCACCGGCGGAGTGCGCTCGGCAGCGCGCACATCTTCATCGTCGCGACGCGGCGAGGGAGCAACCGCGCGGCCCTGCTGCACCGCGACACGATCCTCGCTGCGCACCACCGCCGAGAAGGCGCGAAGCTCGAACCGCTCCGGATCCCAGGCGAGATTGCCGGCGACGCGCGGGATGAGCTCGACCACGAGCTGGAGCGGCACATAGAGAGCGCCGCGCCGTACCTCGGGGGCGCGCGCGAGCTGGAACTGATCGTCGCCGACACGCGCGAACCGGATCCCGTCTTCCACTTCGATGGCGGATCCGCCGACGATCAGCATCCAGCGATTGCCCGTCACGTGCGAGACGGTCACCGGGACGATCGGCCGCAACTGTTCGGCGCGGACCATCGGTCCCTGTGAGGAGGCCGTGAGCGGCACCGACACGCTTCTGCTGGCGTCCTTGACGATGAGCGTGCGCGCGCCGGTCGACGCACCGGCGGCGGCGGCGAGCTGGAATGCCGTGAGGAGGGCGAGCATCATCGCGTCCGCACCACGCGAGCGATCTCGCGGTCCGCGTCGCGCTGCTTCTCGGCGTCCCGCTTGTCGTGCTGCTTTTTGCCTTTGCCGAGTGCCATCGCCACCTTCGCGACGCCGCGTTTGAAGTAGAGCTCGAGCGGAACCAGTGTGAGTCCCTGCCGCTCGACTGCACCTATCAGACGCCGGATCTCCCGCTTGTGCAACAACAACTTCCGAGTCCTCGTGGGCTCGTGATTGTTGTAGCTGGCCCGCTCGTACGGCGAGATGTGCAGGTTCAGCAGAAAGATCTCCCCGTTCCGCACGATGCCGTAGGCATCGGAGAGATTTGCTTTCCCATCACGGAGCGACTTGACCTCACTGCCCGTGAGCACCAATCCCGCCTCGTAGGTATCGAGGATGGAATAGTCGTGGCGCGCCCGCCGGTTCTTGGCGATCGACTGATGCTCGGGATTGTCGTCGGGCTTGGCCATGGGCGGGAACTGGACGATCGCGCGCCACGTCGGCGCTCGTTCGCAACATAGACCCCACCCGCCGAGCGAGCAACGCAACGCGTTGACTTGATTCGTGATGCCGAATAACTTCACAGTCTGTTCCCGGTGCGCGCCTAGCACCGCACGCTCGGGTGGTGGAACTGGTAGACACGCAGGTCTCAGAAGCCTGTGCCTTCACCGGCGTGGGGGTTCAAGTCCCCCCTCGAGCACTCCGACGCTCCTCGCATGCCGAGGAGCGTTTCGTTTTTTCGGGAGTGAGGCCGTCGCTAGCGAGCGAGGCGTGAGGGCGAGACGTCCTCGGGAAGCTCGGCCGTGCCGAACGCGGTGCGCAGCGTCTCGTTCGCCGTTGCAATGAGGCCGGTCACGAGCTCGGCACCGCGGATCACCTCGGGGTCGTCGCCGCGAATCGGGCCGCCGGCGAACGCCAACATGTTCTGCGCGACGCGAAGCGCCGGCGTGCCGTGGCCGCGAGAGGTGAACGCATCGCGATACGCGGCGAGACGCGCGTTGAACTGCCGCTCGGCGAGCTCACGCAGAGAGTCGTCGACGTTCGGATCCTTCTGCATGCGATGCAGAAGTGCCCGCAGCACCTCGGATGGCGTCCGGTCATCGAGCGCATCACGCTGCGCGATGAGGATGCCGATGGCGCGGCGGAGATAGCGCAGCTCCCAGCGCGCGTGATCGACGTCCCCGCGGGTCG
>DASVNI010000091.1:0-6269 GCA_036383935.1 Gemmatimonadaceae bacterium | reverse complement strand
CTTGCGGCGCGGCAGCCGCTGTCGTAGTTCGGGAGTCGTCGTTTCGCGCGCCGGACACGGCGCACCACGATGTATTCCCGATCCCCCACTCTCGTGAGACCATACTCCGTCACGCCAGCCGTGCGCCTTGCGCTCGTCGCGATGCTCGCCGGTTCGACGCTCCTCGCCTGCTCCTCCAAGGAGCGCGCGCCAGACACCGCACGCGCCGCTGGTGGCGCGACACCGCCCGCGCCGGCGAACGCAGTCGCTGCTGCTCCAACTGAATCGCTGCCTGGACGGTTGACGAAGCCGGTCGACCAGTACACCGGCGACGAGTTCTACGCCCTCGTACAACGGCTCCCGTGGGGTGGCGGCGCGGAGCGCGACCGACCCTGCAAGGGCGATCCGGGGTGCGGCGGTGACAAGCCATCGAAGCACACGAGGGTCAAGCTCGACGCGGTCGACGGGCAGGATTCCATCAGCGTCAAGAACGTACCGACGAACGGCGTCGTCGCGGTGCGCGCGATCAACAACGGCGGCATCACCGAAGATCGGTACGGGTTCAAACCGGCGAAGAATCTTCAGTACTATCTCGTCGTCCTCCCCGGGGCGACGGACAGTACGGGGCGGTGGCAGTTCGTGGAGCTCGACACGACGAGTGGCGCGCGGCGTATCAGCATCGCCGGCGCCGGGACGTTCACGCCGTGCAATCACCCATTCAAGAAGAATCGAGCCAACCGCGCGAACTTCTACACCTGCCCCGAATCGCTCGCTGCCGACTCGGCACAGAAGTCGAACCTCGTCATGTTTGCGCCACCCAAGCCGCCCGTGTGGACGGCATGTGCGGAGGGCTGCTGCATCGCGGGATGATCTGCGGGAATGCGGGACTGCGGAATGTGAAACGGCCTCGGGAAGCTCCTGCTTCCCGAGGCCGTTTTCCAACTCACCAACTCCCCGCCTATCTCACCCCGTACCGCTCCCGCAGAATCCGGAGATGATGCATCGCGTGCCCCGCGGTGATGTACGCCAGCGCGCGCACGCTGATGTCCTTGCCGCTCGCCACGCCGAACCGCCCCCACGCATCGTCCGGGAGCGACTCGAAGAGCTGCACGCTCGACTCGCGCAACGCACCGAGCTCGCGCGCCAGGTTCGACAGCGTGCGCGCGTCGGAGTCCGCCGTCTTCACGTATTCGTTCTCGTCGAACGCGGCGAGCGGTGTCGTGTCGCCGCGCGCGATACGCAGCGCGCGATAGGTGAAGATCCGCTCGGCGTCGATCAGATGGCCGATCACCTCGCGGATCGACCACTTCCCATCCGCGTAGCGGAAGCCGCCGCGATCCTCCGGAATGGCGGCGACTGCATCGAGCAGCTCACGCCCACTCTGGCGCAGGAGCGTGACGACGTCGCCCTCGGGGACCGAGGCGACGTAACCCTGATAGAACGGCGCATACTCCGACGCCGCGGGCCGTGTGCGAAGCGAGGACGCCATCTGAGAAGGGAGCGAGAGGTCAGCGAGCGACGGCGAGCGGCGGAGCCAGTCGCCGAGAGGTGAGCAGGAAGGCGCCGATCGCCGCGATGGCGAGCGCGACCCACTGCGCGGAGGTCAGCGGACCGACGATGTCCCCCTTCGCGCGGAAGAACTCGACGATGAACCGCTCGACACCCGCGAGCACGCAGTACAGGCCGAACAGCCATCCCGCGTTGTGCGCGTGGCGACGGTACCGCCACAAAACGACGAACATCACGAAGCCGAGCGCCACCTCGAGGAGCTGCGTCGGATAGACGCCCACGACCATGTCCGGCGGCAGCGATGCCGGCAGATTCGCGTGGAACTCGTGATTCATGTTGTACACGGTCGACGGCGGTGCCCCCTGCGGAAAGGAGACCGCGAGCGGACCATCCCACATCCGACCGTAGTCGTCGCCCACCGCCCAGCAGCCGGTGCGTCCGATCGCGTAGCCCGCGGCGATGCCGACCGCCGCGCCGTCGGCGACGCGAAGGAAGTTCTGCTTGCGCCACCGGATGATGAGCCACGACAGCAGCACGCCCCCGATGAAGCCTCCCCAGTACACGAAGCCCGCGCGGCTGAACAGCGCCGAGATGTGGCCCTCGTTGATCGCGTAGTAGACCTTGCCGCCGACGATGGTGCCGAGCAACGCGGCGAAGGTCACGTCGTTCATGATGTCCGGATCCTCGCCACGCTCCTCCAGCACGCGCTGGGCAACGAAGTGCGCGATGCCGAAGGCGGCCATCATCGCGAGGCCGAAGCCGGTGAGCTCGAGCCTGCCGAGATAGAACTTGAACGGCTCGTGTACGATCGGCGACGCGATCATTTCTTCGACCTGGCCTTTCGGTTGACGTTCAACTTGGTCCAGATGACGACGGAGGCGCAGTCCTGGCCCGACGTCTGGAACTCTACGGGGGTGGAGGCGCCGGCCGGATACACCTCGATCGCCGCCGCCTCTTCGGGACGGACGAAGGAATCGAGATCACCGGGCTGGAGCGCCTGCCACTGCGAGCCGTCCACGTAGACCGTCACGCAACCCTGGCGCCCGACGGTGCGCGTGGACGTGATGTCCATGTGGCCCATCGATCCCTGGATGCGAATGCCCGGCGCGGTGGTCAGCAGGTCGGTGAACTGCGCCGCCTTCCGGTTCTCGATCATCTGCGGGGTGATGAAGTAGCCACCCGCTGCGCCGCGCTTGCGCCCCGAGAAACCGACGCGGTCGAGCCCCTGGTCCATCTGCGAGATGACCTCCATCGGCGCGAGCTCGGGGACGTAGACGCCCAGCTGCACGCTCACGCGCTGGGGAGTGCGAGACGACAGCTCGACGGTGACTTCCTGCGGTGCGTAGCCGAGATGCCGCACACCGATGGCCTGCGTTCCGGCGGGGAGCGAATCGAGCGAGAAGTCGCCGCTCGCGCGTGTCGTCGTCGACGCGCCACCACCGATCAGGCTGACACGGGCGCCTTCCACGGGCGCTCCGGTCTTGTTCGTCACGCGTCCGGACACACGAGCGCTTCCCTTCGCGACGCGCGCCGGCGCCCCCTTCGTCGTGTCCGTGTTCGCCGCGGTGGCGGCGAGCGGAGCGACGCTCATGCTGCGGAGCGCGAGGACCCCACCGTCCTGGGTGACTGACACCTCGGCCGTCGTGCCCCCGTCCTTGCGCTGTGCCTGCAGCTTGCCCTCGTATTTCTCGGGCAGCCCGCACAGCCGGTAGGTGCCATCCTCGCCGACGGTGGCCTCTCGTACGCGTGGCTCCTTCTTGATCTTGATCGGCACCCCGGCGATGGCCGGCGGATCGGGGTCGTACCAGACGAGGGAGACGCGCGCCCCCACGGCGGCGACCGGACTGTCCGGCTCGCGGACGCGGCCGACGAGCGCGCCAGGGCCGAGCGCGCGCCGCGCTGGCGTGCAGAAGCGTGACACCAGGAAGTCGGAGCTGGGCACCGCGATCACGACGCGCGTGACGTGGTTCGCGGCGAACTCCATCGGTGCCGTGCTCAGCGAGATTCCGAGGGTGTCGATGATGTCGTGATCGACGAGCACCTTGTAGCTACCCGGCTTGATGCTGTCGATCAGGAACCGGCCCAGGGAGTCGGTGATGGCGAGCCGGTCCGTTCCATCGAGCTGGATCGCGGCGCCGATCAGCGGCGCGCCGTGAATGCTGTCCACGGCGACGCCCTGCAGGTACGCGGTCGTGACCGCTCCGGCCCCGCTCGTATCCGTGCCCGCTTTGGGGGCGCCGGTCCTCGGGGTCGGAGCGGGAGGCTTCGCCGTCGGCGTGCTCGGCGTGCTGGCCCCGCCTGGCTGGGGAGTGACTTTGGGACGCGACGTCGGTCCCTGGGCCGCGAGTGGGTGCGCGAACAGCAGCGCACCCAGCGCAGTGGCGATGAGCGTTGTCGGTCGCATTATCTGAATATAGGGAAGCGGTCGCTTCATGGGCTCTACCCGTGATTCCGGGAGGGGGTTCCTCCTGCCGGCGGCATGCTTCCTGACTCCCTGGGGCGTGGACCTCAGCATGGAGTACGGCATGGGACACAAGCCCAGCAACAACTTCCAGAGCAATCGTCCGGAGTCGGGCGGCGCTGACCACGACATGAGTCGCGAGAAATCGGGCCTCACCGAGCGCGACAAGGAACGGTTCGCCAGCGAGCAGGCGAAGCGCGAGTCGGCGCCCCGCGACCCGCGCGCGATTCCCTCGAATTTCGAGATCGACAACGAGCCGAACAACGTCCCCGACAAGGAGTCGCGGAAGCGTTAGCGGTCGACGGGCCTCCCGCCCCCCTCGAGCGAAGGCGGCTCTTCGGAGGGGCGGGCGAGCCCTGGCGCTCGGACCGCGGTCGCCGAGGCGTGCTCGACGAGCCACGACATCAGCTCGTGCAGCTTCTCGCCCCGTCGGCGCACGACACGACCGTAGATGGTGCGCGCGAGCAGGTACGAGCCACCGATCGCCACACCGGCCAGCCCGGTGGCCATGATCGCGGAATGAAACGCCGCCGCCCCAATGGCGATCCCGGGGCCCATCAGCCCGCCCCCCATCCCACCCATCACTCCTCCAAACAGTCCGCCGGCGAGGGGGCCGAGTCGCTCCTCGACCCGGATCGTCGTCCGTCCATTGCGCGGCGTGATGGTCACCTGCACGTCACGCCCTGTCGCGTGCTGGTGATTCCTCCCCGTCAGCGAGAACTGCAGCGTGCGACCGATGGTCGAGGCGGTGCTCGCGGCTCCCATCAAGCGCTGCATCTCGAGCACCATCGGCTCGTACTCGTCGGCGGGCACCTCGCCATCGATCGTACGCTCGAGACGCAGCACCGTCGGCGCGCCGAGGAACCGGCTTGGCGTCTGGTCGGTAACGCGCGTGTCGAGGTCGGCCGCGGCGCGGCGCACGAGCTCAGGATCTAGTCCAGCCTCGCGCGCGACCTGCTCCAGCTCCGCGAGCGACATCCCCGTCGTCGATTCGGCTGTCGTCTCGTTCTGCTGCAGCTCCGAGGCGCGCTTGATGATGAGCGCGACCTCCTTCTCGTTGAAGCGGCGGCTCGTGCTGGGGCCTGGATCCGTCATACGGCGCGTGCGCTCAACGCTTCCCGTCACGCGGCTTCGTCGGCAGTCGCGGTGGTGCGAAGCCGGTGAAGTGCCCGGTGTGGCGGAAGGTCTGGGTATACATGCTCGTGTCGCCCTCGATCGGCGCTTCTTCCGTCTCGCTCAGGCGTGACACGTCGATCGTGATCGTCCCGTCGTCCAGGATGGGATTGTAGATGCTGGCGAACTTGCGGCCGTAGATGATCTCGTCGGGCTTGTAGCTGGAGCGCGCGTGCACGACCTGGGCGAACGTCTCGTCGATGCCGCTCAGGAGGATGAGGAACTCCGCATCCTGATCGACGAGATCGTCGTGCGTGCAGCCCCAGAGCGGACTGTCCTCCGTGATCGGATGCACGATCGTCCAGCTGAGCGGGAAGAAGACGACCCGCGTGCGCTCGAGCTTGAGTTGGTCGTACCGGCGTCCCCGGCTATCGAGGCGGCTGAACAGCACCTTGGCCTCGAGCTCCATGAGCTGGTTGCTCCGCGCGTTCGTGATGCGGAACATGAAGCCCGTCACCCCCTGGTATGGGGCGACGACGGCGACCTCGCTGAACAGGAGTGCCGCGGTCGGGCGAGAGAAGCGCGCGAACACGATCCCCGTCATGAGTGCGACGAAGAAGAGGCTCACCAGCGACTCGATCGTCACGACGACGTTCGCCGCGCTGCCGAGTGGGAAGACGTGGCCGTAGCCGATCGTCGCGAAGGTCTCGACGCTGAAGAAGAACGCGCGCAGCCAGTGCCCACCCATGCTGAGCTCACTCTGGCCACCGAGGCTCCCGAGCCCGCAGAGCAGATAGGCCCAGGCGAATAGCGCGTTCGCCAGGAGATACCCCGCCGCCACGATGCCGAGGAAGCGCGGCCAGGTGACGGTGAGCAGCGCGTGATATCCGTTCAGGTAACTGAGTGCCGGGAAGCCGAGCCGCCTGGACGTGAAGCTGCCATCCCGGTTGAGGAGGCGCTTCTCGTGCGCGCCGCCGACGATGGAGCCGAAGCCAAGATCCTTCGGCTCGTCGAGGGCGGGCTCGGGGCGGGACGGCCGAAGCGGGGGAGATTCGGTCTCGCGAACGTCGGAATCGCTCATCGAGGGCAGAAGCTAGTGTCACGAACGCTTGCGTCAAACGACGGAATGGTCGCACCTTAAGGCGCGGCCCGTGTGGCCCACCTCGGTTCGATGAGCACCCCCCTCCCCCCCAGCGCCCTTCCGGCG
>DASVNI010000090.1:0-9932 GCA_036383935.1 Gemmatimonadaceae bacterium | reverse complement strand
CGAACCCGGACCTCAAGTGGGAGACGACGCGCCAGACCAACGTCGGCCTCGACATGGGCTGGCTCGACAACCGCATCAGCGCGTCGATCGACGCGTACCGGTCGGTCACGAAGGACCTGCTCCTCAGCGTCGACCTGCCGGCGCAGTCGGGCTACTCGACGCAGCTGCGTAACATCGGCTCGGTGCAGAACACCGGTCTCGAGCTGCA
This sequence comes from Gemmatimonadaceae bacterium, assembly GCA_036383935.1. Taxonomy (GTDB): domain Bacteria; phylum Gemmatimonadota; class Gemmatimonadetes; order Gemmatimonadales; family Gemmatimonadaceae; genus AG11. Next base: position 9,724 of record DASVNI010000090.1, on the reverse strand, counting down.
GCTCAACTCGGTGAACATCGCGAGGGAGAAGTACGGCTGGCGCACCTCGCTGAGCGCGGCCAAGAACGCCAACAAGGTGCTCGCCCTCGGCGTCGCGAATCAGATCCCGTACACGGGCGACAAGGGGATCAGCGGCCAGACCGGTGGCGCCGTGATGGTCATCAAGGTCGGCGAGCCGCTGAGCAGCTTCTACGGTCTCCGCACGAACGGCCTGTACCAGGCGGCCGACACTGCCTCCTGCAAGCTCACCTTGCGGCGTCAATATCTCGACTGCGTGCCTGGCGAGTACAAGTACGTGGACACGAACGGCGACGGGAAGATCGACGCGAACGACCGCGTCATTCTCGGCAATGGTCAGCCCGACTGGTACGGTGGGCTCACCAACGAGTTCACGGTCGGTCCGGTCAACGTGAACGTCTTCCTCCAGGGCTCGTTCGGTGCCGAGATCCTCAACGGTCCGGCGATCAACGACCGCAACGTGAGCAACCTGTCGAACCAGACGACGGACGCGCTCAACCGCTGGACGCCGACGAACACGAACACGAACATCCCGCGCGCGAACGTCAACCGCCCGCGTGAGCTGTACGACGTGCACGTGGAGGATGGCTCGTTCATCCGCCTGCAGAGCCTCTCGGTTGCCTATCAGCTCCCGACGAACCTGCTCCGCGGTGTGGACAACGCGCGCCTGGTCGTGACGGGGCAGAACCTCCACGTCTGGACGAAGTACAAGGGCTACGATCCCGAGGTGAACAGCTTCGGCGGCGATGCGCGCGCTCGCGGCGTCGACCTCGGTTCCTATCCCCATGCTCGCACCTGGAACATCGGCATCAACACGTCCTTCTGATCAGGTCGGGGCGCGCGCTCCGTCGCGCGCCCCGGATCCGATTCCACGCTATAGAGGAACCGCTCACACATGACGCGATTTTCACTCGCTCCGCGGGTTGGACTGGCGCTGGCGCTTCTCATGGTCGCGCCGGCCTGCACCGACCTGCTGACGGAGCAACCGAAGGACCGTATCAGCACCGATGCCTTCTTCCAGACGGCGAACGATGCCAAGGCGGCGATCGCCGCGACGTATCGTCCGCTCTCCACGGGCTCGCTCTGGGGCACGAACCTCCAGTGGGCGCTGAACGCCGCGACGGACGAGTCGCGCGTCGGGCCTGAAGAGGAGAACCCGAACATCGTCGCGCTCACGCAGCTCTCGTGGACGACGACGAACCCGTACATCGCCGGCTCGAACGCCTCCGGCGGCGCATGGGGCGGTCTGTATCAGATGATCACGCGCGCGAACCTGGTGCTCGCTCGCGTGCCGGCGATCACGATGGACGAGACGCAGAAGAACCAGATCCTCGCCGAGGCCAAGTTCCTCCGCGCGCTCGGGTACTTCTACCTCGTCCGTCTCTACGGCGACGTTCCGCTCGTGCTCACGCCGGAAGACCAGGCGGCGCTCGGACCGCGCACGCCTTCGGCGCAGGTGTTCGACCAGATCGTGAAGGATGCCACCGAGGCCGAAGCGGTGCTGCCCGCCACGTGGGGGAGCGCCGACAAGGGCCGCGCGACGAAGGGCTCCGCCGAGGCACTCCTCGCCGAGCAGTACATCTGGCGCAAGCAGTGGGCGAACGCCGCGGCGGCCGCCAAGAAGATCATCGACGGCGGCAACTACGGGCTGCAGGCGAACTACATCAACGCCTTCCTGCCCGGATCGCAGAACCGGAACGAGGAAGTGTTCGCCGCGCAGTCGTCGAGCGCGACGGGCGCGCCGGCGATCGACATCGCCGCGTGGGAGTATCCGCGCAACATGAATCCCAACTCGAACGGCGGGTGGGGCACGTGGCAGCCGCTGCAGACGTTCATCGACGGCTATCAGACGGGTGACTACCGCAAGGAAGTGAGCTTCTTCACGAGCGGTCTCGATCCGTCCGGCAAGACGGTCACCTTCCTGCCGCACGTCTACAAGTTCCGCCCGACGGCGCGCCCCGGTCAGCAGGACGTGAACTGGCCGATCTATCGCTACGCCGACGTGCTGCTGATGTACGCCGAGGCGCTCAACGAGCAGGGGCAGACCGCCGCGGCGATCCCGTACGTGAACATGATCCGCGCCCGCGCGCGCAACGGCACGGGCAGCGAGGCCCGCACGTCGCCCGCCGACCTGTCGGCGGCGCTGGACCAGGCGGCAACCCGCGCGGCGATCTTCGACGAGCGGAAGTGGGAGCTCGCGTTCGAGGGCAAGCGCTGGTTCGACCTCGTGCGTCAGGGCTTTGCGGTGTTCCAGGCGGCCGAATCGACGGATCTGACGGTGATCCCGGGGAACATCAAGGCCGAACGGATGCTCTGGCCGGTGCCGCAGGCGCAGATCGACCTCAACAAGCAGCTGACGCAGAACCCGGGCTACTGACGAGAGCACTGACGACAGCGCTGACGCACGCCCGGTAGCAATGAGCCGCGCTCCGCATGCAGGTGGATGGCCCACGCCACCACCCGCATGCGGAGCGCATTGCGTTTTCCACTCACCGTACGCGCACTCGCGTGCCTCACACCTCGACTTCGTGAGCCTGATGCCTCGTCGGTCATCCGTCACCTACCGTTCACAACGACCGGTGCCGCGCATGCGTAGAATGGCAGCGCTGCTCGTGCTCGTCGCGGCCGGCTGTTCGAGCGGCGCGATGCGGTCGGCGTCTCCGTCGCGCGATCCCGATGCACGCGAGTGGGTCGAGCTCTTCGACGGCAAGACGCTGAACGGATGGACGGCGAAAATCGCCAAGCACGACGTGGGCGACAACTACGCCAACACCTTCCGCGTCGTGGACGGGACGATCCAGGCCCGCTACGACGGCTATGGTGGGAAGTACGATGCCCAGTTCGGGCATCTCTACTACGATCGACCCTACTCGTATTACCTGGTCTCCGCGGAGTACCGCTTCGTGGGTGACCTCTATCCGGGTGCGCCCAGCTACACGCTGCGCAACAGCGGCATCATGATCCATTCGCAGGACCCGCGCACGATGCCTCGCGATCAGAACTTCCCGATCTCGATCGAGAACCAGCTTCTCGGCGGGCTCAGTGACGGCAAGACGCGCACGACGGGCAACATGTGCTCGCCGGGCACGATGGTGGACTTCGCCGGCAAGCCCGATACGCGCCACTGCATCAACTCGACGTCGAAGACGTACGACGGCGATCAGTGGGTGCTGGCCGAGACCCTCGTGCTCGGCGATTCCATCGTCAAGCAGATCATCAATCACGATACGGTGCTGGTGTACACGCATCCGCGGCAGGCCGCGGGCGTCGTCACCGGCTTCGATCCCGCTCAGCTCACCGAGGGCAAGCTGCTCTCGTCGGGCTTCATCGCGCTTCAGGCCGAAGGCCATCCGGTCGACTTCCGCCACGTGCGCCTCCTCAACCTCGAGGGGTGCATGGACCCGAAGGCTGCGAACTACAAGCGCTACTACGTCAAGTCGAACCCCGCGGCATGCAGATAATGCGACCCTCACTCACGATCCCGGCGCTGCTCTCCATCGCGGCGCTCTCCTCGCTCGGCGCGCAGGCGCCGGCGCAGTCCACCGCACGCCCACAGGCGATCGCGAAGTCGGGCACGGTGCCGCGCGAGCCCGCCGTGGAGCAGAAGCTCCAGGCCGACTTCAAGGCGCCGGCCGGCTTCAAGGTCACCCTGTTCGCCGGCCCGCCGGTGGCGATGTATCCCACCTGCGTCAACGAGTCGCCCGACGGCGCGGTGTTCGTCTGCGTCGATCCGAACCTCTCGCTCTCCACGCTGAAGGGCGTGGGGCGCATCATGCGCCTCGTCGACAAGGACGGCGACGGCCGCGCCGACACGTACACGACCTTCGCCGAGATGGACAGCCCGCGCGGCGTGGTGTCGGACGGGAAGACGGTGTACGTGATGCATCCGCCCAACCTGACGGCGTACCGCGACACGAACGGCGACGGCATCGCCGACACGGCGGTCGACATCGTGAAGGGGCTCGGCTTCGACCTCGACTTCCGCGGCGCCGACCACACGACGAACAACATCGAGCTCGGCCCCGACGGCTGGATCTACGTGGCCGTGGGCGACTACGGCTTCATGAAGGCGGTCGGTACCGACGGGAAGACCATCTCGCATCGCGGCGGCGCCGTCGTGCGCGTGCGCCCCGACGGCACGAACCTCGAGATCGTCACCGTCGGCACGCGCAACATCTACGACATCGCGATCGATCCGTTCGCCCGCGTCTACGCGCGCGACAACACGAACGACGGCGATGGCTGGAACACGCGCCTGCACTACCTCGCGCCGGGCGCCCACATGGGCTATCCGTCGTTCTATCAGAACTTCGGCACGGAGCACTTCCCCTCGCTCGCCGATTACGGCGGCGGCTCGGGCGTCGGCTCGCTCTGGCTCGAGGATCCGGCGTGGCCGGCCGGCATGAACAACACGCTGTTCACCGGCGACTGGACGACGCAGCGCATCTACAAGCACACGCTCACGCCGAAGGGCTCGATCTACGGCGTGACGCAGGACGAGTTCATCAGCCTGCTGCGCCCCTCCGATCTCGCGCTCGACGGAAGCTCCAACCTGTACGTCGCGAGCCTCGCGGGCGGGCAGTTCACCTACAACACCGACACCGTCGGCTACGTCGTGCAGGTGCGCGCGCCCACGACGACGCCGTCGCACGAGGCATTGGTGTTCAAGGCGACGGACGCTGCGCTCCTCAAGCAGCTCGCGTCGGGGAACGCCGTGCACCGGGTGCACGCCCAGCAGGAGCTGCTGCGCCGCGGTGCGAAGCCGGCGATCGTCGCCGCGCTGCGCCGTACGATCGCCAACGAGCAGGGCGGTGCCGAAGCGCGCGCGGAGGCGATCTTCACGCTCAAGCAGTTGCAGGGACAGCGCGCGAACGATGCCCTGCTGCGCGCCGCCGGCTCCGCCGATGCGCGCGTGCGCGAGACGGCGCTCCGGGCGCTCGTCGACCGGCTCGATCAGCTGCAGGGCGTTCCCTCCACGATCTATGTAAAGGCGCTGGCCGACGCCGAGCCGCAGGTCCAGATCCAGGGTATTCGTGGTCTCGTCCGACTCGGCGCGCGTGATGCCGCGAGCTCGATCGTCCCGCTCACCGGCAGCGCTGACCAGGGGATCTCGCACCTCGCCGTGAATGCGCTCGTGTCGCTCGGGGCGTCGCAGGCCGCACTTGTGGGGGTGGACGGTGCCCCTGCAGTGCGTGATGGTGCGCTGCGCGCGCTGGCGCAGATGTACGAGCCGTCCGTCGTGACGGCGCTGGCCGAGCGCGCGCGCCGCGCGAGCGACGCGGGCACGCGTGCCGCGCTCGTGCACACGCTCGCGCGACTCGCCAACCGCGAGGGCGAGTGGAAGGGCGACTGGTGGACGACCCGGCCGGCGCACCTCGGTCCGTACTTCGATCCCGCGGAGTGGAGCGAGAGCCCGCGCGTTCGCTCGGCGCTCGCCACCGTGCTCGCCGCCACGAGCGGCGACGAGTACGCGCGCCTGGCGAACGATCTGGCGCTGAACGAAGCGCTCCCGCGCGGCGCCGGTCCGCTGCTCGCCGCGCTGTCGAGCACGCGCGATTCGCTGAGCGCTCGCCTGCTGACCGCGATGGTTGGCCGGTCGCGCCTCGATGACGGCACCGTGGCCGTGGCGACGCAGCTCGATGCACGGAGCCCGGCGCTCCACGCCGCGGTGGCGCAGCTGCTCGCCGGCGAGAGTGTGCTCGGAGCGAGCGCGCTGCCGCTCGCGAAGCGTGCCGCGCTCGATGCCACGCTCGATGCGAAGATCCGCGCGTCGCTCCTCACGGCGATCGCGCAGGCGCCGGGACAGCCGGCGCTCGACGCGGCCACCGACGTGTTCGCGCAGCTCAATCCGGCCGCCCCGGTCGTGGTGAGCGGAACGACGCCAGCCGCGCCGTCCGCCGCGCCGGCCGCGGCCGCACCTGCCGCAGCGGGTGCCGATCCGGTGGAGGCGGCGTGGCGCCGCTTCGTCGGGGACCGCCGCCGCATGACGGAGCTGGACCACTTCGTCACGATGGCGAAGAGCGCGCAACCCGCGCAGCGCACGCTCGCGTACGCGGTGCTCCTCCAGAGCATCCGCTCGCCGCGCGTGCCGCCCGCGGTGCGGGAGAAGGTGGCGCCGGTGATCGAGGCAGGGTGGACCGACGCCGCGTCGACGCCGAGCCTCGTGCAGGCGGTGGGCATCATGCACCTGGAGAGTCAGTACGGCGACAAGCTCGCCACCTACGGCAAGCGTCAGGGCAAGTAGTTGTGATCCGATCCCCGGTCGTCGTGGCCGGGGATCGGCGATGTTCGTTCATTCGCTCATCCGCTCACCGCAGGCGGCAGGCGCATTGCGCGCCCGCTCGCTCGCGGTGAGCTTCAGCCGTCACATTCCGAGGAGAGCCGCACGTGTCCGAGCATGACGAGAAGAAGGAGCCGAACCGTCGTACCTTCCTGTTCCAGCTCGCGGCGCTGACCGCGGGCGGCAACCTGCTCGCCTCGTGCGCGCGTGCCGCCACCAGCGCGGGCGCGGCGAGCGCCGGGATCAGCGGCGCGACGAGCCCGAACATGATCGGGCTGCAGCTCTACACCGTCCGCGATCAGCTCCAGGCGGACTTCGACGGCACGCTCGCCAAGATCGCGCAGATCGGCTACAAGAACATGGAGTTCGCCGGGTACTACAACCGGACGCCGGAGCAGGTGCGCGCGACGCTCGACCGCCTGCAGCTCGTCTCGACCAGCTCGCACATCGGCGCGCCGCTCATGCGGCAGGACGCCGCCGGGCAGATCAAGGCCGCGAAGACGATCGGGCAGGACTACATCACGATGCCGTCGTACAGCTTCGGGAAGGACCTCGCCGGCTGGAAGAAGGGTGTGGCGGAGTTCAACCAGTGGGGCGCGATGTGTCGCGACGCAGGCCTCAAGCTCGCGTACCACAACCACAACTTCGAGTTCGCGCCGCTCGACGGGACGACCGGCTACGAGATCCTTCAGAACGAGGTCGATCCGAAGCTCGTCGACTTCGAGCTCGATCTGTACTGGGCCAACTTCGCCGGCCAGGATCCGCTCGCGCTGTTCGCCAAGCATCCGGGACGCTTCGCGATGTGGCACGTGAAGGACATGGTGGTCGTCGACGACAAGAAGGGCATGTCCCCCGTCGGCAAGGGCACGATCGACTTCAAGAGCTACTTCGCCCACGCGAAGCAGTCAGGGCTGAAGCACTTCTTCGTCGAGCACGACAGCGCTGCGCAGTACCCGGGCGGCTCGCTGGCCAGCGTCGCGGCGAGCTATCAGTACCTGCACCAGCTGCTCGCCTAGGAGCGGAAATACAATGACTTCCTTCTTCTCTCGCTCGCGTCGCGCCAGCCGCGTGGCCGCCACCTGCACCGTCGCGATTGTGGCGGCGTGCGCGGGCGCTTCCATGGGTGGTAGCGGTACCGGTGGTGGCGGAGCTCCCGCCACCGCGCCGCGCGCCAGCATCGCCAGCGCGCCCAAGTCGGACTGGATCCAGATGTTCAACGGACGCGACCTGTCCGACTGGGACATCAAGTTCGCCAAGCATCAACTCGGCGATAACTACAACAACACCTTCCGTGTCGAGGACGGACTGCTCAAGGTCCGCTACGACAAGTGGACGGCGTTCAACGGCGAGTTCGGGCACATCTTCTACAAGCGCCCGTTCAAGTACTACCTCGTCGCGGCGGAGTACCGCTTCGTCGGCGGCCAGGTCACCGGTGCCGGCCCCAGCCTCGCCTGGGCGAAGCGCAACAACGGCATCATGATCAACGGCCAGTCGGCGCAGAGCATGGGGCTCAATCAGGACTTCCCCATCTCGCTCGAGGTGCAGCTCCTCGGCGGGCTCAGTGACGGCAAGCCCCGCTCGACGGCGAACCTCTGCACGCCGGGCACGAACGTGCACTTCGGCGACTCGCTCGTCACGCGCCACTGCATCAACTCGTCGTCCAAGACGTACGACGGCGATCAGTGGGTGCGTGTCGAGGCGCTCTCGCTCGGCGACTCGATCATCAAGCACATCGCCAACGGCGACACCGTGCTCGTGTACCGGAAGCCCGAGATGGGCGGCGGCTCGGCCAACAACACCAACCCCGGTGTGCTCGTGCCGGGTCAGCCGATCGTCGGCGGCTCCATCTCCCTCCAGGCCGAGACGGCTGAGATCGACTTCCGGAAGGTCGAGGTGCTGAACCTCGAGGGGTGCATGGATCCCAAGTCGAAGAGCTATCGTCCATACTTCATCAAGCACGACCCCGCAGCCTGCAAGTAGGCCGATCTCCCACCCGGCAACTTCAACCCCTCGGTCATGCGATCCCTCGGTCCGCGCCTGAGCGCGATGATGTTTCTCCAGTTCTTCATCTGGGGTGCGTGGTACACCACCATCGCCGTGTACATGAGCAACCACGGCATGGGCACGCTCACCTTCTGGCCGTTCACGGTGAACCCGATCGCCGCGATCGCCGCCCCATTCTTCGTCGGGCTCGTGGCGGATCGGTACTTCGCCACCCAGAAGGCGCTCGGCGTGCTGCACCTCATCGGCGGGCTCGTGCTGCTGGCCACCCCGCGCGTCGCCGGGAATTCGACGCTGTTCATCGTCCTGCTCCTGATCTACAACCTGTGCTACATGCCGACGCTCGGCCTCACGAGCTCCCTGGCATTCCATCACATCGAGGATCAGGAACGGCAGTTCCCGCGCATCCGCGTGTGGGGGACGATCGGCTGGATCATCGCGGGGCTGGTCATCAGCTTCGTGCTGACCCGGTTCCTGCCGGCAGGGATAACGGCGGAGCAGACGGCATGGCCGCTGAACCTCGCCGCCGTCACCAGCCTCCTGCTCGGACTGTACAGCTTCAGCCTGCCGCACACGCCGCCCTCGGCGGCGGGGCAGCCGGTGTCGTTCCGCAGCATCGCCGGCCTCGACGCGATGAAGCAGCTCGGCAGCAAATCGTTCTGGGTGTTCATCATCAGCGCGCTGCTGATCTGCATCCCGCTCGCCGCGTACTACAACTACACGCAGCTCTTCCTCGAGGCGGCGCAGGTGAAGAACATCGCGGCGACGCAGACGCTGGGGCAGATGTCCGAGATGCTCTTCATGCTGGCGATGCCACTGATGTTCCGGCGGCTCGGCGTGAAGTGGATGCTGGTGCTCGGCATGTCGGCGTGGGTGGTGCGCTACGGGTTGTTCGCGAGCGCAGCGCCGAATGGGATCTTCTGGATGATCGCGCTCGGCATCCTGCTGCACGGTATATGCTACGACTTCTTCTTCGTCACGGGGCAGATCTACGTCGACAAGAAGTCCACGCCGGCGATCCGCGGCCAGGCGCAGGGCTTCTTCGTGCTCGTCACGTACGGCGTCGGCATGCTCATCGGCGCGCAGATCGCCGGCAAGGTGTACAACAGCTTCCTCGGTAGTGAGCAGGCGCTGACGCTCGCACAGTGGAACCGCTTCTGGTGGATTCCGGCCGCGTTCGCCTTGGCCGTCACGCTGTTCTTCACGCTCGCGTTCCACGATCGTGTGGACCAGGCGGAGGAAGAGAAGGAGTCGGTGGCGCCGCGCGCCGCACGCCCTCAGGAAGCTTGAAAAGGCAGTGAGTGGGTGAGTTAGTGAGTGGGTGAGTGAGTGACGGCCTCGGGACGCTCCTGCGCTCCGGGGCCGTTTCGCACTCACGGTGTCATCCCGAGCGAGCGGAGCGAGTCGAGGGATCTGCACTTCGGT
>DASVNI010000089.1:0-9272 GCA_036383935.1 Gemmatimonadaceae bacterium | reverse complement strand
CACGCTCGCCGCGGGTGAGGTAGATGATCGTCACCGCGTGCCCCGCCGCGGCGTAGCGCGCCAGCGTGCCGCCGCAGCCTGACTCCGGGTCGTCGGGATGTCCGCCGACGCAGACGACGGAGAGCTTGTCCGCCGCGGGCTCGGCCCTCGCGACAGACAGGGGGAGGAGGCCGGCGGCGGCAGGTCCGACGATTGCCGCCGATTGGCTGAGAAACGCGCGACGGGTGAGCTCGGGCTCGGTCATGGGCAGGAAACATGAGCCCCGGCGCGGTCGCTGTCACATTCGTTGCAACTATCCCGTCTCAGGTTCAGAAGCTCAGAACCGACAGATTGGAGGCAACACATGCGGGTCTTCGTAGCAGGCGGTACCGGCGCGATCGGCACACCCCTCGTGCGTCAGCTCATCGAGCATGGGCATGAGGTGACGGCGACGTCGCGCCACCCCGAGCGCGCCGAGCACATCCGCCGCCTCGGCGCGACGGTGGCGAGAATGGATGGGCTCGACGCCGCGTCCGTCGGCGAGGCGGTGGCGCGCGCCGAGCCGGATGCGATCATTCATCAGATGACGTCGCTCTCCGGCATGTCCGACATGCGGCACTTCGACCGGACCTTCCGGACGACGAACGCGCTCCGCACCACCGGCACGCGGCACCTGCTCGCCGCGGCGGATGCGGCGGGGGTGAAGCGCTTCCTCGCGCAGAGCTATACGGGGTGGCCGATCACCCGCGCGGGCGAGGGTCCGTCGACCGAGTCCGAGCCGTTCGACACGCACCCCGCCCGCGCGCAGCGCGAGACGCTCGCGGCGATCCGCACGCTCGAGCAGAGCGTGCTCGGCGCGCCACTCGCCGGGATCGTGCTCCGCTACGGCAGCCTCTACGGTGCCGGTGCGTGGGACCCGCTCGTGGAGATGGTACGGAAGCGCATGCTCCCCATCATCGGCGACGGTGCCGGCGTGTTTTCGTGGATCCACGTCGACGACGCGGCGTCGGCGACGGTCGCCGCGCTCGAGCAGGGGGAGCCGGGCGTGTACAACGTCGTCGACGACGAGCCGGTACGTGCGGCGGAGTGGATCCCGGGTCTCGCCGAGCTCGTGGGCGCGAAGAAGCCGATGCACGTTCCGGTGTGGCTCGGCCGGCTCCTCGCCGGCGACGTCGTCGTACGCATGATGACGGACGCGCGCGGCGCATCGAACGAGAAGGCGAAGTGGGTGCTCGACTGGCATCCGCGCTGGCCGACCTGGCGCGAGGGCTTTCCTCACGCGCTCGGTGGGTCGTCGACCGGCATGGCGCCGCAGCGCAACGGAGCCGCGGCGTGAGCGAAGAGCGGGAGACGTTCGAGAGCCTGCGGCCGCTGCTGTTCGCCATCGCGTACCGCATGCTCGCCAGCGTGAGCGACGCCGAGGACGTGCTCCAGGAGGCGTATCTCCGCTGGCGGCGCGCGGTGGACGAGGGCGTCGCGATCGCGTCGCTCAAGGCGTGGCTCTCGACCGTCGTCACGCGATTGGCGATGGATCACCTGCGCTCGGCGCGCGCGCGCCGCGAGGAATACGTCGGGCTCTGGCTCCCCGAGCCGTTGCCGACAGGCGCGCCCGAGGAGTTTGCCCGTACCCTCACCGCCGATCCACACGAGCGCGCCGAGCTCGCGGACTCGGTTTCGATGGCGTTCCTGCTCGTGCTCGAGCGACTGAATCCGATCGAGCGCGCGGCGTTCCTGCTGCACGACGTGTTCGGTTACACGCACGACGAGATCGCGACGATCGTCGAGACGACGCCAGCCAACGCGCGGCAGATCGCGTCGCGCGCACGCCGGCACGTGCAGGCGGAGCGCCCGCGCTTCGACCCGTCACCCGAGGAGCGCGACCGATTGGCCGAGCGATTCTTCGCCGCGGTGACGATGGGGGACGTCGATGGGCTCGTGCAGGTGCTGGCGGACGATGTCGTCGTCCAGGGCGACGGCGGCGGGAAGGTGCCGCAGTGGGCGACGCCGATCGTCGGAGCGGACCGCGTGGCGAAGCTGTTCGCTGGGCTGGGCAAGCAGATGGCCGAGGTCCACGCGCGACTCGAGCCGCGGACGATCAACGGGCAGCCAGGGGCTGTCGTGCTCGATCCGGAAGGCGCGGTGGCGGTCGTGTGGACGCTGGACGTCGTCGATGGGCGGGTGAGCGCGATCCGGTCGGTGATCAACCCGGAGAAGCTGGGGCATCTGGGGCGCGTGGCGGACGTGCGGGCGCTGGCGGCGTCGAGGGGGCGGGTCCGGCCGTTCTAGCGGCAGCCCGGCGCGGGGGCGATGATCTGCCGGTCCAAGCGGACGTCGAACCCGAGACTGCCTCAGGAGGAACGATGGCGAAGTCGATCCTGGTGATCACCGGCGATGGTGGCGAGAGCTACGAGACGCTGTACGCCGTGCATCGCATGCGCGAGGAGGGATACGAGGCGCGCATTGCGGCCCCGTCGCGCAAGCGGCTGAATCTCGTCATGCACGACTTCGAGCCGGGCTGGGACACCTACATCGAGAAGCCGGGCTATCAGCTCGAGTCCGACCTCGCCTTCGACGAGGTGCGCGTCGACGACTACGACGCGGTGCTCGTGCTCGGCGGTCGCGCGCCGGAGTACCTGCGCAACGACACGCGCGTGCTCGACATCGTCCGCGAGTTCGACGCGCGAAAGAAGTGGGTATTCGGGATCTGCCACGGCATCCAGGTGCTGGCGAGCGCCGGCCTGGCGAAGGGGGCGTGCGTGACGGCGTACGAGCACTGCCGCGTGGACGCCGAAGCGGGCGGGGGCAAGTACATCGCGGAGAAGCAGGCGGTGCGACACGGGCGGATGGTCACGGCGCAGACGTGGCAGTCGCACCCCGAGTTCTACCGCGAAGTGATGGCGTGTCTCGCCGAGTGAGCGATCCGCCCAGCTCACTCCACGCGCACGACGTAGGGCGGTAGATACCCAGCCTGCGGCCAGCCGGGCCAGCGTTCGTACGGCGCATCGGGCAACGCCTCCACCTCGAACCGCACGACGGCATCCACCTCGTCGAGCACTTCGGCCATCGTGCGCAGCGTGAGGCCGAGCGTGTACATCCCCGCACGCAACATCAGGTCGTGCAGGCGCAGCGTGATGCGGCGCGTGCCACCGGCTTCGACGTCGAACCACACATCGCGCGAGTCGGTGGAGACGCCCGCCGCGGGGCGCCCACGCTCGTCCATCACGTCCACTCCGACCACGGCGCGTGAAACACGCTGCTCGGCGCTCACGGTGAGCGAGATCTCGATCGAGCCGCCGGGATGGATCGTGTCGATCGCCGTGCCACCTCCGTCGATCCCAGCCACACGAACGGCCGAGAACCGCGCCGCCGACCGCTTCGCTCGCGGCACGCTCGTGAGATCCACCTCGTCGCTCGTCGTCGACGCCACGCCAGCGGCGTACATGCGGCAAATCTCCGCCGCGTCGGCATCGGCGAGCACGCGCCCGCTCTGCAGCAGGAGCGCGCGCGTGCACAGCGACGCCACCGCCGCGAGGTTGTGGCTGACGAACAGCACGGTACGCCCCTCGCGCTGCCGCACCTCGCGCATCTTGCCGAGACACTTGTCCTGGAACGCCTGGTCGCCGACGGCGAGCACCTCGTCCACGAGCAGGATGTCGGCGTCGAGATGCGCCGCGACGGCGAAGGCCAGGCGCACGGCCATCCCGCTCGAGTAGCGCTTGATCGGCATGTCGAGAAACGCCTCGACGCCGCTGAACTCGACGATCTCGTCGAACCGCTGCCGGATCTCGGCGCGGCGCATCCCGATGAACGCGCCGTTGAGGAAGACGTTCTCGCGCCCGGTGAGCTCGGGATGGAATCCGGTCCCCACTTCCAGAAGCGATCCTATACGCCCATAGACGTCGATGTCGCCCGTGGAGGGCGCGGTGACGCCGGTGATGACCTTGAGCAGCGTGCTCTTGCCCGCGCCGTTGCGGCCGACGAGCCCGACGATCTCTCCCTTCCCGATCTCGCAGGTCACGTCGCGCAGCGCCCAGAAGCGATTCGTCGCGCTCGACGTCCGTGCCCGACCCACCCAGTCCGCCACCTGCTCGGCGAGCGTCGTCGACTGCCGGCCGGCGACGTTGTAGCTCTTGCCGACGCCCCGCAGCGAGAACGCGGGTGCGGCAGACGCGGAGACCGGCCCGGCCGTCATCCCGAGCGAAGTCGAGGGATCTGCACCTTGTCTTGCCAGGGAGCCAGCTGGCGACACGACAGGCGCACCGCGCGCCGGCGTCGGCTCAGGAGCCGCCAGCAGCCCGCTAGATGACATCGGTATACTGACGGTCCTGATACAGGAAGAAGATCAAGCCCAAGCCAAACATCGCCACGCTCACGACTGCCGACCCGCCGATGGCAAACCAGTGCACGTCGCCACGCCCGAGGAGCGCGGCGCGAAGCCCATCGAGCAGGGGAGCGAGAGGATTGAGCAGATAGAGGCGACGCACCGCCTGCGGCACGGCGGAGACGCCGTACGCCACCGGCGACGCGTACAACAGCAGCTGGATGAGATAGGGAAGCACGTACTGCACGTCACGGAACCGCACGGTGAGCGCGGCCGAGAAGAAGCCGAGCCCCAGAGCGAGCAGTTGCACGAGCAGCATGAGCAGCGGCACGAGCGCCAGCGACGCCACACTCGGCAGCTCGCCGCGCACCGCCAGCACGAGCAGCAGCCCGACGACACCGACGGCGAAGTCGAGCAGCGACGCGAGCACCGACGCCGCGGGGAGGATGATCCGCGGGAAGTACACCTTCGTGACGAGCGCCGTGTTGCCGATGAGCGAGATGCCGCACCGCTGCAGCGTGTTCTGGAAGGCGTTCCACCCGAGAAAGCCGGCGAACACGAACAGGAAGTACGGCGATCCGTCGCTCGGCAGCTTCGCAATCATGCCGAAGACGAGGGTGAAGATCCCGCTCGCGAGCAGGGGCAGCAGCACGACCCAGGCGACGCCGAGCGCGGTCTGGCGATAGCGCAGCTTCACGTCGCGCAGCGCGAGGGTGAGCCAGAGGTCGCGATAGCGCCACAGCTCACCCAGATCGAGCGGCGTACGGCGCGTCGTGGAGCGGATGCGGCGGAGCGGCGTCGGCGAGTGGACGGCGCCGGTCGGGTGCAGCGGGAGGGTCATGCGGCGGTGAAGTGGCGGGCGTACGCTGGGTCGATCGGCGTACCGGTCGGCACAGTGAGCCGGCGTGCTTGCTCCACCGCGAGGGCGTACGACTGCCCCGCGATGGCGAATCCGACCGCCGACCAGAAGAGGACGCCCGAGACGCCGTTGAAGACATTCCCGAAGAACGCCGCAGCGAGGATCGCGATCGCGGCCGCCGCCGCACCGTTGGCGACGGTGTCGCGCCGCGCGCTCCGCTCGCGCACGATGAGGCCCACCACGCCGAGCAGGGCGAAGGTGTAGAGCGCGCCACCCATCCAGCCCATCACGCTGAAGATCTCGAGCACGCCGCTGTCGAGCGACGACAGGGCGACCTTGGGACCGTTCGCCACCTGGAGCTTGCCGGCGCCGCCGAGGAGCCCGAGCCCGTCGCCGACGACGTTGTACTGCAGACGGCCGACGACGTAGTTGGTGATCTGCAGCCGCTCGCGATAGCTCCGGTCATCCTCGATGCTGGCAAACGACGCGGCGCGCCCCGCCACGGCACGCATGACGCGCGGATGCGTGATGGCCGGCGCGGCGAGCAGCAGGACGACGGCGAGCGCGATCCACTGGCGCGGCAGGTTGCGCAGCGGCTGGCGGAGCTGCAGCACGAGCGCGCCGAGCATGAAGGCGGCCCAGGCGGAGCGCGTCTTGGTGAGCAGCAGTGCGGTGAGCCCGAGCGCCAGCGCGACGAACTTCCAGCGCTGCGGCGCAGGAAGCCCGATCAGCACGGCGAAGATGAGGAACACCGCATACGGACCCGGCGCGTTCAGCGTGCTGAAGACGCGGATGAGGAAGGGCACCGGAACGCCGACGCTGTACATCTCCGCGTCGACGACCCACGCGCGGTCCCAGCTCGGCGGGTCGACGAACTGCACCAACCCATAAATCGCGGTGATGAGCAGCCCCCACAGCGCGACCTTCGTCATCACGCTGCGCATGCGCGGAAAGCGCCGCCACTCGAGCGCGAGGTGCAGCCCGAACAGCAGGGGCGCGCCCCAGTTCAGCAGATCGTACGTCGCGGCGACGACCGGCTGCTGGAAGAGCCCGACGATGTACGCGTAGAGCAGCGCCGTCATCGCCAGCGCGAACGGGATGAACGTCGTCCGGCGCATGCTCGGCGCGCGCCGCAGCAGGGTGAATCCCGAGACCGCGGTGGCGAGCACCGGTCCGACGAGCAGCGGGCTCGCGGGATGGAAGCCGAAGTGCAGGTCGAAGACGCGCCGCAGGAACGGTGTGAGGAGCCAGCTCCAGAAGACGAACCCGACGTACGTCGCGGGGCTGCGCGCATAGGAGAAGAGCGCGACGAGGAGGCAGCCGAGCGGGAAGGTGATCGTGAGCGCGCGCCCGCCGCCGCCGACGAGCGCGATGGCGACGTAGATCGAGAACGCCGCCACAGCCGCCCACGCCGCCAGGTCGCTGTTGCTGACGGTGGCGCGCCACTGCCGGAGCCGATGCCCACCTAGCCCGTGCGCCCGCCAGGGCGCACGGGTATCCATAGGCCGCCGCGGCTCGACGTCAACCGATCGAGCTACGCTCGCCATCGACGAAGAGCTTGAGGCGCGCGTCGTACTGCAGCCCCTCGCGCCGAGGGCTCCGCACCTGCCGCCCACGCACCTGCCGTCGCGTGGCGACGAGCGCGAAGAGGAGCAGGTTGACGGTCAGCGCCGAGACGAGCCCGTGCAGGAACACGCCGAACCAGGTGGACGCGGTGGCGAGCGGTGCCGTCGACCGGACGAGCGGCGTCTGGTTCAAATGCACGATCCGCGTGAACTCCAGTGCGGTGCTCGCGTCGAGCACCTCGGGAAAGCGCTGCGCCACGCTCGAGCTCATCGACGGATCCGCGGCGCTGAACGAGAACATCACCGCGAGCCAGAATCCGACGAGGATGAGCGTGTTGAGATAGAGGATCCGCACCGAGAGGAAGCGCGGCCGCTGCTGCTCGCGCAGTCGCGTCCACGGCGCGTCGATCACGAGGTAGCAACACACGCCGATCACGACGGTGATCGCGAGCACGACCGGCGCGAAGGCGAGCTCGCCGACGAGGCCGAGCAGCCCGAAGCCCCACGCCGGACCGGTGCGCCCGATCAGCGGACGGCTCGTCGTCGCCGACTCGACCGCGCGCCGTGCCCGCCAGGCCAGCGAGTGTCGTGAGCGCCGCATCACGTGTCTCCCGGGCTCCGAACGATCAGGCGTAGTACGCGCCGTAGCGGCCGAAATCGTAGCCGCCGCGATAACGCGAGTTCCGCCGCAGATCCACGCCGTTCAGGATCGCTCCGGCGAGATTCGCCTGCACGTGCTGGAGCTGGAGCACGGCGAAGCGGAGCGCCTGCCGCTCGGTGCGATCGGCGCGCGCCACGAGGAGCGTCGCGTCCGCGTGCGCGCCGATCAGCGCCGCGTCGGTGAACAGGTTCAGCGGCGGCGTGTCGAGCAGCACGTAGTCGTACTGCGTGCGTAGCGTCTCGAAGAAGGGCGCCAGGCGGCTCGCCACCAGCAGGTCGGCCGCGTTGTGGCTCGGGATCCCGCCGCTCGGCAGGACGTCGAGATGGCCCGCCCCCTCGAGCGACACGCGATGGATGCACTCAGAAGGCGTCGCGTGCCCGTACAACAGGTCGAAAAAGCCGGGGGTCGCCTGGATGCCGAACAGCGTGTGCAGGTTGCCGCGCCTCGTCTCCGCGTCGATGAGCAGCACGCGCTTGTTCTGCTGTGCCAGCGTCACGGCGAGGTTCGACGAGCTGGTCGTCTTGCCGTCGCCGGACAGGGCGCTCGTCACGACGATCACGCGCGGCGGCTTGCTCGGGTTCACGTAGCTCAGGTTCGTGCGGAGCGCACGATACGCTTCGGCCGCCATCGTCTGGGTCTCGCCGCTGCTCGCCGCGGACTTTCTCAGCGCGGCCGGCGCCTTGGGCGAATCGCCCGAGATGAGCGCGCGGTACGCGTTCGACTTCGTGTCGTGTCGCAGCGTCGGGATGATCCCGATCACCGAGGCGCGGACGATCGCCGATACGTCGCGCTCGTCGTGCACCGTCGTGTCGAGCCAGTCGCGCAGGAAGGCGACGAGCACGCCGATCAACAGGCCGGCGAACAGTGCGACGGCGAAGATCGCCGGCCGCGAGGTACCGAGCGATCCGCTCGGCAGCTCGGCGCGGTCGAGCACCGTCGCGGTCGAGTCCTGCACCGCGGCCGTGATCTCGGCCTCCTTCAGGCGGCCCTGCACCTGTGTCATGATGTCCTCGACGCCCTTCTGCTCGCGCAGCAGACGCGAGTACTCCACCTGATGCGACGGCAGGAGCTGCACCGAGGCGCGGAGCATCGCGATGCGCGAGTCGAGCGCGCGCACCTGCTCGCCCAGGCCGTCCGCATACGTGCGCGTCGTCGCCTCGATGTCGCGCTTGGACGTCGCGATCTGTGCTTCGACCGACTTCACGTCCGGATCGTTCGGGCCGAGTCGGCGCAACAGCTGGGCGCGCTGGTCTTCCTGCGTGCGCAACCGCTCGATCGCGATCGAGCTCGGGCTCGACGTGTTGAGCTGGCGCGCGAACGCCGGCGCCGAGAGCAGCCGCTCGTAGGCGAGCCGGCCGTCGGCGGTGTCCTTCACGAGCAGCAGCGCGCTGAGCGAGGCGAGGAGCGCCTGCCGGTCGGTCACCGCCGTCACGCGCATCTCCTGAAGACGCTGGAGCTCGGCGCTCGCCTGCGACGCCTCGTTCTCCACGCTGATGATCTGGTTCGCGCGAAGGAACTGGCTCACGGCGACCTCGCGCGAGCGCATCTCGCGCCCGAGCGTGTCGAGCTGTTGACGAAGGAGCACGAGCGTGGATCGCGCCCCTGCCTTCTCCGCCTCGAGCCGCTTCCGGACGAAGCGAGCCGCGGTGACGTTCGCGAGGTCGCGCACGAGCACTGGATCGTTCCCCTCGTACGTGACGAGGACGATGTTCGCGTTCAGGTTGGGCTGCGTCGCCTGCATGCGCGCCCGCACGATCGCCGAGGCCTGCTCGAGCGACGCGAGCTGCAGCGTGACGTCGCCATTCGCCAGCGCGTTCGGTGCGAGCTGCACCGACGCGCCGGGCAGCGCGATCGCGCTCGCGATCGGGAAGGTGCCGATCGTCTTGC
>DASVNI010000088.1:0-1581 GCA_036383935.1 Gemmatimonadaceae bacterium | reverse complement strand
TCGACGCGTACCGGCGCCTCGAGTCGTTCGACGGTGCGCGTCCGCTCAAGCCATGGCTCTTCCGCATCGCGCACAACCGCTGCGTGGACTTCCTGCGCCATCGCGGTGTGCGCGAGGACGCCGAGTCGACGGTCGACACGCCCGACGGCATCTGGCCTGACGATCCACCCGGTCCCGCGCTCGGCCGCGCGGTGGAACATCTCGTCCTCACGCTCCCGCCGATGGAGCGCGCGTGCGTGCTGCTCAAGGACGTGCTCGACCACTCGCTCGACGAGATCGCCGAGCTCACGGGCTCGACACTCGGCGGGGTGAAGGCGGCGCTGCATCGCGGGCGCGCGAAGCTCGTGGCGTCACCGGTCGCGCGCGCTCGCGATGTCGACGCATCAGCCGACACGCGCGCTCTGCTCGCGCGCTACGTCGAACGCTTCAATCGCCGCGACTGGGACGGGCTGCGTGAGATGGTGAGCGCGGACACGCGCGTCCGCGTCGCCGACCGCTTCGTGGGACGACTGGTCGACTCGCCGTACTTCTCGCGCTACGAGAAGTTCGCCGTCCCGATCCGCCTGCGCCTCGCCGACGTCGACGGCGAGCCGATGATCGTGGCGGAGTACGCGCGCGACGGCGTGTGGACGTCGGGCGGCATCATCCGCTTCGTCGTGCGCGAGGGGCGCGTCGCCGAGATCTGCGATTACCACCATTGCCCCTGGGTACTCGGCGCAGCGGATGACGTTCGCACGGTTTCAACTGCGTCATGAGTTGGCGAGAGATGTCGAGAACGGAGGGCCTGAACGGATGCAGCGGATCGAGCGGATGCAGGAGCAACTGCAACAGCAGCAACAACTACAAGAGCAAAAGCATTTTTGGGGTCCGCCGCGTGAGTCTCTCGCGCCACGCCCCCAAAAGATCACTAGGCTCGCGAGTCGGCTGGTGGCCTATTCGGCCACCGGATTGGCAGCCCGGTGTGCAGTTGCTCTAGCATCCGCCCAATCCGCTGCATCCGTTCAGGCCCTCCGTTCTTGATCTCAGCGCCGAGACTCCGAACGCCCTCCAATCCTGACACGTATCGCCGCGCCGCCGAGCGACATACCACTCACGAGCGGAACGCTGCACGAGGCCGGTTCGTACCAGGCGGGTAACCCCTCTTTCGCGACGCACCAGGCAGCGCCAGCTTGAGGGCACGCCGGCCTCGCCGCGCCGGGTTCCCCTCGCGATCGTGAAACGTTGGCCACCACGCCCACCGGATCACCTGCGCACAGCCAGCACGCCGACGCCGGTGCGCTCACCGGTGTAGACGCGCTCTTTCCCGTGGTCTACGAGGAGCTGCGACAGGTGGCGCGGCGGCACCTGCAGCGTGAGCCGGCCGGCCATACGCTGACCACCACCGATCTGGTGCATCAGGCGTACATGCAGCTCGCCGAGCAGACGCGCGCGCACTGGACGTCGCGGGCGCACTTCATGGCCGTGGCGGCGATCGCGATGCGACGGATCCTCGTCGACCACGCGCGCATGCGGCGCGCGGTGCGCCACGGTGGCGCGCTGCAGCGCGTGCCGCTCGAGTCGGTCGCTCCCGCGGTGGCGGAG
>DASVNI010000087.1:0-2842 GCA_036383935.1 Gemmatimonadaceae bacterium | reverse complement strand
GCGAGGTATCCCCCGTCACGGTTCGCGTCGGCGCCGTGGGACGAGGAGTTGGACCGCGAGCGGCTCGACGGTCACCTCCGCCGGCGTGGGCCCCAGGAGCTCGCCGTCCGCCTGCAGGGTGAGCACGGGGTCCGTCTCGAGCCGGAAGCGCTTCCCCTTTCTGTATAGTATCGACGGGTCGGGCCGAAAATCGCGCCGCGTCACGCGCCACATGATGCGCATCGCGTCGCGCAGGTGGCGGGGCGAGAAGACGCAGCAGTCCAGCACTCCGTCGTCGACGGCGATCTCGGGGCCGAAGGAGATCCGGTCTTCCAGGATCGCGCCGAAGTTGGCGAACAGCACCGCCGCGGCACGGCGCTCGATCACCTCGCCGTCCACCTCGATGCGCGCCTGAAAGAACTTTCGGCGGAGCACGGCGCGCAGCGCGGCGCGCGTGGCGATCAACGTGTACGCGAGCACGCCGAGCCGGCGCTTGAGCCAGGCCGGTGTCTCCTCCACCATCGCCGCGTCGATGCCGACACCCGCCGCGACGGCGAAGTGATGTCCCATCACGACGCCGAGATCGATCCGCCGCAGCTGTCCGTCGAGCAGCGCCGGCACGGCACGCTCCACCCGCTTCGGCACGCCGAGCGCGCGCGCCAGCAGGTTGCCCGTGCCGCCGGCCAGCACGCCGATCGGCGTGGGCCCGAACGCCAGCGCTCCCGCCACCTCCATTGCGGTGCCGTCGCCGCCGAGCGTGAGCACGCGATCGAACTCGGCGCCGCGCGCTCGCGCGATCTCCGCCGCGTGCCCCGCGCGTTCGGTGCGTACCACCTCGCACGTCGCCCCAGCCGCCACCACGGCCGCCTCGGCGCGGCCGATCAGGCGCTTCCCGCGGCGCGACGCCGGGTTCGCGATGAGCAGGACGCGCGTCGTCAGAACGACCAGGAGCGGAAGAGCGAGAAACCCCACTGCTGCGGCGTGGCGACGAACCCGCGCACGCTGCCCGTCGCGCCACAGCGCAGCGCACTCGCCGCCGGCTCGCGGCCGGCGCGCAGCGAGAGCTGATCGGGGGCGATGAGCGGGAAGCGGTATTCCAGCTTCCCTTCGATCGAGTTCACGAAGCCGGTGACTCCCTGCTGCTCCTTGTCGTTCGTGACGCCGAGCTGGCAGAGGCCCGTGCTGAAGCTGAGGAACAGCCGGTCGCTGATCTGCTTCTCACCGCCGAGCCGCGTCCCCGAAAGCACGCTTCGCCACTGGCCCAGTCCCGTCGTCGCCTGGCTGTTGGACGGGTCGTCGCTCAGCGTGCCGGCCTGGATCTGGAACAGGTCCACCCAGCCGCCGAACTGATCGCGCAGCGCGCGGCTCAACCGCGCGCCGGCCGTCGGGAGCAGCACCTCGATGGCGCGCTGCGTCGCCTGCGCGTTCGCTCCGTTGAGCTCGACGCTCGGCCGCCCCGTGACGAGGTATGCGACGAGATCCGTCTGCGAGATGGTCGCGTCGTCGCTCGTCAGCTCGAGCGCCGGCTGCGGATAGAACGGCCCGATGATGCGCGCCTTCACTCCGATGTCCGCGCGGCGTGACTGCTTCACGCGGTACAGCGCGCTGACGTCGATCTCCGGGTTGAAATCCGCCGTGCCGAAGAAGGTGATGCGCCCCGATTGAACCTGGAACTCGCGCTGCACGCCGGGGAAGTCGAGCGTGTAGGTGCCGCGGTCGGCGCTCAGGGCGCCGCTCAGCGCGAGGCGATAGAGGGGATCGTTGGCTCCCCCACGCCCGAGCGACGAGCGGCGCGTCGCGCGCTCGTCGCGCGCTCGCGTGACGTCGAGCGAGCCGCCGAGCCTGATGTTCGCTTCGGCGGAGCGCAGCCAGACCTCGTCGCCCACGTTCACCGATACGCCCTCGAGCCGGAGGTGCTCCACCAGCCGCGTCGGCGCCTGCGGCATCATCGAGCGGTTGCGCACGTCGGTCGTGTCGAACAGCTCGGCGAACTCCTCCTGCGAGAAATCCTCGAGCTTCTTGTTGATCAGCTCGGGGATGTAGATCGTCCCGCGGTCGACGTTGATCGAACCGCTCAGGCGCGCATCGTCCTCCGTGCCACTCAGCGTCAGTCCCGACGGACCGGTCGAGACGTCGAGGCGCGCCAGCCCCCCCTTGTCGATCGCGCGCAGCGCGCGAGCGTCGAGGCGGAGATCGAACTTCGGGTTGTGGACGTCGCGGAACACGACCGATCCGAGGATCGACGCGTTCCCACCGCTCGCCGGGCTCGTCCACCGGAGCCGCTGGATCGAGAGTGAGTCGTGCAGCGGATCCACGGCGAGCGCCATGTCCATGCCCGTGAATCGAACGCCGACGCTCGGCACCTCGATCGTGCCGTTGCGGATCGTCGCCACGCCGCCGATGTGCGGATGCTTCGGCTCGCCGCTGACCGCCAGATCGAGCGAGAGCCGGCCCGTCGTGTTGTGCAGCTTCGGCGAGAGCGCCTCCACGAGGGCGAGGTCCACGCTGTCGGCGTGGATCCGGCCACGGAGCGAGTCGCTCATCGCCTTGGCGGTGAACAGCGTCAGCGCGATCGGATACTCGATGCTCGCGTCGAGGATCGACCGGCCGCCGCGCACGAGCGTCGCATCCACGGCGGCGCGATTCGTGGCGTAGCGGCCGGTCAGCCGCATCGCCTCCGCCGCGAGGCCGCCCACCTTCAGCGAGTCGGCCGCGCCGGTCAGCGTGAGCAGCGGTGCCTCACGCGTGCCGGCGACGTTGAGATCCAGACCGAGCCGCCCCGAGATCGGCGTGGAGAGCTGCGCGAGCACGCCGACGTCGGCGAGCGGCATTGCCGTGATCTGCAGATGACCGCGCACCGGCG
>DASVNI010000086.1:0-3531 GCA_036383935.1 Gemmatimonadaceae bacterium | reverse complement strand
CGCGCGGTGGACGCTGGCGCAGATGCAGGTGCAGACGGGGACGCAGCTCATCCCCACGGCGACGGTGAAGCTGCGCGCCGCCGACGGGACGACGAAGGTGGGATCGGGGACAGGAGACGGCCCGGTGGACGCAGTCTGCCGGGCAATCGACGCAGTCGTCGGCGAGGCCGGCGAGCTGCAGGGATTCACCACGCGCTCCGTGTCCGAAGGGACCGGCGCGCTCGCGGAGGTAACGGTACGAGTGAAGGATCTCTATTCGGGCCGCACGTTCGTTGGCCGCGGCACACACGTGGACGTGGTCGACGCTTCGGGTGAGGCCTACCTCGATGCGGTGAACAGCCTGCTCAACGCGCGCGACGCGGAAGACGAGAAGAGCGCTCTGCGCTTCCCGAAAGCGAAGGTGTCGGCATGAGCGGCGCACGCACCCTGTTCGACAAGCTTTGGGAGCGGCATCTCGTCCGCCCGCAGACCGACGCGACCCCCGCGGTCCTCTACATCGATCTCCATCTCGTGCACGAGGTGACGTCGGCTCAGGCGTTCACCGAGCTGCGCAACCGCGGCCTCAAGGTCCGCGCCCCGCAGCGCACCATCGCGACGATGGACCACTCCACGCCGACGACGCCCGGCGGCTTCAAGGCGATGCCGGTGCTCGACGCCAGCGCCACGTCGCGCAAGGCGCAGCTCGACCAGCTCGCGAAGAACTGCGAGGAGTTCGGCATCCCGCTGCTCGCGCTGGGTGACAAGCGGCAGGGAATCGTGCACGTCATCGGACCCGAGCTCGGACTCACGCAGCCCGGGATGACGGTGGTATGCGGCGACAGCCACACCAGCACGCACGGCGCGTTCGGCGCGCTCGCGTTCGGGATCGGCACGTCGCAGGTGGCGCACGTGCTCGCGTCGCAGTGCCTGCTGCAGACGCGTCCGAAGACGCTCGAGGTGCGCGTCGACGGCAAGCTGCGCCCGGGCGTGTCCGCCAAGGATGTGATCCTGGCCGTGTGTACACGGCTGGGTGTGGGTGGGGCTACCGGCCACGTGATCGAGTACACGGGCTCCGTCATCCGCGCCCTCTCGATGGAAGAGCGCATGACGGTGTGCAACATGTCGATCGAGGCTGGCGCGCGCGCCGGCATGATCGCGCCGGACGAGACGACGTTCGAGTACCTGAAGGGCAAGCCGCACGCGCCGAAGGGCGCCGAGTGGGACGCGGCGGTCGCCGACTGGAAGACGCTGCGCACCGACGAGGGCGCGACGTACGACCAGACGATCGTCATCGACGGCAGCGCGCTCGAGCCGTGGATCACCTACGGCACGAACCCGGGCATGGGGATGTCGATCAACCAGCCGGTACCCGATCCTGCGTCGCTCGCCGACCGCAGTGAGCGCGACAGCGCGGCGAAGGCACTCAAGTACATGGGGCTGGAAGCGGGGAAGAAGCTCGCCGGTACGCCGGTGGACGTCGTCTTCTTCGGCAGCTGCACCAACGCGCGCATCTCCGACCTGCGCGACGCGGCCACGGTGCTGCGCGGCCGTCACGTCGCGCCGAACGTGCGCGTGCTCGTCGTACCGGGCTCGCAGCAGGTGAAGCGCCAGGCCGAGGCTGAAGGGCTCGACGTCATCTTCAAGGATGCTGGTGCCGAGTGGCGCGAAGCCGGCTGCTCGATGTGCATCGCGATGAACGGCGATCAGCTCCGTCCGGGCCAGCTCGCCGTCTCGACGAGCAACCGCAACTTCGAGGGCCGGCAGGGGAGCGGTGGTCGCACGCTGCTCGCCAGTCCGCTCACCGCCGCCGCCGCCGCCGTCACTGGCGTGATCACCGATCCCCGCACTCTGCTCGAGGTCGCCGTATGACCGGCACGCAGTGGAAGTTCAGCTCGACGTACGTCGTGCTGCCGACCGAGAACGTGGATACCGACCAGATCATTCCGGCTCGGTTCCTGACGACGACGAGCCGCGCGGGCCTCGGCCCGAACGCGTTCAATGACTGGCGCTATCTCGCCGACGGCTCGCCGAACCCCGACTTCGTGCTGAACAAGCCCGAGTCGAAGGGAGCGGAGGTGCTCGTCGCGGGGCACAACTTCGGGTGCGGCTCGTCGCGCGAGCACGCCGTGTGGGCGCTTGCCGGTGCGGGGTTCCGCGCCGTCGTGAGCTCCACCTTCGCCGACATCTTCCGCGGCAACGCGCTCGGCAACGGGCTGCTGCCGATCCAGGTGTCGCCCGAGGTGTTGGCGAAGCTGATGTCGTCGCACACGCCGGCGTCGAAGGTGACGGTGGACCTCGAGACGTCGACGCTCACGCTTCCGAGTGGCGAAACGGTCACCTTTCCCGTCCCGCCGTTCTCGAAGTACTGCCTGCTGAATGGCATCGACGAGATGGGCTTCCTGCTCAAGACGACGGACGACACGGCGAAGTACGAGGCCGCGCACCGCTCGTCGTTCAGCACGCTCGCCGCGGCAGGTGCGGCATGAGCGTAGCGCGGAAGAGTGAATACTCCATCGCGCTGCTGCCCGGCGACGGCATCGGCCCGGAGATCGTGGAGCAGGCGCGGCGCGTGCTCGTCGCCGCGGCGGAGCTGGCGGGGGTGAGGTTCAGCTTCGAGGAAGGTTTGATCGGCGGCGCGGCGATCGACGCGACCGGCACCGCGCTTCCCGACGCCACGACGGCGATCTGCAAGCGCGCCGACGCCGTGTTGCTCGGCGCCGTCGGTGGCCCGAAGTGGGACAACCCGTCGGCGAAGGTGCGGCCGGAGCAGGGACTGCTGGCGATCCGCAAGGCGCTCGGTCTCTACGCGAATCTGCGTCCCGTCGCGCCGCATGCGTCGCTCGTGGACGCGTCGCCGCTGCGGCCCGAGCGGCTCGAGGGCGTCGATCTGCTCGTCGTGCGCGAGCTGACGGGCGGGATCTACTTCGGTGAGAAGGGACTCGAGCAGCTACCCGGTGGTGGCGAGCGTGCGCGCGACCTGTGCACGTACGACACCGAGGAGGTGACGCGCATCGTCCGCATGGCGGGTGAGCTGGCGCGCGGCCGGCGCGGCAAGGTGACGTCGGTGGACAAGGCGAACGTGCTCGAGACGTCGCGCCTCTGGCGGCGCATCGCGACCAAGGTGCTAGCGGAGGAATTTCCAGACCTTCAAGTCGAACATGTGCTGGTCGATTCGTGCGCGATGGTGCTCGTGACCAACCCGGCGCGGTTCGACGTGATCGTGACGGAGAACATGTTCGGCGACATCCTCACCGACGAGGCGGCGGTGCTCACCGGCTCGATCGGTCTGCTCCCCTCGGCGTCGCTCGGTGCGCAGAGCAGCGGGAGTGGCACGCGCGTCGGCCTGTACGAGCCGATTCACGGCTCGGCGCCGGACATCGCGGGGAAGGGGATCGCGAATCCGGTCGGCACGATCCTCAGCGCGGCGATGCTGCTCCGTCACTCGCTCGGTCTCGAGGCCGAGGCGCGGGCGGTGGAGCGCGCCGTGTCGGAGGCGGTGAAGGACGGCGCGCGCACGAAGGATCTCGGCGGTTCGCTGAGCACCGTCGCGGC
>DASVNI010000085.1:0-5969 GCA_036383935.1 Gemmatimonadaceae bacterium | reverse complement strand
GTCTGCGCCCCGGCGACGGCTGGTGAGACCACCACCGCGGCGACGAGGAGCGCGCGGCTCCATCTCGTTGCTGACATATATGATTTCATGGGAATCACCTGAGTGGTTGTGATCGACGCGCTACTCGAAGCGCAGTGCTTGAATCGGGTCGAGCGAAGCAGCCTTCCGCGCCGGATAGAACCCGAAGAAGATCCCGACCGCGGCGGAGAAGCCGATGGCGAGGAACACCGCCGACACGGGGGTCGCGATGCTCCAGCCGGTGAAGTGCCCGACGAGCGTCGCACCGCCGACACCGACGGCGAGGCCGAGCAGTCCGCCGAGGAGGCACATGACGATGCTTTCTACGAGAAACTGAAGCATCACATCAGCACCGCGGGCGCCGATGGCCATGCGGATGCCGATCTCGCGCGTCCGCTCGGTCACCGACACGAGCATGATGTTCATGATCCCGATGCCGCCGACGATGAGTGACACCGACGCGATTGCTGCGAGCAGCGACGTCATGATCGAGCTGGTGCTCGTCGCCGCCTTGGCGATCGCCGTCTGGTCGCGCACGGTGAAGTCGTCCGTGCCGCCGGGCGGGATCCCGTGCGCCGCGCGCATGATGCCCTTGAGCTCTTCCTGCGCGGGGGCGAGCATCGCCGGCGAGCTCGCGCTGGCGAGGATCTGGCCGAGGAAGCTGAAGCCGTTGAGCCGCGTCTGCGCGGTGGTGTAGGGGACGATCACGACGTCGTCCTGATCCGAGCCGTTCGCGGTCTGTCCTTTGGGGGCGAGCACGCCGATGACGGTGAAGGGCGTCTTGCCGAGTCGGATCTCCTGGCCGACCGGATCCGAATCGGGCCAGAGGTTCTTCGCGACGGTGGCGCCGAGGAGCAGGACAGTACGCTTGGTGCGCACGTCTTCATCGCTGAAGAGATCACCGCTCGTCGTCGCCCAGTCGCGGATGCTGAAGAAGTCGGGCGACACGCCATCCACTTCGGCGCGCCAGTTCCCCGTGCCGCCGACGACCTGCGTGCGCGTCACGATCACCGGCGACACTCCGGCCAGGAGTGTCGCTTCACGATGGATTGCATCGACGTCGTCCACCGTGAGTCTGTTGAACGACTGTGCACCCTGGCTCGCACCGCCGGTCTGAACGCTCCCCGCGGTGATGACGATGAGATTCGTGCCCAGGCCGCTGATCTGATTCTTGATCTGGGCCTGCGCGCCATTGCCGATCGCGACCATCACGATGACGGCGCCGACGCCGATGACGATGCCGAGCATCGTGAGCGCCGTGCGCATCTTGTTCTTGAAGATGCTGCGCAGCGCCATGCGGAAGACGGTCTGGCTGGTCATGCGGCTACTTCCTCCTCCACGGGAGCCGAGGCATCGAGTTCGGCGAGATCGTCGACGGCGATGTGCCGGTCGAGGACGGGGTGGTCGCGCCGGATCTGGCCGTCGCGCATCTCGATGATGCGCTTCGCGTACTGCGCGACGTCCGGCTCGTGCGTGACGAGGATCACGGTGATTCCCTGATCGTTGAGCGCCTGGAAGAGCGCCATCACCTCGATCGACGTCCGGCTGTCGAGGTTACCGGTCGGCTCGTCGGCGAGGAGCACGGTGGGCTCCGTGACGAGCGCGCGGGCGATGGCGACGCGCTGCTGCTGGCCGCCCGAGAGCATGCTCGGATGATGGTCGAGCCGCTTGCCGAGTCCCACGCGCTCGAGTGCCGCGATGGCACGCTCGTGGGTGTTCTTCACCGGCGTGCCGCGCCGATAGAGCAGGGGCAGCTCGACGTTCTCCACCGCCGAGGTGCGCGCCAGGAGGTTGAACCCCTGGAAGACGAAGCCGAGCTTCGCGTTGCGCAGGTCGGCGAGCTGCGGCTTGGTCATCGTCTCGACGGCGACGCCATCGAGCACGTAGTGACCGCTCGTCGGCACGTCGAGGCAGCCGAGGATGTTGAGCATCGTCGACTTGCCGGAGCCCGACGTACCCATGATCGCCACCAGCTCGCCGGCGTGCACCGTGAGGTTCACGCCGCGGAGCGCGTGGACCGCACTGTCGCCTTCGCCGTAAACGCGGGTCACGTGGTCGAGAGAGATCACCGGGTGAGACATGAGAGGCACGAGAGTGTGAGTTGGTGAGTTAGTGAGTTGGTGAGTTGGTCGGTGAGTTGCATCGTGGGTTTGTTGGGCCCCCCGCCCAGCGAGCCCACGAACCAACTCACCAACTCACCAACTCACTGCTTCTTAGAACGGTCCGCCGGGACCGCGGCGCTGCTGCTGTTGCGGCTGCAGCGGGTTCGCGGTCGCGCCGGTCGTCGATGCCGTCGTGGCGCCGGGCTGCAGCGCGCTGAGCACGATGCTCTCGCCGTCCTTCAGATCGCGGGACGTGATCTCCGTCTTCTGCCCGTCGGAGATGCCGAGCTTCACGAAGTGCGGCGTGAGCGTGCCTTCGGCGTCCACGGTCCACAGGCGCGCCATGCTGCCGGGCTGCGTGCCCGTCGCACGGGGGCGACGTGGTGCACCGTTGCCACCGGGGCCGCCGGGGAATCCACCACCATTGAAGCCGCCGGCACGCTGCGCATTGGGCTCGGCGTTCGCTGTGGCGTTCGGCGCCGCCGTGCTGTCGCCAGTGCGCGGCTTACGCGCGGGCATGTTCGTCTTCGCCCCTTCGGGCGGCGTGAACCGCAGCGCGGTGGACGGCACGGTGAGCACGTCGTCGGCGCTCGCCGTCTGGAGCTTCACGCTCGCCGTCATGCCGGGGAGCAGCTTGCCGTCCTCGTTCGAGACAGCGACCACCGCCGTGTAGCTCACGACGTTGTTCAGCGTCGTCGAGTTGAGGCGCACCTGATCGACGGTGCCGTTGAACTGCCGATCGGGGAACGACTGCACGGTGAACGTCACCGGCTGTCCCGCCTGGATCTTGCCGATGTCGCTCTCGTCGACCGAGGCGAGGATCTGCATGCGCGACAGGTCGTTCGCGATGATGAACAGCTGCGGCGCGGAGAAGCTGGCGGCGACGGTCTGGCCGACGTCCATCGCGCGCTCGACGACGACGCCGTCGATCGGCGAGTAGATGTTGGTGTACGCGAGGTTCTGCTTCGCGCGCTCCAGATTGATCTTCGCGGACGTCAGGCCGGCCTGCGCCTGCGCGTAGCTCGACTGCGCGACGTTGTACTCGGCGTCAGTCGCGATCTGCTGGTCGTGCAGCTTCTTGCTGCGCTCGTAGTCGAGCTGTGTCTGCGTGTAGACCGCCTGCGCCTTGGCGAGGCCGGCCTGTGCATCCTGCACCGCCGCCTGCTGGAGGACCGGGTCGATGCGCGCGATGAGCTGCCCCTTCTTCACATGGTCGTTGAAGTCGACGTACAGCGCCGCGATCTGACCGGACACCTGCGTGCCGACCTGTACCGTGCGCACGGCGCCGAGGGTACCGGTCGCCGAGACGGTCGACTTCACGCTGCCGCGCTCGACCTTGCCGAGGCGGTAGCTTGGCGTGGTGCCGGCGTCGGCGCGGTGATAGAACCAGAGCACGCCGCCGAGTGTGGTGGCCGCCAGCACGGCGGCGGTGACTCGCATCTTGATGGACATGGTCGCTTCGAGTGAGAGCGCGGTTTGAATGCTTTCGGCGCCGCGTGATCAGCGTCGCCTCATTCACTCTACGCGCGCCCGACTCGGGCGTGGGGCGGTGTGTTACGAACGGCTCGTGCGTGTCATGAACGGCCGGAAATGCGACACGGCCCAATGACGTCGGCTCACTCCGAGACGCCGAGCCAGCGCTCGAGGGCTTCGCGGCGGGAGCGGCTGACCTTCACGCGCGTCCCGTTCTTGAGCTGCAGCTCGTAGTCGCCGCCGGCGCCACGGTGCAGCGTGTCCACCAGATCCAGCCGCACGATCATCGAGCGGTGGACGCGCATGAACTTCTTCGGGTCGAGCCGCTCCTCGAGCGTCTGCATCGACTCGCGGATGACGTGCCGCCTGTCGCCAGTGTGGAGCTCGGCATACGGTCCGTCGGCGACGATGTAGTCGATCTGATCGACCGGGATCGAGCGCACCTTGCCGCGCATCTCGACGGCGATGCGCTCGAGGTACTGCGGCTCCGCGGCGGCGGGTGAGTACGCGACCGCCGGACCGCCCTGCAGGACCGAGAGGAGCTGCTCGCGCAGCTTGCTCATCCCCTCGGCGGAGAGACGGTGGCGAGCGCGAGCGAAGGCAGCCTCGAAGCGCTCGTCGTCGAATGGCTTGACGAGATAATCCACCGCGGCGACGTCGAACGCCTGGACGGCGAACTGATCGTACGCCGTGACGAAGATCGTCGCGGGCATGTTGTCGGCGCCGATCTCACGGATGACTTCGATGCCCGTCTTGCCGGGCATCTGCACATCGAGGAAGACGAGGTCGGGCTTGAGCGTGCGGATGCGCTCGACCGCCTCGATGCCATTCGTGGCGGACCCGACGACGACAGCGCCCTCGATGTGCGCGAGCGCGTCCTCGATGCGCAGGCGCGCGAGCGGCTCGTCGTCGACGACGAGGACTCGTACCTGCTCAGGCATCGTGCACCAGATAAGCCGGGTGCTCGTCGGTGTGCGGCACACGCACCACCGGCGCCGCCCCACTCAGATGAAATGGCAGCCGGATCTCGGCGACGACCCCACGATCGCCGTCGCGTGCGAGGGTGAAGCGCTGCGCGCTGCCGTAGAGCTGCTGCAGCCGCGCGCGCGTGTTGCGCACGCCGACCCCGCGCCCGCTCGGCGCGTTCAGTGTGTCGGCGGCGACGGCGCCGCCGTCGTCGCGCACGCGGAGCACGAGTGCGTCGCCGTCGCGCGAGCCCTCGACGATGATGTGGCCGCCGTCCGTCCGTCCCTCGACGCCGTGCTTCACCGAATTCTCGACGAGCGGCTGGAGGATGAGCGTCGGAACGAGTGCGTCGAGCACGGCGTCGTCCACGGCGACGTTCACCGTGAGCCGGTCCTGGAAGCGGACGCGGACGATGTCCACGTAGAGATCGAGCAGGGCGAGCTCGCGTCGCAGCGGGACCTCGGGGGCGTCGCCCCCCTCGAAGCTGTGGCGCAGGAGATCGCCGAGCCGCGCGATCATGCGGCGTACGCCGCGCGGGTCACGCTCGACGAGCGAGGCGATCGCGTTGAGCGTGTTGAAGAGGAAGTGCGGATCGAGCTGGCGGCGGAGCGCGTCGATGCGCGCTTCGGCGAGCTGGCTGGTGAGCTGGATCGCCTGCTCGCGACGCGCGCGAAGGCGCGCCGAGTAGGCGCGAGCGACCCCCGCGAAGGCGACGCCGAGCGCGAGGATGAGCGTGTTGAGGAAGCCGAACCAGAAGCGGAGCCAGGGCGGCGGTCCACCACGCCCGCGTCGCCCGCCACCGAACTGGGGAGTGAAGTGTGCGCGCAGCTCACGCCCGATGAGGGCGAGCAGCGCCGCCGCGGCGACGGTCGAGAGCACGAGGATGAGCACACCGACCGCGCGGCGACGGGTCGATCGACTCGCGTCGAGATCGATGCGGCCGGCGACGGCGAAGAGGATCGGCGTGACGATGATCCAGAGCAGCGCCTCGATCGCCGCGATCGTCGCGCGTGAGGCGAACTCGCCGGGTGGGCCGCCATCCGGATCGAAGAAGCGATTGGCCAGCGTGAGCATGCCGTAGCCCACCCAGAAGGCGACGATCGCGGCAAGCTCGCGCGGTCCCGGCAGGAGCGGGACGGCGCGCGCTTCCCGGTACGACTCGGCAACGGATTCCGCGCTGGCTTCCATGCTCGAAGGTTGCGCGGCCGGGGCAGGGGAAGCAACGGCGCTTTGTGCCGTTCATGACAGCCAGGTGCCGCTCGTGACACCGTGCGTCGTCCTTTGGTCGCGTTGCGCCCGCGCGTGCGCGGAGTGATGGTTGGGGCGGCCAGACGCCCGATCCCCCACGCATTCGGCTGTGAGAGAACCAATGCTTCTGTCGACCCTTCAGGGCCGCGTCGTCCAGTCGGC
>DASVNI010000084.1:0-6641 GCA_036383935.1 Gemmatimonadaceae bacterium | reverse complement strand
GGCGAGAGCGCACCGGCGAGCACCGCTTCGTGGCTGAAGGGATGGCCCGCCTCGTCGAGCAGAGCGATGTCGTGCACGAGCCGCTCGTGCGCCTCGGCGCCGAGCATCTCGCCGATCGACGGATCGTCGAGCGACGCCACGTCCACCTCGGCGCGCGAGGCGCCGTGGTCCTCACCCCGCTCGAAGCGGTAGATGAGCCGGCGGCGCCGATCGTACACGCCGATGAACTGGCCTTCGGAGTGGATCGGCCAGGTGACGGGATGACAGTCGAGCTCGAGGTCGGCCTCGACGTCGCCGATCAGCTTGAGCGGATCCTCACCGACGCGGTCGCACTTGTTGACCACGGTGAAGATCGGCATGCGTCGCCGCTTGCAGACGGCGAAGAGCTGCCGCGTTCGCTCCTCGACGCCCTTGCGGTTGTCGAGCAGCATGACGGCGCTGTCCGCGGCGATGAGGACGCGATAGGTGTCCTCCGAGAAGTCCTCGTGACCCGGGGTGTCGAGCAGGTTCACCTGATAGCCCTCGTAGGCGAACTGCATCACGCTCGACGTGACCGAGATGCCGCGCTCCTGCTCCATCTGCATCCAGTCGGAGGTCGCGTGGCGCTGCTGCCGGCGCGCCTTGACCGTGCCCGCGAGATGGATCGCCCCGCCATAAAGGAGGAGCTTCTCGGTGAGGGTGGTCTTCCCGGCGTCCGGGTGACTGATGATGGCGAAGGTGCGCCGCGTCTCGATGGCGGCGGCGATGGTCGGGTCGGCGTTCACGTCAGGAAATCTAACCGGCGCGCGAGCGAGCGCGGCCGAAGAGGAAAACGAAGGAGGGAGCGCTCTCGCGCTCCCTCCACGTGGTGGGGGCAATCAGTGGCTCAGCGCCAGATCGGATTCTCGCGTTTGGCGAACTTCTTCACGTTCTCGCGATCCTCCTGGATCGCGTCGCCGATCTCGGCGGCACGCTCGCCCGCCAAGGCACCGGTGTCGGCCACCGCGCCGCCCGCGCGCACGTCGTCGCGCACGATGTCGGTACCCTCCGGATCGTTCTCGACGTCGTCGAGGTCGATCCGCTTCACGCGGAAGTTGCCAGTGCTGTCGCGTCCGTTGTGGGGCTTGTGCCGTTCTGACATTTGGGCTCCTTCACGGTCGGGGTGAGTCTGTCGTGCTTCCCGATCATAAAGGGCAAGGAGAGTACCGCTGCCGTTACGTCTGACTGCCGCTCAGTGCGCCGCGCGCAGGTACGGTGCGAGCACGCCGAGCTTGCCATCGACGCTCGGGGCGTGCTGCAGCCCGAGCAGCGCGGCGAGGAAGGGATACACGTTCACGTTCTCGACCTCGGGGAGCGTTCCGGCGGCGCGGATCTGCGGGCCCGCGGCGACGAACACACCGTGCATCGCCGGGAAGGTCGGATCCCAGCCGTGGTTTCCGGGATCGAGCACACGATCGGTCGCGCTTCGCGCCACGAGGTAGCCAAGGTCGGCGACGATGAGCACGTCGCCGGCGCGCGCATTCGCAGCGAGGTGCCAGCGTGGCGGGGTCTCCCCTCTCGCGTACGCGTGCATGTGGGGCACGTGCGCGAGCGCGGCGAGCGTTCGGCGCGTGAGCGCGGTGTCACCGTGAAACCAGAGCGACATCACGGGGCCGCTGTCTCCGAACTCGACCTGCATGGTGTCGATGCCGGCGGCCGCGAGAAGCGGGCGGATCGGTATCATGCGCTCCTGCGACACGCCGTACATGCCGTGATCGGACAGCACGACGACGTTCACCGAGTCGCGCTGCGGCAGCGCATCGAGTGAATCGAGCAGTCGCGTGAGCGCGCGGTCGAGCGACGCGACGGCGTTGGCGGTGTGCGGCGTGTCCGGACCGTAGTGGTGCGTCGTGTCGTCCACGTCGGTCAGGTAGATCATCTCGAGATGCGGGCGCTCGGCGGCCGGCAGTCGCAGCCGCGCGATGCTCTCGTCGATGCGGCACGAATCGGGGACACTCGCGCGATACGACGACCAGTACGTCGGCCGTTCGCCCGCGACGACGCCCTCCGAGCCCGGCCAGAAGTAGACGGAGCTGCGCAGCCCTTCGCGCTGCGCGGCGACCCAGATCGGCACGCCGCCGAACCAGCGGCCGTCGCGCACGGCGCTCGTGTCCTTCAGGCGGAACCAGCGCTCCAGCGCCGGATCGTAGAAGTTGTTCGAGAGAATCCCGTGATGTCCCGGATACAGGCCGGTGGCGAGGGTGTAGTGGCTTGGGAAAGTCTTGGAGGGAAAGGGCGGCACGAGCCCGCGCGCCACGATGCCACGCTTCGCGAGCCGCTCGAGTGACGCCGGCCGGTACTTCGCGAGATAGTCCGACCGGAACGCGTCGAGCGACACGACGACGACGTACGGTCGCGCCTTCGTGGTCGCCGCCGCCCCGCGCACCGGATGGCCCGAACCGTACGCCGCGTCGATCGCCGCGCTGAGATATGCGATCGGCGCATTCCAGTTGATCGCGATCTCGTTCGACGCGTAGCTGCACTGCGCGTCGAGATAGGAGAGCGCGGGAAGCGACGACGGATACCCGCTGCAGTGATCCTGCTGCCCGGGATTCGGTCCGCCGACGAGCAGCCCGGGCACCGGAGCCGCGACGGTGTCGGACGCCGAGAGGCGGTGATGCGGGAACATCGGCGTCCTGGTGCCGACACCGGTCACGAACGAGTAGCCGGTCGGGTTCCGGCCCAGGATGTAGTCGAGGTTCCCGAGTGCCGCGCGCAGGAAGGTGGTGTCGCCGGTGAGACGATACGCCTGAACGAGCACGAGCCCCTGGTTCGCCGCGACGGCGTTACTCCCCCATACGAAATCCCGCCGTGATCCCATAGCAATGGCGTACGGCGAGCTGTCGGCGACCGCGCGCAGCGACCGCGCGAGCTCGACGAGCTTGTCGACGATCGCGGCGCCGTTCACCGACGGCGGCAGCTCGCGCCGATGCTCGGCGAGCGACACGAGCGCCAGCGTGCCGACGTCGGGCCAGCCCGGGACGATGGCATAGTCCGTGAGGGTGAACGGGGCGTGTCCTTCGGGCCGCCCCGCAGCCTGCAGCGGCGACACGGCGACGAGGAAGCTGTCCTGGCGCGTCGCGAGGTAGAGCTCCGCGGCGGCCCACCGTCGCTCATCGTCGACATTGCGATCGCCATACGCGCCCGTGTTGACGTGCGGCGTCGTCGCGGCGTTCAGCCGGTTCTGATCATAGAGCGAATCGGGATGCTGCCGCGCCCACCGCCAGGCGGCGAGTGCCGCAGCGCTCAACGAATCGGCGAGGCCCGGCAGCTCGCGCGGGTACCGCCGCACGACGCGCGACGCCTGGGCCATCACGGCCGCGAAGTCGAGCGTCGCCGCGGTGCTCTTCTGCACGACGTAACGCGGCTGCGTCGCGGCGCGCGGCTCCTCGAACGCATCGAACTCCGCGTTCGTGAGCTTGTGGTACACGCCACCGTCGGCTGGATCCTGCATCGTCCGCATCCAGCGGACGTTGAACAGCGCTTCGTCGAGCACGTCGGGGAGGGCGTTGCCGCTCTCCGGAACGTCGGTGCGGAGTGCCACCGCGTATTCCGGGAATTGCTCGGCGAGGAGCAGCAACGTGTAGGTGCTGATCCCCGAGTTGACGACGTACTTGTTGTAGTCACCCGCGTCGTACCAGCCGAGTGGCGACGAGATCTTCGTTCCCGCGGGACGCGACGCGGACGCCGCTGACGGATGAACGAGCACCGCGGTGTCGGGGTGTCCCTCGGCCCGCGCCCACTTGCCCGCGTAGCGCGCGTCGATCGGCACGCCGCTGCGTTGGAAGTAGAAGCCCTTGAGCGTGGCGCGCGCGAGATCGTGAAGATGTGTGGTCCCGATATCGAACGAGACTGGCGCGCCTGCGCCGGGGACGACGAGACGATAGCGGCCCGGCTTGGTGATTCGTGTGAAGTCGGCGCGGCGAATTCCCTCCTCGCCGGAGAGGGCCCAGCTCCTTGGAGTCGAGAGGATACCGCGCAACACGGTATCGCCGCGCTCGGCGACGACGGCGAAGGTCGAGCCGGTAGCGCCGACGACGACTGCGATCTTGGGTGCGGTCGGCAGGAAGCCGATCTGGCTCATCCGGATCGCGCCGTGTGCCGGCGCGGCGCCCTGCCCCGCGGCCAGCGGTGCGACGCACGCCAGGAAGATCGCCGCGAGTGTGCCTGCCCGCTGTGGCTTCACGCGGAGGGGCGGAGGGAACGGAGAGCGAGCAGCCGCTTCATCACTGAGTCACCATGTAGGGGAGCCGATGACGCGGGCGTCGTCGCGCGCGGTGACGAGGAAACTACGCGCGTGCTCAGCGCGATGCGATTGGCCGCGGCAATCCGCGCTCGATGTTCCCCTGCGCCCGCCGCCGCTTGAGCAGCACGCTGTGCTCCGGCGCAAACATGGAATAGATCGGCAGCGTCGCGACGCCGAGCGCACCGGCGTCCGCGCCGGCAGTGGCGAGGAAGTGTTTCGGCCCGCTGCTCTTCCGCGCGATGCGTCGCTCCGGCAGTTGGCGCGCCACCCGCTCCATCAAACCGCCGACCATGCGATCCGACAGCCGTCCACCGAAGCAGATCGCCTCGGGATCGAGCATGTACTCGATCGCCAGCACGAGCCCCGTGAGATGATCGGACGCATCGTCCATCCACTCGAGCAGCGCAGGATTCTCCTCGGCGAACAGCCGGTCGAGATCTTCGAGGGAGCGGGCGTCGCTCCCCTGCTCGCGCAGCCGCGCGTACACGCGTGGCATGGCGAAGTGCAGTCCGGCGTACGGCACCTCGTGCCCGTCGCTCGAGCTCTTGCCGCGCGCGAGGAGCGTCGGGAGGTAGCCGATCTCGCCCGCGTTGCCGGTGAAGCCCTCGTACGGCTGGCCGTTCATCACGATGCCGCCACCAAGCCCGCTGCCGAAATAGATGTAGAAGAAGGTGCCCATCTGTCGCCCCGCGCCGTACCACCGCTCGCCCACCGCGGCGGCCGTGGCGTTGTTCTCGAGGTAGACGGGCACGCCGAGGCGGTCATGCAGCCAGCTCGCGAGCGGAATCTTCTGCCAGCCCGGGAAGGCCGTCGGGTTGACCAGATATCCCTTGCCGTCATCCGTACGGTGCATCGGACCGGGGATGCCGACGCCGAGTCCCGCGACATCCTCGAGGCGAAGCCCGTGTCGCTCGGCGAGCGCCTGCGCCATCTCGCACATCAGCTCCAGCGCCTCCTCCGGAGAGGGCGTGTCGACGTCGATGTGGATTCGCTGGCGCACCTGTCCCGCCAGATCGACGAGCAGACCGGTGAGGTGATCTCGGTCGAGATCGAGACCGAGCGCGTACGCGCCGTCTGGATTGATCGTGAGGTCGGTGGACGGTGCGCCACGTCCCTCGATGCGTCGCCCGCCCTCCTGCACGAGCTGAAGGTCGAGCAGCTCCTTCACCAGGTTGGACACCGTCTGGACACTCAGCTCCGTGTGCCGGGCGATGTCGGCGCGCGAGAGCGGTCCGAAGAGGCGGATCACCTCGTGGACAATGCGCAGATTGTACTGCTTGGTGTAGACGAGGTTGGTGCCAGTGAGCACGAGGCCTCGAGGGCGCTGGTGGGGCGACGGGCGATGATCGTGCGCGGACTGCGGACGAAATCGACAGCCGTGACGGCGCTTACGCCACCTTCGTCAATTGACTTGACGAAATATACCCAGGGCCGTACGATCTCGCTCGCCCGGCTGCAGCGACGACGCGCGGACGCCGAGCGACGGTTCCCTTACCCACCATCATCTCCACTCCTGCCATGACGAGATTCAAGCTCGCCGTGCTGTTCGCGTGTGGCCTCACCGTCGTCGTGCCGCAAGCAGCGGCAAGTCAGGCCGCTGCCGACCCCATCGGCCGACGCGTTGAAACGCTGCTGCGCCAGATGTCCGTCGAGGAGAAGGTCGGTCAGATGACGCAGATCGCGTTGCAGAGCGTCTCGAGCCGGCCCGGTACGCCCACCGTCACCGTGCAGCTCGACTCCGCGAAGCTGGACTACGCGATCAACCAGCGGCACATCGGCGCGCTGCTCAACGTGTTCAACGTCGCGATGTCCCCCGAGGAATGGCGCGACGCGAACAACATGATCGCGCGCTTCTCGGCGCGCGCGCGTCTCAAGATCCCCGTCGTCTATGGGATTGACGCGGTTCATGGGCAAATTTATCAGACGCGGAGCACGATCTTCCCGCAGAACATCGCCATGGCGGCGACGTTCGACCGCCAGCTGATGCGGCGCGCCAGCGAGATCACCGCGTACGAGACGCGCGCCGCCGGCATCCCGTGGAACTTCTCCCCCGTGCTCGACCTCGGGCGCCAGCCGCTCTGGCCGCGCTACTACGAGACGTTCGGTGAGGATCCGTACGTCGCCTCGGCGATGGGCGTCGAAGCGGTGCTCGGCTACCAGCGCGATCCGTGGCCGTCGCTCGCTCCGCTGCTCGGCGCGAACGCCGCAGGGAAGCCGCCATTCAGCGGGCCGGTGTTCGTCGCCGCGTCGGCCAAGCACTACCTCGGCTACTCGATGCCGCTGAGCGGGAAGGACCGCACGACGGCGTGGATCCCCGAGCGCGAGCTGCGCGAGCTGTTCCTGCCGAGCTTCCGCGCCGCGATCAACGCCGGGATCC
>DASVNI010000083.1:0-10977 GCA_036383935.1 Gemmatimonadaceae bacterium | reverse complement strand
AGCCGCGTGTGCCGTACACTTCCATGTCCTTCCGTCCGATCGGCCAGTTCCATGAGGCCTGGATGATCGCCTGGGCGTCGGGGTAGGTGACGACGATGGTCGCCTCGTCATCCACCTTGGGATAGTCGGCCGGCTGGAGCTGCTGCGTGACGGCGGTGACCGAGGTCGGGCGCTTTCCCTGCGTGAGATACGTCATGAGGTTGGCGCCGTAGCAGCCGAAGTCCATCAGCGCGCCGGCGCCGTTGCGGACCGGATCGCCGAGCCAGTCCATGAACTCCGGATCGACGCCGTTGATCTTCTTCGGGCCGCGATGCCCGTCGCGGACGACGACCTTGCGCAGCGGGCCGATGCTGTCGCCCTGGAGCGACGCGAATGCCCGATAGAGCGTCGGGTACCAGGTCGTCTCGTAGTTGACCATGAGGACGATGTGGTTCCGCTCGGCGAGCGCCTGCATCTGTCGCGCGTGATCGAGGCTCACGGCGAGGGGCTTCTCCACCATGACGTGCACGCCGCGCGGCGCGGCGGCCTGGACCGCGGCGAGATGCTCGTACGTGCTGCCGAACGCGGCGATGGCGGTCGGCTTCGTCTTCTCCAGCATCTCGTCGACGGAGTCGTAGACGAGATCCATGCTCAGGCCGTAGCGCTGGGTGTAGCGGCGTGCGAGGTCCTTGTTCTTCTCGACTATGCCGACGATGACGATGTCGGCCGGACCTTTGCGTCCGAGCAATCCGTGCACGTGGGAGTGCGTGAGCCCGACGACACCGAGCCGCAGTGGCGCGGAGCCCTGCGCGTGAGCGCGCGAGGTGACGAGGAGCACGGCAACTACGAGCAGCAGTCGGAAGATTCTCATGGCCAGAGCTTACCTCCAGCCCTGCGCGTCGTCCAACGCATGATGACCAGCGCTGTCGCCCCCTCCCCCTCCTCATCTCCATCTCCGGCACGACGCGCCAGGCGCCCGCGCCTCGGCGCGATCATCGCCGTGGGTGTCGCGTTCGCGATCCTGCAGACCTGCCTGATCGCGACCTTCCCCCTGCTCGACGGGACGGAGCTGCGCTCGCGCGTGCAGAGCGCCCTGGTCTCGGCGCTCGACTTCCCCCTCGGCCTCGCCCAGCCGGTGTTTGCTGCCGTCGCCGGCTCGAGCGGCGCGACGGCATTCGTCGTCGGCCTGGGGCTGACCTTCCTGAACGGCGCCCTGTGGGCGGTGGTCGCCGTTTGGGCGTGGAGACGGATTAGGCGGTAGCTGCGGGCCGTTGTCATCCCGAGCGAGCGGAGCGAGTCGCGGGATCTGCACTTGCCGGTCGCTGTGTGAAAAAAGGACGCGGACTCCGCGGAGGGAACGGCGAGTTCACGAGAACGGCCTTCCGGGTCGAGCGCTCCGCACCAGCGCAGCGTTCGTCTCCATCCACAATCCCAAATCATGTGATGGTCCGGGGGAGAGATCTCCGCGTGATCGCCGTTGAAGATCCGCGTTCCGTCGTTGGACCGCCGAGAGAAGCGTCCCCGCACCCCGCGTTTGCCGCACCGCACGAGCCGCGGTATGGTTGGGCCCATGGACGTAGCGGCTCCCGTTTACGCATTCGGCGACCACGAGCTGGACACGCGGCGGCACGAGCTCCGTCGCGCGGGCGAGCCGATCCGTGTGGAGCCGCAGGTGTTCAGCGTGCTCGCGTTCCTGTTCGAGCACCGCGATCGCGTCGTCACCAAGGACGAGCTGCTCGACGGCGTCTGGGGACACCGGTACGTCGCGCCGACGTCGCTGAACAGCCGGATCAAGGCGGCGCGCCAGGCGGTGGGCGACGACGGCACCGCGCAGCGCGTGATCCGCACGGTGCACGGGCTTGGCTTCCGGGTCGTGGCCGAGGTGACGGAGATGCCCGTGCGCGGGGGGGCGTCGCGCGCTGCGCCCGCCCCCGAGATCACCCCGCGCGCGCTCGACCAGACGATCCGCTTCTGTACGGCGGACGACGGCGTGCGCATCGCGTACGCGACGAGCGGCAG
Organism: Gemmatimonadaceae bacterium; assembly: GCA_036383935.1. Taxonomy (GTDB): domain Bacteria; phylum Gemmatimonadota; class Gemmatimonadetes; order Gemmatimonadales; family Gemmatimonadaceae; genus AG11. The sequence goes on along the minus strand of DASVNI010000083.1, from coordinate 8,979 downwards.
CGGTGCGCCGCTCGTGAAGCCGGCGAACTGGATGACGCACCTCGAGTTCGACTGGGAAAGCCCGGTGTGGCGCCACTGGCTCCGCGAGCTCTCGGGCGATCACATGCTGGTGCGCTACGACGAGCGCGGCTGCGGGCTCTCCGACCGCGAAGTCGCCGACTACTCGTTCGAGGCGTGGGTGCACGACCTGGAGACGGTCGTGGACGCGATGGGGCTGGAGCGATTCCCATTGTTCGGCATCTCGCAGGGGTGCGCGGTGGCGATCGCGTATGCGGTGCGCCATCCCGAGCGCGTGACGAAGCTCGTGCTGTACGGCGGCTACGCGCAGGGGGCGTACAAGCGTGCGCGCACCCCGGAGCAGCTTCAGGAAGCAGACCTGATCATGCGTCTGCTGCCGATGGGCTGGGGGCGCGACAATCCAGCCTTCCGGCTGTTCTTCGCGGCGCGCTTCCTCCCGGAGGGAACGCCTGAGCAGACGCGCTGGTTCAGCGAGCTGCAGCGGATGACGACGTCGCCGGAGATCGCGCTGAAGCTGCGCAATACCGCGGCGAACATCGACGTCACCGCGCTCGCGCCCCTGGTGCGCGCCCCGACGCTGGTCTTGCACGCGAGCGGTGAGGCGGCGATCCCCTTCGACCAGGGGCGGCAGCTCGCCGCGCTCATCCCCGGCGCGCGGTTCGTGTCGTTGGAGAGCAGGAACCACATCCTCCTCGAGGACGAGCCGGCGTGGGGGCGGTTCTGCGAGGAGGTGCGGAGGTTCCTTGCGTGACTGCGGGGATGAGGGGATGCGGGGATGAGGAGCGGCGTCTTGTAAGTGCAGATCCCTCGACTTCGCTCGGGATGACCGCGGTAGTGTCATCCCGAGCGAGCGAAGCGAGTCGAGGGATCTGCACCTGGTGTTTCACGCGAGCCTCGGCGGGTCAGGACAGCACCACGAGCACCGCGGCCCCGATGAGCGCCACGCACCAGAGCGCGTTCACGTTGACCCACGCCGTGCGCAGGATGCGCAGCCCGACCTTCTCGTATACCACGACCGCTAGCACGACGGTCACCCCCAGATAGCCGGCGGTATGCACGAGCGGTGCGACGAGTGCAGTCGAATCGAGACCGGCGATGCTCGCCGCGCGCGGCGTCGCCGTCGCGGCGAGTGCGGCCATGTGGCCGTGATGCATCGCGCCCTGCGCCGGTGCGGCGGCGCCGAGCACGAAGGGAAGCACCATCAGCCCCGCGCCATGCGCCGAGGCCATGAGGAAGGACCAGGTCGCGAGCTGCCGGCCGTTCACGCGCATGCCGCCCAACCGGACGTGCCGGTGGTGCACCAGGCCGTCCACGCCGGCGGCCAGCAGCGACGCGGCCACCACCCAGCGCAGCCACGACAGCGGCAGCACCGCGCCCACCGCGAGCGCGAGCGCGATGGCACATCCAATCGCCAGCGCATGACCTACCGCGAGCGGACCGAGCGCGCGCCACACCGCGCGCCGGTCACGCTCCTGCAGCCCCCGCGCGACGGCGAACAGCCAGCCCATCGCGGGGTTGATGCCGTGCGCCGCGCCAAGCAGGAACAGCGGCACCCAGGGAATCGACGCGGCGCCCATGTCACTCGGCGTAGCAGAAGGAATCGGACGACGCGTCACCGCCCTGCAGCCGTACCTGGTGCGGCCGCAGCCCCTCCTCGAACTCGACGAGGAATTTGCGGTCGAACGACATGCCGCCCTTTGTGTCGACGTCGATCTTCGCGAGCCAGCCCCTGATCCCCGCCGGATAGAACTGCGCGTCCCACGCCGAGTACAGGGCGTTGGTGAGATAGACGCGCTTGCCGTCGCGGCTCACCTCCACCATCTGCGGCCCGCCGTTGAGCGGACGGTCCGCGTCCTTCGGGTGCGCGGCGCGACGCACGATGCCGCCGATGTGGAGCGAGTCCGTGAGCGTCGGCGCCGCAGGGTCGCTCACGTCGTAGCGCAGCAGCGTGCCGGTGCCCCAGCAGCTCACGTACAGCGTTCGGTCGTCGAGCGAGAGGTTGATGTCGGTGACGAGCGGCGGCACGACCCCGAATCCCTTGAGCAGCGGAGGCAGATCATCCGCGTTGGCAGGCTCCGCGGGGATCTCGATGACCTTCCGCACCGCCCACTTCCCGGTGACGTCGTCGTGGTACCACTGCCAGATGGAGCTCGAGAGATCCTTCAGGCTCATGACGACGCCGACGAAGCCGAACGCCTTGCGCGGGTCGTGCGCAGGGCGCAGCTCGAGCGCCATCTGCTGCTCGGCGCCGAGCTCCAGCTTCTGCACGTGCTTGCGCGTCTGCAGATCCCACACGTGCAGCGCGTTGCCGTACTTGCCGGCGAGCAACAGCTCGGGGTTCACGCCGTCCTTCACCATGTTGGGCGTCCCCCACTCGCTGGTGATCATCGCGTCGTGGCCGAGGTGCCACCAGAAGTCGTAGGCGAGGTGCTGCGGTCCGCGCTCCTTCTCCCACGCTCCCTTCACCTCGAAGGTCTCGTGATCGAGCATGAAGATGCCACCGGGCCCGTCGCCGCTCGGCGCGCCGAGCGCGTTGATGTAGATCCCATCGGGCCCGCAGTGCACCGTGTGCGGCGCGGCGTAGCCCGTCTTCGCCATCACCTCCTCGCCCTCGATGACCTTCACGAGGCGTGGCGCGCGCGGATCGGGATGCGTATCGACGACGTGGATGCGCGAGCTGTTCGTCCCGGGGAGCACGAGGTAGCGCCGCTCCATGTGGGGGTTGGGCGCGTACGCGCAGAGGTGCGAGCTGCACGCGTTCCAACCGAAATGGTGGAGCTCGTTGCCGCCATTCGGCAGCTCGAGCTTGTTGATCAGCGAACCATAGGTGGGCGAAGCAGGATCGGTGTCGACGACGCCCAGCGCGTCGTTCTTGCCGTTCTCGCCCGGCGTGAGGAGCGCGACGTACGCCAGCGACTCGGCCGGCGACTCGCCGGCCATTGCCGGGGAGGGATAGAAGGTGGGATCGGGGAGCAAGCGAGCCATGGTCGGGACCTGTGTCGAGTGGAGCGCGAGGGTGCGATGCCGTTGCTCGCGCGGTGTGACAGCAGGATGCCCGCAGCCGACCGGGAATGCTTGAAGACCGCGTGGAGATGGGGTGGAGCTTTCGTGGAGATGTGCCCGTTCGACAACGCGCGTCTCGCGAGGCAGATTGAGGCCGACCCGATCATGAAGGCGTGTCATGGCCACCACCCTCATCTCCACTGCTGATCGCAGGCCTCGCGATGACGAGATCGACATCCACGGACTGACGCACGTCGGGAAGGTCCGCAGGGACAATCAGGATCACTTCCTGATGGCCACGGTGAACAAGAAGGTGAACGTGCTGGCGACGAACCTCGTCGCGCGGGAACACCTGCCACCCGACGAGCAGCGCGTCGCCTTCATCATCATGGTGGCCGACGGTGTCGGCGGGCTCGAGGGAGGCGCCGAGGCGAGCGCCACGGCGCTCGAGTCGGTCATGCAGTACGTGAACGACAGCATGTCGTGCCTCTACGACCGCGACGTCACGGAGAAGGCGTTCACCACGCAGCTGCAGGACTGCGTGCTCCGCTCGCACGAGGCGATCCTCGCGCGGCGCGCCGACAGTGGTCAGGAAGGGACGATGGCGACGACGCTCACGTTGTTCATGGGCGTGTGGCCGGCCTACTACGTCGTCCAGGTCGGCGACTCACGGTACTACATCTGGCACGACGGCCGGTTGACGCAGCTCACGCGCGACCAGACGGTCGCGCAGGAGCTGGTGGATCAGGGAATCCTCACGCGCGCGCAGGCGCCGCACACGCAGTTCGCGCACGTGCTCTCCAGCGCGCTCGGCGCCGACACGGCGGAGCCCGTGGTGACGCGCGTGCAGGCAGACTGGGGCCACACGCACCTGCTCTGCAGCGACGGGCTGACGAAGCACGTGAGTGACGAGAAGATCGCCGAGCGGCTGCGCACCATGACGAGCGCGCAGCAGGTGTGCGAGCAGCTGCTGCAGGACGCGCTCGACGGCGGCGGATCGGACAACATCACGATCGTCGTCGGCAGGTCGACGCGGCGCGACCTCTAGTTGCGGAGTCCTCGCGCGACGCGATCGCGTCGCGCGAGGCAGCGGTCAGTGCACGACGACCTTGTTGAGCCAGGCGTCGGCGCGATAGTCGCTCACCATCACCGTCGCGCGGCTCAGGTCCGCCGACGCGCTGAACCCGACGATCGGGCGGCCAACCGTGCCGAGCGACGTCATCTGCCCCGGCCCGTCCACCGCGTAAAGCGTCCAGGTGTCCTGCGTCTCGGCAATGGCCATGATCACGGCGTGCGTGCCGCCCGCCCAGATACGCCCGCCCTCGGCGAAACGCGTCGCCCACAGCGCCTGCTTCCCGTCATTCAGCGTGATCGCGGCGACGCCCGCCGAATCGCCGTTCGCACCGCCAAGGCCGGCGTAGAACACGCGATGTCCTGCGGGATCCGCGGCGAGGAAGCGGGAACCGCCGAACCAGGGCAGCAGACGAAACTCGCGGCGATGCCCCGATTCGGACACGACGACCCGATCGCGCTTCGCCGGGAGCCACGCCCACCCGTTCGGGAGCGCGGCGAAGTCGGCGACTGTCGAATCGGGCAGCTCGAGGACGTTGCGTTGCGCACCGTTCCGCACGTCCACCTCCGCGAGCCGCACACCGCCGTTGGCGAGCGTGGTCCAGGTGGCGACATGCTGCGAGTCCGACCACGCCGCACGCTGGATCGATCCCGCGCCGGGCAGCGGCGACTCCGCGCCGCCCTCGAAGGGCATCAGGGAGTAACGCGCCTCCGCATGCCCCGCCGTCGTCGGCACCGAGCGGCGCACGAGCAGCGTCGACCCGCTTGGCGAGACCGACGCCCCCACCGCCGTCGACGCGTGTGCGACGCGGCGCTCGTCGGCGAGCGCGCCCTTCATCGCGTCGGCGAACGGCACCGCCCACACCGAGTGATCGAACGTGCCCTCGTCCATCACCATCCCTGCGCCGTCACCGGTGAGGGAGAAGTTCGTGAACACGCCGCGCGTCATCGTATCCTGCCGCGTCGAGAAGCGGCCGTTCTTCCGGTCGATCGCGATGCGCACGACCGCCTCCTCGAGTCCATCGCCGGCACGCGCGAGCCAGACGGCATCCGTCGCGGCGATTCCCCCGCAGGTGCAGGCATTCACGACGTGATCCGCGACCTTCCCCGATCGGTCGACGATCTGCCACAGCCCGTGCGGCGGCTGTACGACGAGGCTGAGGATCCAGCTCGTGCCCGGCACGACCGAGAGTGTAAAGAGGCCACTGCCGGGCCCCGCGATCCGGATGCTGTCGCGCGCCACGCCGTCGAGCGCAGCGACGCGCACGTAGTACACGGAATCGGGCCGCGGTGCGGGGCCGAGGAGCAGCGAGTCGCCGCCCGCGTAGAAAGTCGCGACGCCGGGCGTGAGGAATCGTGGTTCGCCACCGAGCGCGGACAGCAGGTAGGTGCCGGCGCGTCCGTGGACGGTCCCGCCGAACATCAGGTTCCGCCTGTCGGGACTCCACTCGAGGTTGTAGCCCGCCGTCGTCCCTTCGAGGATCGTGCGCGTCGTCGACCCGCCCACGTCCTGCACCACGGCGGAGTACGTGCAGGTGGCCGCAACGCAGTGGCGCTGCAGATAGGCGAGCTGCTTGCCGTCGGGCGAGATCGCAGGGTAGAGCACCGTGCCCGTGGACGTGAGCTGCGTCTTCGTTCCGAGCGTCGCGGGACCCGGCGTTCTGCTCCGCATTGCGGATGCAGCCAGCGCCGCGGCCGCGCCGAGGACGACGACCGCGCCGACCAATTGGCTGCGACGATTGAACGAGCGCGCGACGGGCGTCACCACCGTCGCCTGTGACGGATGCTTCACCTCGAGCGCGCGCGCGAACTCCCCCGCGCTCGCGAAACGATCGGCCGGCGTCTTCGACAGCGCCTTCGCCACCGCGGCGTCCAGCTCCGCCGGGACGGTGTTCCGCAGCACGCGCAGGTGCGTCGGATTCTCCGTCATCAGTTTCGCGATCATCGACTGCGCGGTCGCGCCGGTGACCGGCGGCTCGCCGGCGAGCATCTCGTAGAGCACGGCGGCGAGGGAATACACGTCGCTGCGCGCGTCGATGCCGCGGTCGCCCGTCGCCTGTTCGGGGGACATGTACTGCGGCGTGCCGAGCGAGAGCCCCGTCTGCGTCAGCCGATTGCCGCCCGCTTCCTTCACCGCGAGCGCGATGCCGAAGTCGGCGAGCATCGCCTCTCCTTCCTGCAGGAGGATGTTCTCCGGCTTGATGTCGCGGTGCACGAGATGTTGCCGATGCGCGTAGTCGAGCGCGCTCGCCACCTGCTTCGTGATCGTGAGCGCATCCTCGATCCCGAGCTGGTGCTCGCGATTCAGCTTGTCGCGCAGCGACTCGCCGCGCACGAACGGCAGCACGTAGTAGAGGAAGCCGTTCGCGTCCCCCGAATCGATCAGCGTGAGGATGTGCGGATGATCGAGCCGCGCCGAGATCTTGATCTCGGCGAGGAATCGCTCGGAGCCGAGCACCGCGCCGAGCTCGGGGCGAAGGACCTTGAGGGCGACCTCGCGATCGAGCTTGCGATCGCGGGCGAGGTAGACGACGGCCATACCACCGGCGCCGAGCTCTCGCTCGATGACGTACCGGTCGTCGAGGGCCGCAGCGATCAGCGTCGAGTCGGCGGACATGGGCGAGAAGGTGTGAGTCGGCGGTCACGACCGCTAGAGCGGTCGCAACATCCCGCTGGCGCGGACCGAGGCGCGGCTGCACACTCCAATATGCCCACCCAGCCACCTCCCGCTCTCGACCGGCACGCGAGCTACACGCGTCACGTCGACCGCCGGTTGCCCACCGCCGAGGCGCAGCCCGCGCCGGCCGGCTCGGCGTACAGCTCGGAGACGGGCCGCACCTACCGCCTCGATCGCCTGATCGGCAAGGGCGGCTTCGGTGAGGTGTACCTGGCCACCCCGTCGGGCGCCGGCTCACCGGACAAGGTCTGCGTCAAGATCAGCGACCGGCTCTCCGGCTGGCTGCGCGAGGCATACTTCGCCGAGCTGCTCGCGCGCGAGCCGCGGGCGCTCCGCGTGTACGACCGCTTCGTCGACTCGGTGAATGGGGAGATGCGCTACTGCCTCGCCATGGAGTACGCCGAGCACGGCGACCTCGGCGCCTGGCTCGAGAAGGTCGGCGCGCAGTCGGAGCGGTTCGTCCGCCGCGAGCTCTCGGCGATTGCCGGCGCGCTGGACGCGCTGCATCGCGGACATGCCCTGCACCGCGACCTCACTCCGTTCAACGTGTTCGTGTGTGCGGGCAACGAGCTGAAGCTCGGCGACTTCGGCATCGCGACGCACCAGCTCAGCCGGCGCGGGGTCACGGCGGACGCGTTCAACCTGTTCCACGTCCCGAACGAGATCGCGTGGGGGCGCGTGCGGCGCTGGCAGAAGCGCGACGACGTCTATCAGATCGGGCTCCTCGCCGCGATGCTGCTCCGCGGAGACATCACCAGCCCGATGCGGAGCAAGGATGTCCGCGGCCTCCCCTGCGGCGACCACCTCAAGGAGGTCATCCACGGCTGCCTCGGCTCGCGCGGCAAGCGCTACGAGTCGGCGCGGGAGCTGATCGCCGCCCTCCGGAAGCCGCCCAAAGAGCCGAGCCTGGGGCGCGTGGCTGGCCTCAAGGGGAAGCGCGTTTCGTTCACCGGATTCCTCGTCCGGCCCCGGGCCGACGCGATCAAGGCGGCGCGCAAGGCGGGGGCACTCGTCCAGTCCAAGCCGGGCCAGTCGACGGACATCCTCGTGCGCGGCCGACCGAATCCCCTGCAGATCGCCGGCAAGGACGGCGGGTCCAAGCTGATCGAGGTGCGCCGGCTCGCCGCGGAGGGGATCAAGGTGACGGTGATCGGCGAGCGGCAGTTCTGGAAGCTCGCCGAAGCCCCCGCTCCGGCGAAGAAGAAGCCCGCCTCCCGCCCCGCTTCCCAGCCCGCGTCCCGTCCCGCTCCCCGCCGGCCGCGCTGACCACGGGGCGGTACGCCCCAAAGCTGTGATTTTGGTTACAGCCGGGTCTGCCTGATCGTCCCTCCTGGAGACCCCAGGGGACAATCATACAGATGCGTGTACTGATCACCGGCGGCGCCGGATTCGTAGGAAGTCATCTCGCGGATGCGTGCTTGCTACGCGGCGACCAGGTGTTCGTGCTCGATGACCTGTCGACCGGCAGCATCGACAACATCGAGTACCTGAAGCGGCACCCGTACTTCCATTACACGATCGACCGCGTGCAGAACGCGCGCGTGACGGCCGAGCTCGTGGACCGTGTGGACATGGTCTACCACCTCGCGGCCGAAGTCGGCGTGCGTCGCGTGATCGACAGCCCGATCAGCACGATCGAGAACAACGTCCAGGCCACCGAGGTCGTCTTCTCGGCCGCCGCGAAGAAAGGGAAGCGGGTGCTCTTCACCTCGACCTCCGAGGTGTACGGGTTGAGCACCGACCTCCCCTACCGTGAGGACGGCAACATCGTCATGGGCGCCGCGTCCAAGGGGCGCTGGAGCTACGCCTGCTCCAAGGCGCTCGACGAGTTCCTCGCCCTCGCGTACTACCAGGAGCGGCAGCTGCCGGTGACGGTCGTCCGCCTGTTCAACACGGTGGGCCCGCGGCAGACGGGGCACTACGGCATGGTCATCCCATCGCTCGTGCAGCAGGCGATGACGGGGAAGCCGATCACGGTGTTCGGCGACGGCTCGCAGTCGCGCTGCTTCGGCTTCGTGAAGGACGTCGTGAAGGCGTTGATCGCGCTGATGGACCGTCCGGAGGCCGCCGGGCAGATCTACAACATCGGCGCGTCGACGGAGATCACGATCCTCGAGCTGGCGCAGCGGGTGAAGGCGCTGACGGGGTCCGAGTCGCCGATCGTGAAGATCCCGTACGAGGACGCGTACGAGTCGGGCTACGAGGACATG
>DASVNI010000082.1:0-5941 GCA_036383935.1 Gemmatimonadaceae bacterium | reverse complement strand
GTGGTCGTGCTGCTGGCGCAACCGGCGAGCGTGGAGATGCAGATGCCCAGCGCCAGCGGAACGAGGTATGACCGTTTGGTAGACATGAGTCGCAGCTCCACGAGGGAGGAAGGAACCGAAATGCAACTATAAGCGATCCGGTTGGCTGGCGCGACGCGCCTCGCCCAGCTCCTTGCCCTCGCCGAGCTCGCGCGCAAGCCAGGCTTGCGCGTAGCGCACGTCGCGCATCGCGGTGGGCGCGGAGATGCCCAGCGTCTCGCCGACCTCCTCGAGCGTCAGGCCCCCGAAGTAGCGGAGCTCGATCGCGCTTGCCTGGCGCGGACTTTCACCCTCGAGTCGCGCCAGCGCCTCGTCGAGCGCGAGCAACGCCTCCGGCTCGGCAGCCTCGGCGACGATGAGCTCTCCGAGCTGCTCCGCATCGAGCTCCACGCGCACGAAGTGCCCTCCACGCTTCAGTGCGCGGCGCTCCTTCGCGTGGTCCACGAGCACGCGCCGCATCGCACGCGCCGCGACGGCGAAGAAGTGCGCGCGGTCCTGCCAGTCCGTCGTGGTGCCCCCGGCGAGTCGCAGATATGTCTCGTGCACCAGCGCCGCCGTGTCGAGCGTGTGGTCGGGTCGCTCGGCACGCATGCGCTGGTGTGCGAGATGGCGCAGATGATCGTAGACGCGGGGCAGCAGTGCGTCGAATGCCTGGGCGTCGCCGTCGCGCCAGCGACGTAGATCGTCGGTGAGGTCGTCACCGGTCATCGCGCACCCACCACGCCGAGCGCCAGAGACGCGAGCTCCTCCAGCGACGCCCCCCTGCTCCACTCTCGTTCGCGAGCGAACGCCTCCGTACCGAGTGCCCTCTCGCAGGCGTGGTCGTGAGCTTCGTCGCCTGACCGGGCACGAGGCGGCAACGCACTGCCGTACCGCGCGCGTTGTGCCGACGCGCCGGCATGGAGTCGCGTCGCTGCCCTCGCGTCGCCCTGCTCGAGCGCCAGCCGCGAGATGCCCTCCAGGCACTCGACCACACTGAGCGGCTCGCCCATCTCCATGCGGCGCTCTAGGCTCGCACGCCAGAACGCCGCCGACGCAGCTCTGTCGCCGGCGAGGAGCGCGACCTCCGCGAGCAGCGCCTCCGAATGCGCGATCATCGAGGGATGGCGCGATCCGCGCCGGACCGCGAGCGATTCCTCGAGCGCCGCGCGTGCTTCAGCGAGCTGACCATCGTCGCAGAGCAGGCGTCCCAGACAGGCGAGTGCCAGCCCGGTCGAGAATGCGTGACCGACCTCGCGCAGGCGCGGCACGATCTCCGTGCGAAGCAGCGCGATGCCGTCGACCGGTCGAAGTGCGAGATGATTCGCCAGCACCCAGCGTGCACGCCCCGTCGGGAACACGCGATCGGCGACGGGCTCGCCGATCGCCATCGCTTCTTCGTGCAACTGGATCGCCCGCGCGCAATCGCCACGCTCGAGCTCGACCGAACCAAGGAAGTTGAGCGCATATGAGCAGGCGCGCGGATCAGCGCGCTCGCGGTGGATGGCGAGCGCTCGCTCGAGATGATGCGTGGCGTCGGACAGCTCGCCGCGCATCAGCGCGACCCACCCCAGATTCGAGCGCGCGATCGCCTCGCCGAGGAGATTGCCCGTGCCGGCGTGGTGCAACAGCGCGTCGCGCGCCAACGCCGAAGCGCGATCGTACTCGCCCAGGAGCTGAGCGCTCCATGCGAGGTGGTTCTGTGTCGTCGCGACCGCGTCCGCGTCGCCGGCACGACGATACAGCTGCAGCGCGCCGTCGAACCACCGGAAGGCGACGTCCGCTGGTGCGTCCCGCACGCCGGCGAGCAGGCCGATCGCGGTGAGCAGGGCGGCGTGCGCACCCGGCGGGACGACGTCGCCCTGCCGGGCGCGGAGCCGCGCATCGATCGTCTCGAGCCGCTCGACCGTCACGCCGAGGAAGCGGCGCGACACCAGCCAGTACCGATGCAGCGCGACACCGAGTCGCGTGGCGGATTCGAGGTCGTCGACGGCGATGGCGTCGTCGAGCGCGGCCCGCAGGTTGTCGTCATCCCGCTCGAGCCGCCCGAGCCACGCGACCTGCTCCGGGCCGCGGAGATGTGGCGCGGCCGACTCGGCGAGCGCGAGACAGTATGCGCGGTGTGTGGCGCGCGCTGCCTCCAGCTCCCCCGCCTCGTGAAGTCGATGCAGCGCGTACTCGCGCACCGTCTCCAGCAGGTCGAAGCGCGGCTCTCCATCGCTCTGCTCGGTGCGTTGCAGAAGGCTGTTGTCATGAAGCGACGTCGCGAGCTCCAGGGGCGTGTGCGCGTCGGCATCATCGGTGTTGGCCATCGCGCGCGCCATGGCGGCGATGCTCTCGATCGTGAAGCCCCCCACGAAAACGGAGAGCCGGCGGAACAGCGCCCGCTCGCGGGGGGCGAGCAATTCGTAGCTCCAATCGATGACGGCATGCATCGTCCGGTGCCGCGGCTCCGCATCGCGGGCGTTCGAGCGCAGCACCTCCAGCGGATGCGCCAGGCGCGCGAGCAGCGCGCGGGGCGAGAGCAGCTTCACGCGGGCCGCGGCAAGCTCGATCGCGAGCGGCAGACCGTCGAGGCGTCGGCACAGCGTCGCCACGCTGAGGGCGTTGTCGTCGTCGAGCATGAAGTCGGGCCGCACCGCGCGCGCTCGTTCGACGAAGAGTTGCACCGCTGCGGCCTCTCCCACGCGGTGAGACGTGCCGTCTTCCGCCGCCGGCAGCGCGAGCGGAGGCACGGGCAGTTCCTGCTCCCCGCGCAGCCGGAGCGGCGCGCGACTCGTCACGAGGATCGTGAGGCGAGGGGCAGCCTCCAGCAGTGCCGCGACGAATGGAGCCGCGTCGAGCACCTGCTCGAAGTTGTCGAGGACGAGCAGCGACTCCGACGACGCCAGCTGTCGCGCCACATGCTCCGCCGCCGAAATGTCGCCGAGCGCTCGCAACCCGAGCGATTCGCCCACGGCCACGGCCACCTGGTCAGGCGAAGAGACCGCGGCGAGCAGCACCACATGCGCGCCGTCGGCGTATTGGCCGACGGCGCGTCGCGCCAGCTCGAGCGCGATGCGCGTCTTCCCCGTTCCCCCCGGACCGGTGAGGGTCACAAGCCGTGCGCGCTCGAGCAGCGCTGCCGTGATGGCGACCTCACGCTCGCGTCCGACGAGCGACGTGAGCGGAGCCGCGGCACCGCTGACCCGCGCCCGCGAGCGCGGCGTGATGGAGCGCTCGCGCCGCCCATCGCCGATCGCCTCGAGCGCCAGCGACACCTCGGCCGCGGACTGCGGACGCTCGTCGGGATTCTTCGACAGCAGTTGATGCACGAGTGCGCCGAGCGCCGCGGGCACCGTGATCAGCCGATCCACCGGTGGCGGCTCGGCCACGAGCACGTTGTGCAGCACCGCGGCATATGACCCGCCGGTGAACGGGCGGCTGCCAGCCAGCGTCTCGTACAGCGTGACGCCGAGCGCCCACAGGTCCGCCCGATGATCGACGTCGCCCCCACGGAGCTGCTCGGGCGCGAGATACGCCGCCGTGCCGAGCACCGCGCCCCCCCCCGAGTGCGCGGTGTTCTGTCCCGCGAGCGTGGCGATGCCGAAGTCGGCGAGACGCAGCCGCCCGGTGGCATCGAACAGCACGTTCGCCGGCTTCACGTCGCGGTGAACGATGCCGCGTGCGTGCGCGGCCCCGAGTGCTGAGGCGAGCTCCCGTCCGACACGGAGCGCCGCGTCGCGCGGCACCGGGCCGCGAGCGATCCGGTCCGCGAGCGAACCGCCTTCGCAATGCGCCATCGCGATGAAGAGTTGCCCGTCGGGCGCCTCGCCCACGTCGTACACCGTCGCCACGTGCGGATGATCGAGGCTGGCCGCCGTCCGTGCCTCGGCGAGAAAGCGCGCGCGGGCGCCCTCGCCGCGCGACGCTTCGCCCGTCCATGCGTTGCCGAGCACCTTGAGCGCGATCAGTCGGTCGAGCCGTTCGTCATGGGCGAGCCAGACGGTCGCCATGCCGCCGCTCCCGAGGGGACGCAGGATGCGGTACGGCCCGACGCGCGATCCCTCGGAGACGGACGGTGCGCGAGCGGCGCGTGCGTTCACTCGGGCGCGATCCGCCTCCCCCAACGCGCCGAGGAAGTCGCCGGCTACCGCATCGGCGGCGAGCAGTTGGCGCAGTTCCACGGCGAGCGCCGGATGCTCAACCTCCAGCGCGGCCAGCCGGTCGGCCTGAACTGGTATCGGCAGCTCGGCGAGCTCGCCGAAGAGCGTCGCGACCGAGCCTGGAGAGGACGCTCCCATGCGGACAAGTATGGATTCGCCCCCCGCATCGAGCCAGTCCGAAGCGGCTCATGGCGCCCCGTGAAATGAGGGCGTGGCGTTTGTCGCTACACCAGTGCAGCCCGATCCATCCACACGGGATGCGATCCCGCGCGGCGCCGACCGTCGACCGGCCACTCCCTCTCGAATTCACTGGAGAATCCGATGCGCAACACCGCACGATACCTCGTCCTCGGCGGGCTCTCGCTCGCCGCATGCGCCGACCCCGGCTCTACCCCCACCACGAACCCTGCTGGTGGAGCAAGCCACGACCGCGCGGGCTACGATCAGGCTGGCGCTCACCGGCAGTATGGCGCGCCCGTGAACGTGGGCCAGGGCCGCGCTCGCACCTACGTCGTGCTCGACGAGAAGAATGGCAGCGCACCTCTCGAGATCGGCGTCGCGCTCGACGAACGTGCGCTCGACGGGCTTCCCGCGGGAATGGCCGGTGCTGCTCCGGCGGATGCGGGCAAGCCGATGAGTATGGGGAATGACTTCATCCTCCCCCTGCCCACACACAACCCCACGCCGTATCAGCTCGTCGTGCTGAACTGGAACCCGAATGGGCACGAGCCACCGCAGCTCTACGGATTGCCGCACTTCGACTTCCACTTCTACACGATCGACAATGCGACGCGCATGTCGATCGTCCCGAGCAATCCCGCGTACGCGGCGAAGGCGGCCAATTTCCCCGGCGCGAAGATGCCGCCCGGTTATTTCCCGCCTCCGGCGCCTCCCGCGTTGGCTGCGGTCCCCATGATGGGACTGCATTGGACCGACCCGACGTCGCCAGAGTTCTCCCCCGCCGGCTTCAGCCGCACCTTCATCTACGGGAGCTGGGACGGCGAGGTGATCTTCGCCGAACCGATGATCACGCGAGCGTTCCTCCTCACGCAGCCGGACATCCTGCTCGACCTGCCGGTCCCCACGCAGTTCGCCACTCCCGGCTACTACCCGGCAGCATATCGCGTCGTCTTCGACGCGCAGGCGGGCGAGTACCGCGTCGCGCTCGCGAAGCTCACCTGGCGGTCATAGGGGACGCAGTCGGCGGTCATCGTTGCCGGTAGACGGCCGGCCTCGGGACGCAGGAGCGTCCCGAGGCCGGCCAAAAACCCAATACCGACAACCGACAACTGTTACCCCTGCGCGACCGATACCCAGCTCTGCTGCTCGTTGCTCGCCAGCACTGCCTCGACGATGCGGACCTCCGCGTCGCCGTCCTCGAACGTCGGGAAGTCCGCCGGATCCGGCCCCGGCTTCTTTCCGGCCGCGATGTACCGATAGAGGTTGCGGAACAGGTTGCGCGGACCGTCGGGGTAGCCTTCCGGATGCCCGCCCGGGTAATGCGCGAAGGTGCGCGCCACGGGATCCATCAGCGACGGATCCTTGATCATGATCTCGTTCGGCTTGTCGCGGTGACCGATCCACAGATGGTTCGGATTCTCCTGATCCCACGACAGCGCGTTCTTGCTCCCGTCCACCTCGATCCACTGCCGGTTCTTGCGCCCCGAGCTCACCTGCGAGACGACGAGCGACCCGCGCAGCCCGCCCTCGAGCTCGATCAGGATGAAGCCGCCGTCCTCCGTGTCGATCGACACCTCGTCGTACTCCTGCGGCGCACC
>DASVNI010000081.1:0-7115 GCA_036383935.1 Gemmatimonadaceae bacterium | reverse complement strand
CCCGCACGATCGCCGAGGCCTGCTCGAGCGACGCGAGCTGCAGCGTGACGTCGCCATTCGCCAGCGCGTTCGGTGCGAGCTGCACCGACGCGCCGGGCAGCGCGATCGCGCTCGCGATCGGGAAGGTGCCGATCGTCTTGCCGTTCAGCTCGCGCACCGTGACGCGATTGTTGGACGCCTGCACGAAGGAGTAGCCCTGCAGGGGTGCCTTGCCGTCGACGCGCGCCCACTCGATCACCGCACTGCGCGGCGTGCGCCGCGGCGCGACGAGCTGGAGGCGCAAGCCGAGCGAGTCGGCGACGTCGCTGGCGAGCGAGCGGCTCGTGAGCTCCTCCATCGCCGTGGCGACGAGAGTCACGTTGTCCGTCGGCACGCCGTACAGCGCGGCCGGCCCGATCGCGGCAGGCCTCGCATCGATGCGGATGGACGCCGTCGCCTGGTAGAGTGGGTCCATGCGCCGCACCGCGACCGCGCCGGCGGTCAGCGCCAGCAGCACGCACCCGAGGATGAGCCAGCCGCTGCGCGCGATCGTCGCCCACGCGCGGCGCGGATCGATCTCGGGCGCCGGATCGGCGAGGACTGGAAGTGGCAGGGCTTCCATGGGACGGATGGGGAAGGGGACGCCTTACTTCTGGCGGACCAGGTAGTAGATCGTCACCAGCGTCGCCATGAACTGCACGAACTCGTACGCGGCGCGGATGTTCATCTCGTTGCGGACGGCGAACGGCGGATCCTGCACGTACAGCTGGTCGGTGGCTTTGACGTTCAGGTCGCCGATGCGATCGGCGACGGAGACTTCGCGCGTCGCCTGTCCGGGGCGAACGACGTAGACCTTCGTGTCGCCACCGGTCTTGATGGCGCCCCCCGACTTGGCGATCAGCGAGAGCACCGACGCGGATCCTTCGACGAGCTGCACGTTCGGCGACTTCACGCCGCCCGTCACGGTGATGGGGCGCAGGAGCGCGACGTCGACACGCGACGCGTCGATGCGGCCGGCGAAGGCGCGGACGATCCGCTGCTCGAGCGAATCGGCAGTCAGTCCCTGCACGTCGAGCTGCCCCACCGTGGGGACGAGCACGACGCCGCGCTCGTTGACGGTCAGGTCCCCCGACTGCTCGGGGGCGCTCCAGTTCTTGAGGCGGACGACGTCACCCGGCTCGACGACCCAGCTGTACGTGCCGCGCGGAACGGGCGCGATGTCGGCGGCATGCGGCACACCGGAGGAGCAGGCGACGACAACAGCGGACGCGAAAAACGCCCCCAGGCGAACCGCTGTGCGAGTCCGTGGGCGCGACGTCCGCCCCGCGGCGTCGCGGGACCGAGTGCGAGGTGGAGTTGTCACCTGACGTGGGGTGGGACCTGCGAAGAAAGGGGCGGGCGCCGGAAGTAGGAGAAGACGACTACAGAGCGCCGCGCATGCTCAGGACTGCTGGAATGGTGCGGAGCAACAGCGCGAGGTCGCGCCACACCGTCCAGCCGGCGATGTAGCGCTGCTCCAGATCGACGATCGCCTCGAAGTCGGTGATGTCGTTCCGGCCGCCCACCTGCCACGGGCCGGTGATGCCCGGCGCCACCTCGAACCGCACGTAGTGGCGCGTCTGATATCGCGTGACTTCGCGCGGAAGCGGGGGGCGTGGACCGACGAGCGACATCTCGCCGCGCAGCACGTTCCAGAGCTGCGGCAGCTCGTCGAGACTGCTGCGGCGCAGGAAGCGTCCGATCGGCGTGATGCGCGGATCATCCGTCGCCTTGAAGAGCCGTGGGTCGCCGTAGACGTTGGCCGCGAGCATCTCGGGCGCGCGCTCGTCGGCGTCGCGCACCATCGTGCGCAGCTTGAGCATCTCGAACGTCTCGCCGCCCAACCCGACGCGGCGCTGACGGAAGAAGACCGGCCCACGCGACGTGAGCTTCACGACGAGCGCGGACAGCACCAGCAGGGGGGACAACAGGATCAACCCCGCTATCGCACCGCTGACGTCGAGCGTGCGCTTGGCGACGAGCTGCCATCCGAGCAGCGCGGGACTCGAGAGGAGTGAGATCGGCCCTTCGCCGCGCCGGATCAGCGTCGGGTTGTTCATCTCGCGCAGGGGCCGGCGGCGCAGCCCGAACACTCGGCAGCCCGCCGCAGAGCCGGCGATCAGGACGTTCTGGAGCGCTTCGTCCGAGAAGGGACCGATGAGGATGATCGCGTCCGACTTCGAGCGATGCACTTCCTCGTACAGCTTGTGCCACCCTTCCTGCTGATCGCCCGGCCACTCCGGCTCGAGCACGTACACCGCCGGCGGATCGAGCGTGGGGTCGATGTGCTCGGCGAGAAAGGTGCGAATCTGCGGCGCGACGCCGACGAGGAGGGTGCGCTCCTGATCGAGCCGGCGCGGATCGTAGCTCTGCAGCGCGCCGGCCATCGCGCGGCGCTGCGCGACGAGGGCGACGAGCAGTGCGACGACCACGCCGCCGAGGAGCAG
The DNA here is from genome assembly GCA_036383935.1 of Gemmatimonadaceae bacterium. GTDB lineage: Bacteria > Gemmatimonadota > Gemmatimonadetes > Gemmatimonadales > Gemmatimonadaceae > AG11. Next base: position 4,650 of record DASVNI010000081.1, on the reverse strand, counting down.
GCTACGGGCGACGATCGACGCGGTCCACAGCTCGGGCCAGCGCGGCAGCACGACGCCGAGGACGATCGCGATCCCGATGCGCCCCGTCTGGCTCCCCATGCTCGACGTGGAGTACGAGCGCGTGGCAGCGAGGCAGAAGACGAGCGACGTGACGCGACGCAGCAGCGCCTGCGGCGTGCTCGGAATGAGAAAGTGCACGAACTCGAGCTGCGCCGACGGCAGCGGAATCGGCAGCTGCGCAAGGACGACGAACACCACGGCGACGGTGAGCGCATCGGCGGCGAGCGTCGCGGCGGCGAACCCGAGCTCGCGCCAGAAGCGGCGACGCTGGAGCGCGAGCACATGCTGCCGCCCGCCGAGCCGCACGAGCATCCCCGCCGACGTCGGCGTCCCCGGCGAACCATCACTACCGGACGACGACGCGCCGCCGGAGCGGTTCGTTCCGCGCAGCGTGGTCGTGGTCCGAGCTGCGTCGCTCGTCGCCGGATGAGTCAAGGTCCTGGGGCTGTGCCGAAAGAGGCGTACGTGTCGGCCGTTCTCTGGCCCTTGACCACCGGGACGGGGGGAAGGCAACTCGAACGAGGTGAGTGGGTGAGTCGGTGAAGTGCAGCGCACGTGTGATCGCGAGTCGAGGGATCTGCACCCCAGCGGTTTCACATCAGAGATCCATGCGCCGCGATTTCGCGCGGAACACGCGGAGGACCGTGGAGGCGCGGAGAACTGCTCTCCGGGTCGCGCGCTGTGAGCCGGCGCACCGCTCCTCTCCATCCACGATCCCAAGTCTTTGATGGTCCGGGACCGAGATCTCTCCGCCAGGCTCCGCGCCTCTGCGGGCCGAGGCGGTGACTGGCCTCGCATGGCGCCCCCTCCGCGCCTCCGCGTGACACCGAGGCGCACGAACACGTCCCGAGGCAGGCGTCCAACTCACCAACTCACCAACTCACCAACTCACCAACTCACCGCTCCCTTGACCTCTCCCCTTACCAGACATCCCTTTCCGAGCATGAGTAGCTCGCACATCGGGAGCGATGACCTCGAGACACTGCTCGACGACGGGATCCGCTACGATCGGAGCGGTGTCGCGGCGCGCGCGCGGGCGTGCTTCGTCGAGATCACGGAGCGAGCGCACGAGCGCCCCGACATCGCGGCCGAGGCGTGGTGGCGGCTGGCCAACGTGCAGCGCCTGCAGTCGCAGTGGGACGACGCGATCGCGAGCGCGCGCGCCGGCGCCGACCTCGCGCGCGTGCACGGGTTGCACGACACCGAGGCGGACGCGCTCAACATCGAGGCGGCGGTGTGGGCGTCGCGCGGCGACGCACGGCGTGCCTGGTCGATCTACGAGCGGATGCTCGAGCTGGCGACGCGCCCAATCACGCGCGCGAAGGCGCTCCAGAACCTCGGCGGACTCGCCGCCGAGGAGCGCCGCTTCGACGAGGCGGAGCGACTCTTCACCGCCTCACGCGATGCGTTTCGCGAGGCAGACGACCTGCGCGGCGAGGCGTGCAGCCTGCTGAACATCGGACGGCTCCAGGCGGAGCGCGGTGATCCGGCGCTCGCGAAGGAGACCCTCGAGGCCGCAGTGGTCCACTCGCGCACGTCGGGCGACATGGAGATGCACGCCGCGGCGCTGCTCAACCTCGGCGTCGCGCTCAGCACCCTCGGCAAGTACGTGGAGGCCGAGGAGCGCATCACGACGGCATACGGACAGTTCACGATCGCCGACATTGCGGAGCAGCGCGTGCGCTGTCTGCTGCAGCTCGCCGATCTTGCGTCGGGACGCAACGAGCCCGACGCGGCGCGCGTCTGCCTCGTGCACGGCCGTCAGATCGCGACGCAGGCCGAGCTGCCCCGCGAGCTGCGCCTCATCGACGAGCACCTCGCGCGCCTCGGCGACGACTGACGACCTCGGCCGTACGGCCGATGAGTGCGGCGGAGACCGGCACACATTTGGCATTGGTAACAGGCACGCAGAGCCCATGGCAACGATAGTCGTGGCTGCGCGACGTCTGCCTTCACCGAAGGTGCATCATGCGCCATCGCCTGTTGCTCGCCGCCACCGCTGCTGCCGCGCTGATGTCTCTCGTCGCGTGCAGCGACAGTTCCACCGGACCGCGCCGGTTCGAGCCTGGAACCATCCGCAAGGAAGTCTCTCCCGGTCCCGACGGCACCTGCCGCGGCGGCTATCACGTCGCCACGCGGGATGGGGTGTTGGTGTGCGAGGAAGACTAGTGAGTTGGTGAGTTAGTGAGTTGGTCAAACGACGACGGCCTCGGGAAGCTCCTGCCTCCCGAGGCCGTTTCCAACTCACCAACTCACCAACTCACCAACTCACCCACTCACTGCTCCACCGCCATTCCCATCGCATGATATCCCTTGTCCACGTACAGCGTCGTGCCCGAGATGCCGCTCGCGAGTGGTGAGCAGAGGAACGCCGTCGCCGTGCCGACTTCGTCGGCGGTGAGGTGATCGGTGAGCGGCGCGTTCTTGCCGACGTAGTCCACCATCCGCTCGATGATCCCGATCGCGCTCGCCGCGCGCGACGCATACGGGCCGGCGGACACGGTGTTCACGCGGATCCCCCACTTCCGTCCCGCCTCGAAGGCGAGCGTGCGGGTGTCGCTCTCCAGCGCCGCCTTCGCGCTCGACATCCCGCCACCGTAGCCGGGAATCGCACGCTCGCTCGCCATGTACGTGAGCGACGCTACCGCGCCGCCCTCCCGCATCAGCGGGCCGAGTCGGGCGATCATGCTGACGAGCGAGTAGGCGCTCGCGCTCACTGCCGCGAGGTACCCGTTCCGCGACGTCTCGAGGAGAGCGTTCTTCACCTCGGGACCATTGGCGAGCGAGTGCACCACGATGTCGAGTGGGCGCTCCCCGAAGTCCGCGACGAGACGCTGCGCGAGTCCGTCGATCGAGCAGTCGCCGACGTCCTTGTAGCGCTTGCTCGTCCGCAGCTCCTCCGGCATGTCGCCGTATGTGTCGAACACCGCATCCAGCGGATAGATCTTCTCGAACGTAAGAAGGGAGCCGTCGCTGAGCCGCCGCGACTCGTCCATCTTCCCTCGCTCCAGCAGATTGAGGAAGATTGTGAGCGCCGGCGGCCAGGTTCCCACGCAGACGCTGGCCCCCGCCTCGCCGAGCGCCTTGGCGATCGCGAATCCAAACCCTCCGTCGTCGGCCACACCGGCGACGAGCGCTCGGCGGCCCCTGAGGTCGATGTTGAGCATGCCCTAGTATGCCCGGGCGACGCAGCCCGGCCAATCCCCGGTGTGACCGTCCACACCGCGGAGCATGGTCCACGTACTGGACCCCACCGGCCGGAACGTCGGAACCGCCGTGCGGTTGGAAGGATCGAGATGGCGTCGCTGCTCTATGTGGATGACGAGGAGACGATCGGCCGCGCCGTCAGCCGATGGTTCGAGCGTCGGGGTCACGAAGTGCATGTCGCGCGGTCGGTCGAGGACGCGAAGCAGATCCTCACCGAGCACGAGCCCGCCGTCATCTTCCTCGACGTCTGGCTCGGCAGGGAGAGCGGGTTCGAGCTGATGGGCTGGATCGAGGACGTGCGCCCGGAGCTCGCCGACCGGGTCACCTTCGTCACCGGGGAGCTGACGGACTCGCCCGACGACGACCACCCCGCCTGGAATACCTTGGGCCGTCCCGTGCTGCGGAAGCCGTTCGAGTTGGCGCAGCTGGAGTCCCACGCCTTCGGCGTCACGGATGCGCCAGGAGAGGCGGGCACGTAACGTGTACGCGTGTCGCGTCACGTGAATCGAAGATCCTCCACCCGCACCGAAGCGCGCGACAGCGCCTCGCTCCCCGAGATGGCGATGCCGCTCGCCGAGAAGCGTCCGGACACGCCGTCGCAGGGACCCTCCTTCGCGCGCGGACTCTGGCGCATCGCGGCGGCCGACGTCTCCAGCGGCAACTCCGTCGAGCTCCTCCACGATGGCCCGCGCACCTACGAGGTGATGCTCGAGACGATCGCCGCGGCGCGCGAGACCGTCGTGCTCGAGACCTACATCTTCCGCTCCGACACCACCGGCCAGCGCTTCGCCAGCGCGCTGATCGATGCGGTGGAGCGCGGCGTGAAGGTGCGGCTCCTCACCGACTGGGTCGGCATGCGCGGCATCCGGTACAGCTTCGTCGCCGGCCTGCGTCGCGCGGGCGTGGAGCATCGCGTGTTCAACACGCCGGGGTTCCGCGCCTGGCTCGGCCTCGTCCCGCGCGATCACCGCAAGCTGCTCGTCGTCGATGGGACGATCGGCATCACGGGCGGCGTCGGCATCGGCGACGAGTGGATGGGCACCACCGCACGCCACCGCGGCCACTGGCGCGACACCGCCGTGCGCATCGAGGGGCCCGCCGCGCACGACATGCAGTCGGCGTTCGACACGATGTGGGAACGCGCCCAGAAGCGTGAGCGTCGCGGCATGCACCGGCTCACGCGGCGCGTCGCGCGCGGTGCGCATCTCGATCCATCCACCGCCGAGCCGGCGCTCGTCGGCATCGTCGAGGGGGAGCCGTTCCGCATGCGCATCGCCCGCGCCCTCCAGCTCCAGGCCATCTCGGCGGAACGCTCGATCTGGATCGCCAACGCGTACTTCGTCCCGAGCTGGTCGGAGATCGAGGCGCTCATGGGCGCCGCGC
>DASVNI010000080.1:0-3544 GCA_036383935.1 Gemmatimonadaceae bacterium | reverse complement strand
GGAGTTTTCACGCGGAGCACGCGGAGGATCGCGGAGGACTGCCCTCGGGGTCGAGCTCCACGCACAGGCTCGGCCGTCATATCCATCCACGACTTCACAATCTTTGATGGTCCGGCGGAGAGATCTCCCCGCCAGGCTCCGCGTCCTCCGCGGGCCCGGCGCCAGGTGGCTTACGTTGGCGCACCGCTCCGCGCCCTCCGCGTGAAACTGCGGCACCGAAGCGTCCCGAGGCCATTCGACCCACTCACTCACTCACTCACCAACTCACCGCATCTCCCGATGAAGCTTCTGTAGCTCGAGATACGCCTCGACCGTGTGCGCGATCCGCGCGCGCTCGGCATCCGTCGTCTCCCGAATCACCTTCGCCGGCACGCCGACGACGAGAGAGTTCGGTGGGATCTCCATCCCCTCGCGACACACCGCCCCCGCGCCGACGATCGATCCGCTGCCGACGACGACGCGGTTGAGCAGGATGGCGCCCATCCCGATCAGGCAGTCGTCGCCGACGGTGGCGCCGTGCACGATCGCACGATGCCCGATCCCGACGCGACGCCCGATCGTGCACGGCACGCCGGGATCGACGTGCACGATCGTGCCGTCCTGCACGTTGCTGTCCTCACCGATCACGATCGCGTCGTTGTCGCCTCGCAGCACTGCGGTGGGCCACACGCTCACGCGCGCGCCGAGGGTGACGTTGCCGATGACGTGCGCGGCGGGGTGGACGTAGGCTGTGGGGTGGATGGGCATCGTGAGTGGGTGAGTGGGTGAGTGGGTGAGTGGGTGAGTGGGTGAGTGAGAATGATGGGGGCGGAGCGTGGGGCCGCCTTCACACTTCTCGAAATGCAAGATCCTCACAGGCTCCGGGTGTTTGAGCATGCGTCGCGTCTCGCGCTCGGCGTATACCGGCTCACGGACGCGTTTCCAGATCGGGAGCGTTTCGTGCTTTCGGCGCAGATGCAGCGCGCGGCGATCTCGGTGGGCAGCAATATCGCCGAAGGCTGCGGTCGAAGAGGTGATCGCGAGCTTCTCCAGTTCCTGTATATCGCCTCCGGCTCGGCCCGTGAGCTCGGCTTCCAACTCCATATCGCAGCTTTGCGGAACTATGGCGACGCCTCGCAACGAGCCGAGTTGCAGAGAGAGCTCGACTCGGTGCAGCGCACGCTCAATCGCCTGACAGCGCGACTGCGCGCACGAACCCCCTGATGCGAGGTCGCCGCCCACTCACCCACTCACCCACTCACCCACTCACCCACTCACCCACTCACTAGAAAGACAGCCCAAACGCCAGATACGGCGCAACTGAATTCGCGCCGAAGCGCTCGCGCCCGACCACCGGCACCGCGAGCCCGAGTCGAATAGTCTGCGGCGCGTCCCAGCTGAGGATCGCCGCCCCGATGTTCAGCTCCGCCCCCGTGCTCACGAGCGGACGGCCAAGCAACCGCGGCGGCGCGCACGTCGACGTGAACAGCGGATCGCTCACGCACTCGGCGATACCATAATCGCCGAACAGGGTGAGCGAGCTGCGGTCCACGAAGAGGGGGAAGAGCCCGAAGCCGCGCGCGGCGAGGACGAGCGGGGCGCGATACTCCAGTGAGGCCGCCGCCGCGCTCGTACCGAAGGTGCTCGCCGCGGGAAAGCCGCGGACGCCGAAGGTGCGGCGGCCCTCGCCGACGGTGTAGCCGGGGATGACGTCCACGGTGATGCCGCTCGTGCCGCCGACCTCGAGCGACGTGCCGCTGCGCCGGTCCTGGATGCCGCCGGCGAGGCGCAGGGCGAGGACGTGGTGCGCGAAGCCGGGCAGGTCGAGCGACTTGTACCCCGCCACAGTGCCGACGGCGCTCGTCGAGAGAGTGCCGCTCGTCTGGTCGGCGCGCCACCGCTCGCGCACGGTGAAGGCGAGCGACACGCCGTCCTCCGGCGAGATGGCGAGTGGGGGACGCTGCGGGTTGCTCCACCCCGCACCGAAGACCAGTCGCGGGAAGGTGTACGAGCGCTGGAAGACGGGATCGAGGCGCGAGCGGAGATCGCCGGGATCGGTGAGGTAGTCGCGCCATTCCACACCGGCGCCGACGCTCACGTTCGCGCTCGACCGGATGCGCGGATAGAGATACGTCTGGCCGATCGCCCCGTCGCGCGTGCGCTTGAGCAGCGCGCCGACGACCGCGTCGGTCGTGCTGTTCGACACCTCGCCCTGGAGCTCGATGTTCTGCGATGCGGCGAAGTCGTACAGGGGACGCCGCAGACCGGCGTAGCGGTAGGCGACGCCGGCGATGGGAAAGCTTCCAGTCGTGGGGATCGCGAAGTAGGCGGAGTACGCGTGGCGACCGGTGATGTCGTTTCCCGTCGTGATCGCGCCGAGCCGCGTGCCGCGCCACGGCGCCGACTCGATGATCGGATACCAGTAGCGCGGCGTGAGTGACGACCAGGGCGAGTAGCGCGCGAAGCTCTCACCGCTTGCAACGGGCGCATCGGTCGTGAGCGTCGCGGCGTGGAGCTGCACCCGCTCGTTGCTCGTCGCCAGCGTGGCCGTCGGCGCGATGCCGAGGTGATAGCCGTCGGCGCGCAGCTCGACAGCGGCGATCCACCGTCCGTCGCGCGAGATCTCCGGCGTCGCCAGCCCGGACTGCGACGGCGCGACGGATCTGGTCTCGCTCTCCCCGGAAGGTCCGGGGACTGCAGTGATCATCACAGCAGGTATCCCGCTCTTCTCGCTCACGTACACGACGGCATCGCCGTCCGGCGTCCAGCTCGGCGTGGTGACGAGATACGGCCCCTCCACCAGCGTCACACGCGCGTTGAGCGCGACATCCCACACTTCGATTGCGTAATGCCCACCGGGAGACCGGTGGGCGACGGCGATGCGCCGTCCGTCCGGCGACCAGCGCGGCTCGGCGTACACGTCCTCCGGCACGCCGAGCGTGAGCGGAGCGATGGCGTGCGTGAGCGCGTCGACGCGCACGAGCGTCGACCGCGCCGGTCCGAGCTGCACCGCGATGATCTCCCCGTCGCTGCGCACGTCGGGCTGGATGAGACGCGCACCGTGCGTCAGCTGCGTCACCCGTCCATCGCGCTGGACGTAGAGGTCGGAGCGGACGACGCCGGGATTCGTGAAGTCGATCTGTGCGAAGAGAAATCCGCCACCGGGCATCGGCACGCTCGCGCTCCGCGAGTTGCGACGTCCGAGTCGTACCTGTCGTCCCGACGTCGTGACGAGGTACGCCGCGTTGGTCTCGCGTCCGTCGCTGCCGGTGTAGACGAGCGTCGTGTCGTCCAACCAACGCGGCGCGGTGGCGAAGAAGCCGTGCCTCGTGAGCTCGCGCCAGCCGGGCAGCGGCTCGCGACGCGCCGCGACGCTGCGCCGCACCGAGTCGCTCCACAGGGTGTACGCGCGCCCGAACGACATGCCGAACGCACTGCGCGCCGCGGGGTCGAGCCAGTACGGGACGAGCTGCGCCCCCTGCGCGTCGATGAAGCGCCTGATGCTCGCTTCACCGTGATTGCGCGCCAGCCAGTCCACGAACAGCGAGCCGTAGCCGTACGCCGC
>DASVNI010000079.1:0-4553 GCA_036383935.1 Gemmatimonadaceae bacterium | reverse complement strand
CCACTCCCAGTAGGTAGTACTGAGTACTTGGTACTCGGACTGGCATACTGGCTCCCGGAAGGCTCGTAAGTCTCTCTATCTGAAGAGCACACGGCCGTACTGGGTACCGAGTACTTGTACCAAGTACGGCCGTTCGCATGTCGGGTCGTGATCTCGACCGGCATTCCGGGAGGCCGTATGCCAGTCTCTGTACGCGGTACCTAGTACTCAGTACTGGGAGTGGCAGTTCGACTAACGAACCGGCCGCCGCTTGCGATTCGTCACAAGAAAGATCGAACCGTCGACTGCCCCTGCCGCCGCCAACGACGCACTTTCGTCCAGAACTTCCCACCCGTTCAACTTCATCACGTACGCGTCGTCGTGCAGCTCACTCCCCGGGTACAGTCGCTCGAGCGCGCGGCGCTTGATCGTGATCACGCGCTCGTCGGGCGACGCGTGCACGCGCACCGCGTCCCACACCTCGGGCATCTCGACACGCACCGTGATCGCCGGACCACCGGGCGACGCGAGCTCGATGGTGTCGCCCCGCGTGCGCAGCTGCGCTACGAATGGCTCCGTCATGCGCTCGCGCCCTCCACGGTGGCTTCGGGGGGCAGCAGCGTCTCCTCGAGCTGGAAGGGCGGCAGCGTCGTGAAGAAGCGCGCGACCTGCATGTCGAACAGGTAGGTCGAGCCGGTCACGCGCGTCGCACCCTCGTGGGGTGCGGCGGCGATGACGACCTCCTCACCGCCCTGCCCGCGGAAGGTGACGAAGGTCGGCCCCTCGCGATCGAGGAAGGCGGCGTAGAGGCTGTTCCGCCCTGAGAAGAACTGCTTCGCCTCCGCGATCACTTCCGCGGGGGTGAGCGTGGTGCGGAACTCCTGGAGCGTGCGCTGGGACTGGTTCATGACGGCGCGGTATCGGGACGAATGCGGAACTCCGACCGAAGGTGCAGAGCGCCGCAGGGAGGAGCAATCACAAGGCCAGACCTGCGGAACTCCGACCGAAGGTGCGGAGCGCCGCAGGGAGGAGCAATCACAAGACGTGGTGCCGGGCTCGGATCGCGGAATCCGCGACGCCGCCCGCGCCCGAATCTTAACCGAGCGCGAAGGGGAGCGGGGAGTGCGAGAGCCGCTCCGGCTCCCGGAATTCGAGCGGGAGCTCGACGCGGAAGGTCGATCCCTCTCCCGGAACCGAGTCGACGAAGATGTCGCCGCCCAGCACCTGGGCCAGCCGACGCGCCAACGAGAGCCCGAGCCCGGATCCGCCGTACCGCCGCGTCGTCGAGCCGTCCACCTGGCGGAACTCGTCGAACACCTGGCGGTGCATCTCCTCGGGGATGCCGATGCCGGTGTCCTCCACCGTGTAGACGACATGGTCGCCGGCCAGCGAGACGGAGATCCGGATCTCCCCCGACGACGTGAACTTGTACGCGTTGCTCAGCAGCGCGACGAGCAGCTTCGCGATCTTGCGCCGGTCGCTCACCATGAGGATCCGCTGATCCGGCTCGCGCACGCGCAGCCCGACGGAGTCCGACCGCCCACGCGTCGACGCAAGCGCGTCGTGCAGCGGATCGCGGATGTCGAACGCCGCGGCCTTGATCTCGAGGCCCCCGCGCTTGAGCGTCGTCAGCTCGAGCAGGTCGCCGATCAGATCGAGCAGGTGCTGGCTCGACGTCTTCACCTGCGAGAGGGTGCGGCGCTGTTCGTCCGTCACCGGGCCGGCGAGCCCCTCGTCCATCAGCGCGAGATAGCCCATCACCGCGGTGAGCGGCGTGCGGAGCTCGTGCGAGATGTTGGCGAGGAACTCGTCCTTCACGCGTCGCGCTTCGAGCAGCGCGACGTACTGCCGCTCGAGCTCCGCGTTGGAGTCGATGAGCGCTGCGTTCGCGCGCCGCAGATCCTCGATCAGTCGCGCCTTCTGCGCCGTCGCCGCCATCTGATCGGCGACCATGCGAAGCAGCGAGCGCGTCTCCGGGCTGATCGCGCCCGCTCCCTCGAAGTAGAACGCGACCGCGCCGAGCACGCCGTCGCCCGTCTGCAATGGCAGCGCGACGATCGCGCGGAATCCCAGCTCGTGCGCGACCTCGGCCCAATCCTCGAGCGACGGATCGGCCATCACGTCGGGCACCTCGATCACGCGTCGTTCCGCCGCTGCCTCACCACTCGGCCCGAAGCCGAGTCGCACACGCATCTCGCCGAGGAAGGGCGCGAACTTCTCCGGCCAGTTGTGCACCGCCGCGAGTCGCATCAGCTCCGACGCGCCGTCGACGAGATACACGCATGCGAAGCTCGCACCGACGAGTGGGCTCACCCGATCGAGCGCGAACTGAAACACCTCCTCCGGCCGGTCGGCCGTGAGGAAGGCATGCACGATCTCTCGGATCGCGATCAGCTCACGCAGTCCGGGTTCGGTGCTTTCCGCGACGATGCGTGGCCGCTCGCTTGGCACGAGCGTAGGCCTGTTCACCTCGCCAATATGGTGAGGGAACTCACGTTAGGCCAGATGTTTATCGGCGAGCTCGGCCGTGGGGCACCGTCAGCGTGCGCACTTCGGCGCGGTGGACGAGCATGTTCGGCGGCGTCGAGACCACGTAGGCCACCGTGTCCGCCACGTCCTCCGCGCTCAGCTTCCACGCATCCTCGTCCGACGGCACGTGGTCGTTGAAGTGCGTCGTCACCGAGCCGGGCATCACGACCGACACCTTCACCCCGTGCTCGCGCACCTCGAGCATGAGCGACTCGGACCACGACGTCACGAACGCCTTCGTCGCCGCGTAGCACGACCCGCCGACGAACGCGCCACGCCCCGCGATGGAGCCGATCGTACATATGTGCCCGGACTTCTTCTCGATCATCGCCGGAAGCAGCGCGCGTGTCACGTGATACAGCGCATTCACGTTGACGTCGATCATGCGCTGCCATTCGGCGGCCGATGTCTCCATGAACGGCTTCAGCGGGCCGACCCCCGCATTGTTGACGAGCACGTCCACCTCGGCGGTCATGAGTGTCGCGGCGACAGCCTGCGGATCACTCACATCCAGCACGAGCGGTTGGCATCTGCCATCGGCCGCGGTGATCTCGGCGCACACCTCATCGAGCTCCTGCTTGTGCCGCGCCGCCGCGATGACGTCATAGCCGTCGATCGCGAGACGCGACGCGATGGCCCGTCCGATCCCGCGCGATGCGCCCGTCACGAGTGCGGTGGGCATCAGCGTGCCACTCGCGCGATCGCGCCGTACACCAGCTTGGTCCCGAACTCGAGACTCGCCAGTGGGATGCGCTCGTCATTGCCGTGCATGCGATCCTCGTCGTCCTGGTTCATCGGAAAAGGGAGCAACCCGAATGCCTGCATCCCCCATGCGCGCAGCCGCGCGCTGTCCGTGGCGCCCGTGCTGAGATAGGGAACCGTGATCAGATCCGGATCCAATGCTGCAGCACTCTCACGGACGGCGGCGAACATCGGCGACGCAAAGTCCGACGCGGGCGCGTCCTTGCCGCGCGACGTGATCGTGACGTCCACCAGCGAATCGTTCACCACCTTCTTCAGCCGCGCGACCACGCTGTCGATCGACTGCCCGGGCAGCGTACGGATGTTGAGCGTCGCGGTCGCGTCCGTCGGGATCACGTTGCCGCGAATTCCACCCTGGATGATCGTCGCCGAGATGCCGTTGCGGAGCACCGCGTCGAACACGGCCGTGCGGCCGAGGACGCGCGCGCCGCGCTGCACGCGACGCGGGTCGCTCGACGCCACGTCGGCCATCGCGGCGCGCTCGTCGCGCGTCGGCCAGACCGCCGAAAGGCGCGAGAAGAACTCGCGCGTCGTCGGGTTGACCTGTACCGGCTCGCGATGGTCGGAGATCTTCGCCAACGCGCGGCCGAGCCGGAGGATCGCATTCCCCGCCAGCGGAATCGACGCGTGGCCGCCGGGCCCGTGCGCCGTCACCGTCACCATGTGCGGCACCTTCTCCGTGTTCTGCAGCGCGACGTACAACCGCTTGCCTCCCACGATGCGGACCCGTCCACCTTCATTGAGCGCGAACTCGGCCTTGATCAGCTCGGGGTGGTTCGCGATCAGCCATCCCATCCCGAACTCGCCGCTCTGCTCCTCGTCGGCGTTGGCGACGAAGATCACGTCGCGCGACAGCGTGCCGCCCCTGTCGATCACATTCCGCTTGAGCAGCAGCATCGTCTCGAGGTTCGCCGCCAGCATCCCCTTGTCGTCGATCGCGCCGCGACCGTACAGGTAGCCGTCCTTGATCTCGGCGGCGAATGGGTCGACGGACCAGTGCGCGCGCTCGACCCCGACGACGTCCATGTGCCCCATGATCAGCACGGGCTGCTTGCTTCCGTTGCCCTTGAGGCGCGCCACGAGCGCGCCGCGGCCAGGCGCCGGCTCGAAGAGGTGCGTCTCGATCCCCGCCGCCTTGAGCGTGCTGTCGAGGTAGCGCGCGACCGGCAGCTCGTTGCCCGGCGGGTTCACCGTGTTCATCCGGATCATCGCCTGCAGGTGCTCCAGCGTCTCCTTGCGCGCGGCGCCCCAGTCGGGCTCCTGGCCGGCGGCGATCGAGGGAG
>DASVNI010000078.1:0-1696 GCA_036383935.1 Gemmatimonadaceae bacterium | reverse complement strand
GTTCGGGGTCGGCGCGCGCGTCACCCTGTTTGCCGGCCCCGATCGCTACATGCAGGAGCAGTCACCGGTGCGCGGCTTCCAGTCGAGTGTGGACTACGTCCTCGACTTCGGGCTCGGCGCGCACGCGAAGGTGGATTCGCTGCTGGTGCGGTGGCCGAACGGCAAGGAGAGCCGGCAGGCGGGCGTCGCGGCGAACACGCTGGTCACCGTCGCGGAGTCCGGCGCCGTGGCACCAGCGCCTGCGCCGCCGGCACCGCCTCCGCTGCTGTCCGACGTGACGACCGCCGCGGCGATCGACTTCACGCACCACGAGAACGAGTTCGTCGACTTCGATCGCGAGCCGCTCATCCCGAAGCTGCTCTCGACGGAAGGGCCGGCGCTTGCCGTGGGCGACGTGAATGGCGACGGGCTGGATGACTTCTACATCGGCGGCGCCAAGCTTCAGCCGGGCCGGCTCTTCATCCAGCGGCGCGACGGCACCTTCGTGCCGCAGGACGACAAAGTGTTCGCCGTCGACTCACTGTCGGAGGACGTCGGTGCGACATTCTTCGACGCGAACGGCGATGGAAAGCCCGACCTGTACGTCGTGAGCGGCGGGAGCGAGTACTCCGAAGGTGCGTCGCCGCTCCAGGATCGGCTCTACCTCAACGACGGGCGCGGACATCTGCGCAAGGCGGAGAACGCGCTTCCCCCCGAATCATCGGCCGGTTCGCGCGTCGCGGCGGCGGACTACGACGGCGATGGCGCGGTCGACCTGTTCGTCGGCGGGCGAGTCGTTCCCTGGCGCTATGGCGACAATCCCCAGAGCCTTCTGCTGCACAACGACGGGCGCGGCCACTTCACCAACGTGACGGCGAAGCTCGCGCCGGAGCTGGAGCACGTCGGCATGGTCACCGATGCCACCTGGCGCGACGTGGACGGCGACGGGCGACTCGACCTCGTGGTCGTCGGCGAGTGGATGCCGATCACCGTCTTCCGCAACATGGGCGGCGGACGGCTTCAGAAGCTCGCGGCGCCGAGCCTCGACTCGACCGAGGGATGGTGGAACCGCATCGTCGCCGGCGACTTCACCGGCGACGGGCGCGTGGACTTCATCGTCGGCAACCTCGGCGAGAACGGTCGCCTGCGTGCGACGAAGCGCGAGCCCGTGACGATGGTCGCGAAGGACTTCGACCACAACGACGCGTACGATCAGATTCTCTCCGTGTACGATGGAGGAGTCAGTCGTCCGGTGCCGCTGCGCGACGACCTGCTGCGCGCCCTGCCGATGCTCGCGCCACGCTTCCCGACCTATGCGTCGTACGCGGGGAAGACGGTCGACCAGATCTTCACCAAGGAGGAGCTGGCGGACGCGGTAGTGAAGCGTGCACGCACCTTCGCGACGACGCTGGTCCGGAACGACGGTGGCGGGAAGTTCACGCTCGTGCCTCTTCCCGACGAGGCGCAGCTCGCGCCAGTGTACGGCATCCTTTCAACGGATGTCGATCGGGATGGCCACACCGATCTGCTGCTCGCCGGCAACTTCGATGGGTTCAAGCCGGAGATCGGCCGAATGGCGGCGAGCTACGGGCTGGTCCTCCGCGGCGATGGGCGCGGCGGGTTCACGCCGATCGGCGCTCCGGAGAGCGGGTTCTTCGTGCCTGGCCAGTCGCGCGACATCGCCCGCGTGCGTACGGCGGCGGGCGATGCCTACATC
>DASVNI010000077.1:0-2357 GCA_036383935.1 Gemmatimonadaceae bacterium | reverse complement strand
GGAAATGAGGAACGGCCTCGGAGCGCCGAAGCGTCCCGAGGCCGTTCCTCATTCCCTCACGCCCTCATTCCCTCATTTCCCCTTCACTCCGGTTGACATTCTCCTGGGGAAGGCGAGCATTGATCACCCCACCAGGACAATCGAACGATGCCGTTCGTTGCGCTGCACGCCGTGCTGGCTCTCGCCGCTCCGCTGCTGCAGGACCAGGTCGTTCCTCCGCCGCCTCGGCTTCCCCTGCCGAGGCCCGTCGCGAACGCACCTGTTGCTGACTTCAATCAGAATCGCGTGCCGGGTGGCCGGCTCGCGAAAGGTGTTCTCACCCTGGCGCTCGACGTCGTCGAGGCGGGGTATCGCCCGGAGGGCGCCGACGATCCCGTCGTGCGCATCCTCGCCCTCGCCGAGCCGGGGAAGACGCCGCAGGTACCCGGTCCTCTGCTCCGCGCGCCTGTCGGCACGACGGTGCGCCTCACACTACGCAATCAGTCCGACTCCGCGCTGACCTTCAGCGGCTTCCGCCAATCGCTGAAAGCGGACGACGACACCGTGACGCTCGCCGCGCACGCGACGCGCGAGCTGAGCTTCCGACTCGACGCCGTCGGCACGCATGCGTACTGGGGGATGCTCAAGGGAGTGACGACGCCCGGGGACCGTCTCTGGCTCGACTCGCAGCTCCACGGTGCGTTCATCGTCGATCCGGCGGGCACCGATCCGGCGAAGGCGACCGACCGCATCTTCCTCGTGAGCGAGTGGTTCCACGAGTATCCCGACCGCGCCTTCGAGAGCGCGCTCGTGTTCAACGGCAAGGCGTGGCCGCACAACGATCGCATCACGCTCGCCCAGGGCGACTCGGTGCACTGGCGGTTCATCAACCTCGCCGGCGTCGACCATCCGCTGCATCTGCACGGCTTCTACTATCGCGTGACGCGACGCGGCGATCTGCGCGGTGACAGTGCGGTCCCGCCGGCGCAGCAGTTCCTGCAGAACATGCAGACGCTGCCGATCGGCGCGACGATGAACATCGCGTGGGTGCCGACGACACCGGGCAACTGGGTCTTCCACTGCCACTTCGCGTCGCACGTGGGATCGGCCGTCACGCTGAAGGGCTCGCCCGATCCGTACACGGTGAAGCTCTCGGCGGACACGATGTCGGCGCGGCACGCCGAGCACGATTCGCCGGGCCGGCACGACATGCACGGTCTCGTGATCGGGCTGCACGTGACGCCTTCACCGGGATACCACGCGCCCGTCGCCGTCGAGCGTCGCACGATCAGGCTCGTCGCGCTGAAGCGGCCCAACTCCCTCGCCGGCTTCCAGACCGCCTACGGCTTCGCGCTGCAGAAGGGCGACTCGCTACCGTCGCCCAACGACATCAAGGTGCCCGGACCGGTGCTCGAGCTGCGACGCGGCGAGCCCGTACGCATCCTCGTGAAGAACGCGATGGACGAGTACACCGGTGTGCACTGGCACGGGCTCGAGATCGAGAGCTTTCCCGACGGTGTGCCGAACTTCAGCGGCGACGGCGCGCACATCTTCCCGCCCATCGCACCCGGCGATTCGTTCGCCGCCGAGTTCACCCCGCCGCGCAGCGGCACCTTCCCGTATCACTCGCACCTGAGCGAGCTGCGCCAGATCGGCTCGGGGATGTATGGCGCGATCGTCGTGACCGACGGCCCGCGCGACACGACACGCGACCACGTGATCGTCGGCGGTGGCGGCGGCGTGCCGATGTTCGACAAGTACGGCCCCGCCTTCGCACTCGTGAACGGCAAGCGCGTCGCGCGACCGATCCACATGACCGTCGGCGACACGAACCGGCTCCGCATCGTCAGCATCCACAGCGACGAGCTGTTGAAGTTCCGGCTCTCCGACGACTCGGCGGTCGTCGCACGCTGGACGCCGATCGCCCGCGACGGCGCGGATCTGCCCGCCGCGCTGCAGACGCCCGGCATCGCGCAGATCGAGATGGGCCCGGGCCAGACGGCGGACTTTCTCTACGTGCCGCAGCGCGTTGGCGAGCTGGTGCTCGAAGTCTGGGTCGCGCCGGTCGGCACGCGCGTCGTGCAGCCGATCATCGTCGACGCCCGAAAGCCGAAGGGCGGAGGCAGCTAATCCCTGGCTAAGAGCGGGCTAACGGCCCCGCCTCATAATTCCGCACGTACACCTTGGAGATGAGCCCAGGTGCAGATCCTTCGACTCGCTACGCTCGCTCGGGACGACAGAACGTTGCTTCGCATTCCCGCATTCTCGCATTCCCGCACACCCGCACACCCGCACACCCGCACACCCGCACACCCGCACACCCGCACACCCGCACACCCGCATACCCGCATACCCGCATACCCGCATACCCGCATACC
>DASVNI010000076.1:0-12766 GCA_036383935.1 Gemmatimonadaceae bacterium | reverse complement strand
CGGTGCTCGTCGCCGAAGTCCAATTACCACCCGCGCTGATCGTCAAGCTGTAGCTCCGCGTCGTGATGTAGTCGCCCGCGAGGGAGCCCGACGTGTATGGAAGCGGCTTGCCGTTCAACGTCTGCAGGACAAAGGTGCCGGTGAAAGTCGCGGCCGGCGTCTGGTTCGACGGCGCGGTGGCATCCGATCCACCGCCGCAGGCGGCGAGGGTGGCGAGAACGAGTAGGGCGACGATTCGGCGCATCAGCAGCTCCAGCTCGACGGCGGCGGGCCAGCGGCCCGTGGCGGGATTGGCAGCGCGCGCTCAGGCGTCAGCGCAGCGGTCACAGGAGCTTACGTGCGCTTCCTGCTGTACGGGAGGGCAGGGCACCGATCCATAGGAGCAGAACACGCAGCAGTCGCCCTCTTTCGGGCGCAGGAGCGAGCCACACCCGCTGCATCGGTGAAACACGACGCAGGCGTCGGTCGGCATGGGGAGCAGCTCTGCGTGGGCGCAGTTCGGGCAGCGCAGCTCCGACATCGGAGCAATTGCCGTCATGTCACACAATACCCCTGGCGTGCCCGTTTGGTCACGGGTCAGGACCGCACAGCACTAAGGGCGTCCTGCTGCGTGAATAGCCCATGCGAGAGCCGGGACTCGAACCCGGATGCCGTGAGGCGGCAGATCCTAAGTCTGCTGCGTCTACCAGTTCCGCCACTCCCGCTGACGCAGTGCAAGGTATCGGTTCGCGGGGAGAGGGGTTAGTCGGACACGGTTTGCGGTTTTCGGTTCTCGGTTCTCGGATAACGGTAGACGGCCGGCCTCGAGACGCAGGAGCTGCCCGAGGCCGGCCGTGAACCGACAACCGTGAACTGACAACCGTGAACTGACAACCACGCGCCTACGGCGCGCCCTCTACTGCCCGACCTCCAGCGACACCGCGTGCGTCTGCCCACCATCCTTCGGGCCCTGTGGTACGTCGTACACGAGGAAGGTCACGACGTCCCCCTTCCGCAGCCGAGCGAGCACCGCGTCGAGGTCCGCCGCCGAGTGCAGGTCGCGGCGCGGCGCCGGATTGAGCACCTGCAGCAGGATGGTGTTGTCCGCGGAGATCTTTCCACGCGCCGGCCCGGTCACGTTCACGTCGCTCACAATGAGCCCGCGACGATAGGCTTCCGACATCCGCGTCCGGGAGGCGAGTGCCGGTGACACCGGCTCGACCGTGATACCGAGCTTGTCGAACCGGCGGCTCTCGGTTGCAGCGGCCGGCTGCGTCTCCGACTCCTGATCGTCCGCGGACGCGACCTGCGACTGATCGGAGGCCTCGATGAGCTTCACCTTGAACGACTTCTTCTCGCCGAAGCGCATCACATCGAGCGTCACGACGTCGCCCGGCTTGTGGCCCCGGATGATTCGCTGGAGCGTGCTGACCCGGTCGGTCGCCTTGCCGTCCGCCGCGACGATCACGTCGCCCGGCTGCACCCCGGCCTCCTTCGCCGGGCTGTTGCCCGACTCGTCGGTGTTGTACGCACGGACGAAGACTCCGGTGACCTCCTTCATCCCCGCCGCCTTCGCATCGGCCGCGGTGGCTCCCATGATCGACACGCCCATCACGGCGCGACGCACCTTGCCGTACTTGATCAGGTCGTCCATCACCTGCTTCGCCAGCGTCACCGGGATGGCGAACCCGTAGCCGGCGTAGAAGCCCGTGCTGCTGGCGATCGCGCTGTTGATGCCGATGACCTCACCGCGGATGTTGACCAGCGGACCACCCGAGTTCCCCGGGTTGATCGCCGCGTCGGTCTGGATGTAGTCGGTGATCTCGTAGCCGCGATTGCCGAGCAGCCCTGTCAGCGGACGTCCCTTCGCGCTGATGATCCCCGCCGTGACGGTGAAGTCGAGACCGAGCGGGTTGCCGATCGCCACGACCCACTGTCCGACTCGCGCGTTGTTGTCGTCGCCGAGGGTCGCGACGGGAAGATTCTCGCCGTCGATCTTGATCACCGCGACGTCGGTCGTCGGATCGCGGCCGATCACCTTCGCGTCGAAGGTGCGCTTGTCGAGCAGTGTGACCGTCACCTTGTCCGCGTCGGCGACGACGTGGTTGTTGGTGAGGATGTAGCCGTCCTTCGATACGACGAAACCGGTGCCGCTCGCCTCCTGCGGCTCACGCTGCTGCGTGGGCGGCTGGAAGTTGCGGAAGAACTCCTCGATGTCCGGGCGGCCGCTGCCGCGCTGACGGGCGTTCGTGATCCGCGTCGTCTGGATCGATACGACACTCGGCGTCACATGGTCGGCGATGGCCTCGAAGGCGCTCCCCGTCTGAGCCAGCGACTCGACCTGCGACGAGGCGACCTTGGCTGCCTTGCCGTCCTGGGCGAAGCCGAGGCGCGCGAGATCGAACCCCGAGGCGAAGAGGAGGCCGCAGACGAACGCCGTAACGACCGCGGCGCCGAGGCGGGCACGGGATAGACTGGATGGCATGCTGGCTGTTCCTACCGGTGTAAGTTCCTCGAGCTGCTACCCTTACTATACAAAGCGGGCGCCCTGTGTTCCCTGTAGATGAGACACGCGGGACGCCCGCTTCGTTTGCTGCTGAACTCGGCCTTTTCCGCGGTTACTTCTTGGCCTCGTCGACGATCTCGTAGTCCGCTTCGACGACGTCGTCCGCGGGCTTGCCCGGGGCGCCGTCGCCCTGGGCCGTGCCGGCCTCCGCACCACCCTGGCTCGCTTCCGGCGCGCCCTGGCTCTGTGCGTAGAACGACTGACCGGCCTCGCCGAAGGTCTTGCTCAGATCCTCCTGCGCCGCGCGGATCTCGTTCATGTCGTCGCCGCGGAGCGCCTTCCGGGCACGCTCCACCGAGGCCTCCAGCCGCGTCTTCAGATCGCCCGGGAGCTTGTCCGACCACTCCTTGGCGTTCTTCTCCACCTCGTAGGTCATACTGTCGAGGCGGTTGCGGGTGTCGATCTCGTCGCGACGCTTCTTGTCCTCTTCGGCGTTCTTCTCGGCGTCCTTGACCATGCGGTCGATCTCGTTGTCCGAGAGCCCGCTCGAGGCTTCGATGCGGATCTTCTGCTCCTTGCCCGTCGCCTTGTCCTTGGCACCGACGTGGAGGATGCCGTTCGCGTCGATGTCGAAGGTGACCTCGACCTGCGGCATACCGCGCGGAGCGGGCGGAATCCCCGTCAGCTGGAACTTGCCGATCGTACGGTTGTCTCTGGCCAGCTCACGTTCACCCTGCAACACATGGATCTCGACGGTCGTCTGGTTGTCATCCGCCGTCGAGAACGTCTCCGACTTCTTGGTCGGGATCGTCGTGTTGCGCGGGATGAGCACGGTGGTGACGCCGCCCAGCGTCTCGATACCGAGCGAGAGCGGGGTGACGTCGAGCAGCAGCACGTCCTTCTGCTCGCCGGTGAGCACCGCCCCCTGGACCGCGGCGCCGATGGCGACGACCTCGTCCGGGTTCACACCCTTGTTCGGATCCTTGCCGAAGAACTTCTTGACCTCTTCCTGGATCTTCGGAATACGCGTTGAACCGCCGACGAGCAGCACTTCGTCGATGTCCTTGGGCTCGAGACCCGCGTCCTTGAGCGCCTTCTTCATCGGCTCGAGCGTACGAGCGATCAAGTCATCGACGAGCTGCTCGAACTTCGCGCGGGTGAGCTGATAGTTGAGGTGCTTGGGGCCGCTCTGGTCCGCCGTGATGAAGGGGAGGTTGATGTCCGTCGAGTTCGTGCTCGACAGCTCCATCTTCGCCTTCTCCGCCGCCTCCTTCAGGCGCTGGAGCGCCATCGGGTCCTTCGAGAGATCGATCCCCTGATCGCGCTTGAACTCGCCGACGATCCAGTCGATGACGCGCTGGTCGAAGTCGTCACCGCCCAGGTGCGTATCGCCGTTCGTCGACTTCACTTCGAACTGGCGCGAGCCCTCTACATCGTAGAGCTCGAGGACCGAGATGTCGTACGTGCCGCCGCCGAGGTCGAACACCGCAACCTTCTCGTCTTTCTTCTTGTCGAGGCCGTACGCGAGCGCCGCTGCGGTGGGCTCGTTGATGATGCGCAGGACGTCGAGTCCGGCGATCTTGCCGGCGTCCTTCGTCGCCTGACGCTGCGCGTCGTTGAAGTAAGCGGGGACGGTGACGACCGCCTTGGTGACCGGCTGGCCGAGGTAGTCCTCCGCCGTCTGCTTCATCTTCTGCAGGATCATCGCCGAGACCTCGGGCGCCGTGTAGCGCTTGCCCTGGACCTCGACGGTGGCGACGTCGTTCTGGCCGCCCTGAACTTTATATGGAACGCGCTTCTGCTCCTCCTGGACCTCGTTCATCTTGCGGCCCATGAAGCGCTTGATGGAGAACACGGTGTTGGCCGGGTTGGTGACCGCCTGACGCTTGGCCACCTGGCCGACGAGTCGCTCACCGTCCTTGGTGAAACCGACGACTGAGGGCGTGGTCCGCCCCCCTTCGGCGTTCGGGATGACGACGGGATCGCCACCTTCCATGACGGCGACGACCGAGTTCGTGGTCCCCAGGTCGATGCCGATGACTTTATCCGCCATTGCTTCCTCGGAATGGTTGGGAATGGGTGCGACAGGATGGCTGTCGCGGACGCCCTAGGATGGGGCAAGAGCGGGACCTATGGCCTCGCGTCAGAATGACAGTCGATCAGCGGGTTCGCTCCGGCTCTCCCTGACACCCTGACCGACGACAGCCAGGTGATGCCCTTCCGGCAGCCTGCTTCGCTGCAAGCGGGGTCAGAGCCCTGGGGGCTCTGACCCCTGATCCTACTTCGTCGCGAGGGTGCTGGCCGCCACCGAGGCACCGTACGCGAACGCAACCTGGACGCCGGGCTTGTCGGCGATCGTGGCAACGAGCACGACGCGCGTCGCCGTCTTGCCGAACCCGCTGACCGCGAGCGATCCGGCCGAGCCTGCATCGAGCGTCATCGGCACCGTGCTCGGGCCGTTCTTCGCGCCGTACACCAGCGCGTACACGCGCCAGGCGAATCCATCGGCGCCGTCGAAGGTCAGGGTGAGCGTTCCGGACGTGGAGCCGGGGGTGAACTCGACGTAGTTGGCACCCAGACCGTACGGTGCGTCGTTCGGCTTCTGCTTCGTCGCGTCGGGGATCGACACACTCACCGGATAGCTGCTGTGCGTCGCGCGGAGCAGGCGCGCCGGGTCAGGGATGATCGACGACGCCTTGTCGGTGGTGAAGTCGCTGATGCCCAGCGTCGGCTCCGCCAACGCGAATGCCTTCATCGGCTCCCAGCTTCCACCGAACGCCACCGCCTTGATCGCGTCGGCGGCGCTCATCGAGCGCGCCGCGTTCCAGACCTTTCTCGGCGTGTCGACGCCGTACGTCTCGCTCAGCCAGTTCTGGAAGAGCGCCGACCCGTAGACGTAGCGATTGAAGACGGGGAGGCTGGGGGTCACGAAAAATCGGTTGATGTACCAGTGCCAGTCGTTGATCCCGTCGTATACGGCGTCCTCGGCCCACGTCGCGTGCGACTCCATCAGCCATCCGGACTGGTAGACGTTGATATTGAACTGGAGCGCGTGCATGAACTCGTGCGCCTGCGTCACCTTGAGCGCGCCCGTGCGCACCGGCTCGAGTCCCGTCACGTCCTCGTCATTCGGCGGGAAGCCGGCGAAGTCGTTCTCCACGACGATCCATGCCGATGCGGTGCCGGAGGGGAAGCCGTTCACCGGCGCGTACTCGACGTTCTCCGGGACCGTGTAGCCGTAGTACGGCATGTCCTTGAAGTACACGTGGAACTTGTTGGACACGGTGCCGTCGGCGGCGACGGTGAGCTTGGGTGCCGGATACCCGAGCTGCCCGACCTCGCGCTGGTAGACCTCCTCCCAGCTCCTGGCTGACGCGTCGATCAGATCCGGGATGCCGTTGTGATCGGCGTCCTGCGTGGCGACGGCCCAATCGCCCTGCGTGGTGTAGTGCAGCACGAAGTGCGCGGTCTGGACCGTTTCCTTGAGGTTCCCGAAACCATTCGCGCGCAGATCACGAATCTCCTTGCGCGTCTGCGCGGAGAGCGACGCCCACTCCTTCGCCATCTGCACCATGGAGTAGGTCGCGTCCTTCCCGCGCACGCTGGACTGGTACTTCTGCGGCAGCTTGTTGGGCGC
Organism: Gemmatimonadaceae bacterium; assembly: GCA_036383935.1. Classification (GTDB taxonomy): domain Bacteria; phylum Gemmatimonadota; class Gemmatimonadetes; order Gemmatimonadales; family Gemmatimonadaceae; genus AG11. Next base: position 6,644 of record DASVNI010000076.1, on the reverse strand, counting down.
CGAGACGGCGTATTCGCGGTAGCGGTTGGCGTTGTCCTTGTCGAGCAGGCCGAGTGCGTAATCGTCCTCGACGAGATCGAGTGACGAGGGGCCGTTGCCATTCCCGTTGCCCCCGGCGGCGAATTGCGGCGTCACGGTGGCGGGTGAGATGGGCACTGTGGGCTCCTCCCCGCATGCAGCGAGGAACAACACACCAGCAAACAGCGGGGCGAGGCGGCTCGAGAGTCGAGGCATGATGGCGGTCGTCGACGACGTGGGCGACGGGCCGGGGTGGCCCGCGCGATGGGGGCGAAGCTGTTCGCCCGGCGGTGGCCGCACAAGAAGAGTGGTCCTGGGCCCGAGCATCGGCCCCTTCCACGCTGGACTAGCTTCTGCACTGGCTCCGACCCTACCATGATCCCTCTCGGCGACGAGAACCCGACCCTCCGCACCCCGTGGATGACCTGGCTCATCATCGGGGTGACCGTTGCCGTCTGGATGACGGTGCAGGGAGCGGGCACCGGAGACGCCCTTCCCAGGTCGGTGTGCGACCTCGGTCTCGTGCCGGGCGAGCTGACGCACCAGGCGCGCCTGGGGATGGAGGTGCCGATCGGGGACAACCTGGCGTGCGTCGTCGACAACTCGCCGATCAACAAGTTCACCCCCATCCTCTCGATGTTCCTGCACGGGAGCTGGGGGCACCTGCTCGGCAACATGCTGTTCTTCTGGGTCTTCGGAAACAACATCGAAGACAGCATGGGGCCCGGCCGCTTTCTCGTCTTCTACCTGCTCTGCGGGCTCGTGGCCGCGGGCGCGCACGTCCTCGTCGATCCGGCATCGCCGGTGCCGACGGTGGGCGCGTCGGGTGCGATCTCCGGGGTGATGGGCGCCTACCTCGTGCTCTATCCGAGGGTGCGCGTGAACATGCTCTTCATCTTCGTCATCTTCTTCAAGGTGTTCGCCATCCCGGCGTGGCTCGTGCTCCTGTGGTGGTTTTTCCTACAGGTGCTCGCCGGGCTGCCGCAGATCTCGCGGATGCGACCGGACGTGTCGGGGGGCGTCGCGGTATGGGCGCACGTGGGCGGCTTCCTCGCCGGCGTCATTCTCATCAAGCTGTTCGAGAACCGGCGCCTCGTCGCCAAGCGCGCGGAGATCCGCGAGATCGAGCATCCCCGAACAACAGTGAACTGGTGAGTGAGTGAGTCGTACGGCCTCGGGAGGCGCTGGCTTCCCGGGGCCGTTGTCGTTTCCAACTCACCCATCCACTAACTCACCAAACTCACCTATTTGCCCCACCCCCGACGCCCGGGTAACTTTTGCAGGCTTTCACCTGGACCCGGACCGCATGCTGAACCGCCTGATCCCGCGCGATGAGCAGTTCTTCGATCTCTTCAATCAATTGGCGGATCACCTCAAGACGGCGGCGGATCTCCTGAATCAACTCTTCGCCGCTCCGCAGCGGACGGCGGAGCTGGTGAAGCAGATCAAGGACGTCGAGCATCAGGCGGACGTCCTGACCCTCTCCATCAACACCCGGATCGACAAGAGCTTCATCACGCCGATCGATCGCGAGGACATCCATCAGCTCGCCTCTCGCCTCGACGACGTGATCGACCGGTTGGACGGCACGGCGCGGCGCGTCGTCATGCTGCACATCAACGAGGTGCGCGAGCCGGCGAAGCGGATGTCGCAGGTGATCTGCGCGGCGGCGGAGCACATCGCCACGGCGGTCAAGGCGATCAAGTCGCCGGCGCAGGTGGCAACGCAGGCGAGCCATATCAAGAGGCTGGAGGAGGAGGGAGACGCGATCTATCACGACGCGGTCGGCGCTCTCTTTTCCGGTTCGCCCGACGCGCTCGAGGTGATCCGGTGGAAGGAGGTGTACGAGAGCCTCGAGACCGCGATCGATCAGTGCATGGGCGTCGCCAACGCGGTACACAGCATCTCCATCAAGAACGCCTGACGCCGTGGTCTGGTACGTCGTCGCGATCATCGCGATCGCCTTCATCTTCGACTTCAGCAACGGCTTTCACGATTCGGCGAACTCCATCGCCACGATCGTGGGAACCCGCGTCCTCAGTCCCCTCGCGGCGGTGTTCTGGGCCGCGACCTTCAACTTCGCCGCGCTGTTCACCGGCAGCGTCGCCGTCGCGAAGGCGGTCGGCGGCGGCATGATCGAGCAGAGCATCGTCGACCCGCACGTCATCCTCGGCGCTCTGCTCGGCGCGATCTGCTGGAACGTCATCACCTGGATCTACGGCATCCCGAGCAGCTCGTCGCACGCGCTCATCGGTGGTTATGCCGGAGCGGCGATGGCCAAGGCGGGCACCGGCGCCATCCTCTGGGGACCGAAGTGGGTGCAGACGCTCACCTTCATCGTGATCTCGCCGCTGGTCGGATTCCTCGCCGGCTTCGGATTGATGGTGGCCTGCTACTGGGTCTTCCGCCGTCTCAGCGCGGCCCGCGTCGACCACGTCTTCCGGCCGGCGCAGCTCCTCAGCTCCGCGATGCTGTCGTACTCGCACGGTGGCAACGACGCGCAGAAGACCATGGGCATCGTCCTCGGCCTTCTCGTCGCCACCAAGTCGCACTTCGCGGGGACGACGGGTTGGATGCACTACCTCTATGTGACCGACTTCAAGACGATCCCGCGCTGGGTCGAGGTCGGGGCGTACTCGATGATCTCCCTCGGGACGCTGTTCGGCGGGTGGCGGATCGTGCACACGATGGGGTCGCGGATCACGAAGCTGCGTCCGATCGGCGGCTTCGCCGCCGAGACTGGAGGTGCCATCGCGATCCAGCTCGCGACCCACTGGGGCATCCCGGTGAGCACCACCCACACGATCACCGGCTCGATCGTCGGCGTTGGCGCGACGAACCGCCTGTCGGCGGTGCGCTGGGGGCTGGCGGGGCGGATCGTGTGGGCCTGGATCCTGACGATCCCGGCGGCCGGCTCCATCGCGGCGGTCTGCTACTGGATCCTGAACGCGGTCCGGCCGCTGTAGCGGGGCTGAGGGGTGCACAGACTACACGGCCTCGGGACGCGTCTGCCTCCCGGGGCCGTTCCTCGTTTGAGAGTCGAAGGGGAGGCCTACGCCAAAGGGGGCACGCCAAAGGCGCCAAAGGGGTCAGAACCCTCCGGTTCTGACCCCGGTGTCTGACCCCGACTCCGGGGTTTGTCGCGATCGTGTCACGATCTCTGCCTCACTCTCCGACGGGCGGGTGAACGGGCGCAGCTTATCCGCTGAATTCAGACCTCAGAGGACTCATGCAGCGATCGATGCTCGTGCTCGCCGCGCTCGCCTTCGTCTCGGCGTGCGGGGAATCGTCGAAGTCTGCCGGTAAGGACACCGCGGCTGGCGCGGCTCCCGCGACGGCGACCACCTCCGGCGCGGACCTGACCGGCGCCGGCGCGACCTTCCCCTATCCGCTCTACTCGAAGTGGTTCGACGCTTACGCCACGAAGAGCGGGGTGAAGATCAACTACCAGTCGATCGGCTCCGGCGGCGGCATTCGCCAGCTGTCCGAGCAGACGGTGGACTTCGGTGCATCCGATGCGCCGATGTCGGACGCCGAGCTGGCGAAGGCGAAGGGCGGAACGGTGCTGCACATCCCGACGGCGCTCGGCGCGGTCGTGATCGTCTACAATCTGCCTGACCTCGGCGCGCCGCTGAAGCTGACGGGCGACGTCATCGCGGCGATCTTCCAGGGCCAGATCACGAAGTGGAACGACGTCCGCATCGCGGCGCTCAACCCGGGCGCGAAGCTGCCCGCCACGGACATCCTCGTCGTGCATCGCTCCGACGGCTCGGGCACGAGCTACGTCTTCACCGACTTCCTCGCAAGCGTGAGCCCAGCCTGGGCCGCGAAGCCAGGGAAGGGGAAGGAGGTCCAGTGGCCCGTCGGGCTCGGTGCCAAGGGGAACGAGGGGGTCGCCGGACAGGTCAAGCAGACTCCCGGCGCGATCGGGTATGTCGAGCTCGCCTACGCGACGCAGAACAAGATGTCGATGGCCGCGGTGAAGAACGCGAACGGAGAGTTCGTGGCGCCGAGCATCGCGTCGGTCACGGCGGCGGCGGCCGGGGCGGCGGGCAAGCTTCTCCCGAACACCGACTACCGCATCTCGATCGTCAATGCACCGGGCGCTGGTGCGTACCCGATCTCGTCCTTCACCTGGATCATCGCCTACGTGAAGCAGGCCGATGCCGCGAAGGGGAAGAAGCTGACGGATTTTCTTCGGTGGGCGCTCACGGAAGGGCAGGGGATGGAGTCGGCGCTGGACTATGCGCCCCTTCCGGAGGCGATGCGGACGGCGCTGCTGACGCGCGTGGATTCCATCAAGTAGCATCAAGGAAGACCCCGGAGTCCCGATGCCAGAGCACGCGCCCACCGAAGCGCTCTACCTGAACCGCGAGCTGAGTTGGCTCGCGTTCAACGCCCGTGTCATGCACGAGGCGACCGATGGGCGCGTGCCGCTGCTGGAGCGCCTCAAGTTCCTTTCGATCTTCAACAGCAACCTCGACGAGTACTTCATGGTGCGCGTCGGCGGATTGCGCCGGCAGCTCGCGTCGGGGATCGTGCACGCCACGCCGGACGGGCTGGCCATCTCCGACCAGCTCGCCGTCATCAAGGAGCGCGTCGGCCACCTGCTGGAAGACCGACGACGCTGCCTGGGGACGCTGCTCGAGGAGCTCGCTCCGCACGGCGTGCGCATCGTCGGGATGGGCGATCTGACGCCGGCGGAGCGGCGCACGATCGACGAGCAGTTCGAGGCACAGATCTTTCCCGTGCTCACGCCGCTCGCGGTCGACGTCGGGCATCCCTTCCCGTACGTCTCGAACCTCTCGCTCTCGCTCGCGGTCGAGGTACGCGATCCCGAGCTCGGCACGGTGCACTTCGCGCGCGTGAAAGTGCCGAAGCGCCTCAGCCGCTGGGTGCCGGTGCCCGGTCGGGCACACGAGTTCGTGCCGCTCGAGCAGGTGATCGGGGAGAACCTGGAGGCGCTCTTTCCCGGGATGGAGATCGCCGGCTGGTACGCGTTCAGGGTCACGCGCTATTCCGATCTCGAGTTCACCAACCTCGAGGAGCCGGAAGACCTGCTGGCGACGATCGAGGAGCAGGTGTTCGAGCGGCGGTTCGGCGAGGTGATCCGGCTCGAGGTGCAGGACGACATGCCGGCGCATCTGCGCACCCTCCTGCTCGAAGAGCTACGGGACGCGGATCTTCCGGCGGCGAGCACGCTCAGCGCGGCGGACATCGAGGAGGCAGGACATCTGCTCGACCTCTCCGACCTCATGGAGATCTCCGACCTCGACATGCCCGAGCTGCGCGATCCGCCCTTCACGAGCAACGTGCCGTCGGAGCTGCGGGATCCGCAGCGCTCGATCTTCGATGTCATCCGCGAGCGCGACATCCTCGTCCACCACCCCTTCGACTCGTTCTCGGCCAGCGTCGAGCGATTCCTGCAGAGCGCGGCGACGGACGACCAGGTGCTGGCGATCAAGCTGACGCTGTATCGCACGTCGGGGGACACGGCGATCGTGCGCGCCCTCACCGAAGCGGCGGAGCGGGGCAAGCAGGTCGCGGTGCTGATCGAGCTCAAGGCGCGCGGCGACGAGGCGAACAACATCACCTGGGCGCGCACGCTGGAAGACTACGGTGTGCACGTCGCGTACGGCTCCGCCGTGCTCAAGACGCACACGAAGACGGCGATGGTCGTCCGGCGCGAACCGGACGGCATCCGCCGCTACGTGCACATCGGCACCGGCAACTACAACTCGCGCACGGCGCGACAGTACACCGACGTCGGCCTGTTCACCTGCAGCCCGTCGATCGGCGCCGACGTGAGCGATCTGTTCAACTCGCTCACGGGGATCTCGCGCCAGCGCCTGTACCGCAAGCTGCTCGTCGCGCCGGCGAACATGAAGGAGCGGTTCCTCGAGCTGATCGACCGGGAGTGTCAGCACGCGCGCGCCGGCCGGCGCGCGCGCATCGTCGGGAAGATGAACGCGCTCGTCGACCCCGACGTGATCGACGCGCTCTATCGCGCGTCGCAGGCCGGCGTGGAGATCGATCTCATCGTGCGTGGCATCTGCTGCCTCCGGCCAGGAATGCCCGGAGTGAGCGATCGCATTCGCGTGATGAGCATCATCGGGCGCTTCCTCGAGCACTCACGCATCTGGCATTTCCTGAACGGCGGCCAGGACGAGCTGTACATCGGCTCGGCGGACTGGATGCCGCGCAACTTCGTGCGACGCGTCGAGGCAGTGGTACCGGTGGAGACGCCGGCGCTGCAGGAGCGTCTGCGCAGCCTGCTCGCGGCGTGTCTGGAGGACAATCGGCAGGCATGGGACCTCGGCGCCGACGGACGGTGGATTCAGCGCCGTCCCCATGGCGAGGTACGAGCGACGCACGTTCGGCTGCTCGCCGATTCGTGGGGCAGAGCGCCCGATGTGGTGCGGACCGAGGCCGGGCCGTTCAACGAGCTCTCGACGCGGCAGCCGTCGGCCGACTGACGCCCAGTTGGACATTGCTCCTCCCTACGGCGCTCCGCACCTTCGGTCGGAGTTCCGCATATCCACCAAGGTCGCTCCTCCCTACGGCGCTTCGCGCCTTCGGTCGGAGTTCCGCATATCCACCAAGGTCGCTCCTCCCTACGGCGCTTC
>DASVNI010000075.1:0-1928 GCA_036383935.1 Gemmatimonadaceae bacterium | reverse complement strand
GAGGAAGACCATGCCGTGCCCGAGCGCGACGCCACGGTTGACGGGGCCACAGCAGGGCTTCGCGACGCCGAGCCTCGGCTCGTAACGCCAGAGGCGCTTGTGTGAGCGCAGGTCGAACGCGGTGACGACGTCGAAGTCGGTGGTGACGAAGAGGCGTCCGTCGTCGACCACCGGGGTGGCTTCCGCGCCCGCGCCGGGCTGCGGCATCTCGAGCTGGAAGAGGGCGCGCGGGGCGAGCTGCGCGATGTTGGCGCCGGTGATCTGCGTGAGCGGCGAGAAGCGCGTGTTCGCGTAGTCGCGGCCGTTCTGGAGCCACTCGCCGTCGAGGGGATTCTCGAGCCGCGCCGGTGTGACGGGTCCGGTCGCCACGAGCGGTTTGCGGACCGTGCGCGCGACGGGACGCGGCGCGCTCACGGTGACCGGAGTCTGCGCGGCTGCGGTGGCCGGACGCGGTGCGGCCGCGGCGGCCGGACCCTGCGCGTGCGCGGGGAGGGGCGTCACCGTCGCGAGCGCGACGGCGAGCGAGAGACGGTGTGCGGGGCGGAGGAGGGGCATGGGCGCCTTGAAATCTCGTGCGACGGGCAGCCGATTGTCAGGAGGACGGACACCTCGACGTCGCCTCACCAGAAGGACGCCGCATCCATGCTTCCGATACCGCCGCGCTCACGCTGTCTCGCCGCCGGACTGCTGCTCGTCGGGGCGTGCTCCGTGCGCCCGGTGCACCGCGACGTCGCGGCCCCCGTGCCCACGGCCGGCCTGCGCGCCATCCCGAAGATCGACGTCCATGCGCACTACCGCACGGATTCGCCCGAGCTCCTGGCGGCGCTGACGGACTGGAACGTGCGCGCGGTGCTCGTGAACGTCACCGGCAGCGACCGGAAGATCGACGAGAAGTGGCGCGACTTCCGTGCGCTGCAGGCGGCGCATCCGGATCGGTTCTTCCTCGTCACGACCTTCGATCCCTTCCGGTTCAACGAGCCGGACTTCGTCGCGACGACGATCGCGAAGCTCCGCGCCGACATCGCGGCGGGGGCGAAGGGAGTGAAAGTGTGGAAGGACATCGGCATGGAGCTGAAGGACGACCGCGGGATGTTCGTGCAGATCGATCATCCGCGCTTCCAGCCGATCTGGGACTTCCTCGCCGAGCAGCACATCCCGGTGATGGCGCACATCGGCGAGCCGCTGGCGGCGTGGCAGCCGCTCAACGAAGCGAGCCCGCACTTCTGGTACTACACGAACAATCCGCAGTACCACGCGTACGTGCATCCCGAGATCCCGCGCCACGAGGCAATCATCGCGGCGCGCGACCGGTGGGTGGCGCGCAACCCACGACTGACGATCGTCGCGATGCACCTGGCGAGCCTGGAGTACGACGTCGACGAGGTGGGGAAGCGGCTCGACGCGTACCCGAACCTCTACGTCGAGACGGCCGCGCGGATCAACGATCTGGCGATGCAGCCGACGCCGAAGGTGCGCGACTTCTTCCTACGCTATCAGAACCGCGTGATGTGGGGGACGGACTTCGGCGAGGGCTCGACGACCCGCGCGGGGCTGGAGGCGTCGTTCGAGCAGCAGTGGCGCTACTACGCGAGCGGGGACACGGTCACGCTCGGCAGTGCGCGTGGGTGGCATCGTACGGTGGAGGGGCTGAACCTGCCGACGATCGTGCTGGACAAGTTCGCGCACCGGAATGCGGAGAGGGTGCTGAAGTTGCGGTGATGCGGTGATGCGGTGATGCGGGGATGAGGGGATGCGGGATGCGGAACGACCTCTGTCATCCCGAGCGAGCGTAGCGAGTCGAGGGATCTGCACTTTGCCGTCAAGCATCGCTGCGCCGCAGTTTCACGCGGAGCACGCGGAGGATCGCGGAGGGCGCGGAGGACTGCTCTCGGGGTCGAGCTCCACGCACAGGCTCACCCGTCATATCC
>DASVNI010000074.1:0-9586 GCA_036383935.1 Gemmatimonadaceae bacterium | reverse complement strand
GAACCGGGGCATCTCGTCAACTCGCTCGGCGACTGGGAACGCCTGCGCGACGCGGCTTCGCTCCCCGACTTCGGCCTCACCCTCGACGTCGGCCACGTCCCCTGCACCGAGGCGATCTCCGCGGGCGACGCGATTCGTAAGTACGGCCCCGCCCTCCGCACCGTCCATCTCGACGACTCGAAGAACGGCGTGCACGAGCACCTGCAGATCGGCGAGGGTTCACTCGACTGGCCCGACATCATGCGCGCGCTGCACGAAGTGGGATTCAGCGGCATCGCGTCGGTGGAGTTGTCGCGGCACTCGCATGCGGCGCCCGAGGCGGCGCGGATTGCTCTGGAGCGATTGAGCGCAGCGAGTCGGTGAATTAGTCGCCGGCCTCCGGACGCTCCTCCGCGGCCGACTGGCCACGAGGGCGCGGAAGCGTGGTGTTTCGCGCGGAGACGCGGACAACGGCCAGGGTTCACGGAACAGCGTTGGACGTTGCCGCTTGCTCAGCAACGGCGCGAGCCCGGATTGCCCCGGATCAGCCGGAAACGACCGGATGGCTTCGTGCGGGTGGAGAGATCTCTCCACCGGACCCTTGAAGACTTTGGGGTCGTGGATGGATAGGACGGGTGAGCCTGTGCGCGGAGCTCGACCCCGAGAGCAGTTCTCCGCGCCTCCGCGATCCTCCGCGTGCTCCGCGTGAAACTGCGGCGCAGTGATGCCTGACTGCGGACGTGCAGATCCCTCGACTCGCTCCGCTCGCTCGGGATGACAGCGCGTCGACTCGCGAAGGGGTCAGACCCCTCCGGGGTCTGTCCCCATGACATGCGCTCGTTCGGAGTGACGCGTGAATGCAGAACGGCCCCGGAGCGCAGAAGCGTCCCGAGGCCGTGAATCCACTCACCCACTCACCCACTCACCCACTCACCCACTCACCGGTCTTTCCGGATCGCCCTGATCGCGACCTCGCTCGTATTCCGGAGCTCCCGGCCGAATCGTCCCTCGCGTAGCCGTTCGGCGGCTTCCTCGGCCGTCTCCTCCGCCAGGTGCGTGAGCTCGCGCAGGTCGAGCCAGCTCAGGATGAACAGGATCGTCGCCAGGATCGCCGAGATGACGCACCACTGGCAGATCGCGTGGATGACGAACAGCTCGAGCCAGGTGAGCCAGATCGAGAAGAGGAGACCGACGCCCGTGATCAGGACGAGGATCTCCGACAGCCGCCGCGTGTCGCTGTAGCGCGGCGTGAGGCCGATGAGTCCGAGCGCGAGCACGACGAGGTAGTAGCCCACGCCCCACGCGCCCACCGGGAATCCGAGGAAGGTCGCCCACTTCGACGTCTGCACCGTCTCGCAGGAGCCGACGGCGCAGGCGAGCGTGCCGATGTAGCCCAGCTTGTAGAGCGTGAGGTACAGCGCCACGAAGACGCCGGCGAGCGCCACGAGCGCCACCAGCATGCGCTTGTTCACTTCGCGCCGGCCTTCCCGGCGGCGGCGGTGTCGCCGAGTGGCCGGAAGCTATCCGATGCCGCCGGCTTGGCCGCCGGCGACTTCGCCAGCTCGTCGTCCACCAGCTTCCTGAACTGGTCGTAGGGGATCGCGCCCGGCACGAGCTTGTCGCCGATCACGAACGTCGGCGTCTGATTCACGCCGCGGCGCTCCGCTTCCATCAGGTTCGCCTGGATCTGCGCGCGGTGCGTCTCGTTGTCCATGCACGCGCCGTACTTCGACATGTCGAGACCGAGCCCCTTGGCCAGCTCGGCGAGGACGGGACGGGGCCGGCTCGTCTCCTCGCCGTTCCACCGGTCCTGGTTCTGGAAGATCACGTCGTGCATCTCCCAGAACTTCCCCTGGTCGTTGGCGCAGGCGGCAGCGAGCGACGCGTCCCAGGTGTTCCGGTGCATCGGCAGCGGGAAATCCATGAAGCGCATCCGGATCTTGCCGGTGTTGACCAGCTTCGCGCGGACGTCGGGCTCGGTGATCGTCGCGAACTGGCCGCACCCCGGGCACTCGAAGTCGGCGAACTCCGTCACCTCGAGCGGCGCGGAGGGACTCCCGATCAGGTACCCCTGGGCCTTCAGCGTCGGGAGATTCGGATCGATCGTCCGCGCGGTGACCTTGGGTCGGCTGGCCACGTAGCCCAGCGCGCCCAACCCGATGACCGCGACGACCCCGAGCGCGAGCCAGAAGCCCCGCCCCGGTCCGCTTCGCTTGGCCGAGTTTACCACTCCGGGGCGTCGTCCCCGTCCTCCGTCCACTCGCTCTTTTGCCATGTAGTTCCCTGTTCCGCCTGCTGGATGGCGTCGTTGACGATGCGGCGGCTGTCCGCCACTTCCGGTGTGTCGTAGGTGGCGCGGACCTCGTAGTGGAACAGCTCACTACGTGCCTCGCCCAGCAGCTTGGTCAGCTCGCTCGCGTTCGCCAGGAGCGTTCCCTGCTCATCGAGCTCCCGGATCCGCTCGGCCAGCGCGCGGAGGATCTGCTCGAGGTTTCGGGCTCGCCCGTCGTCGTACGTCTGCTCCGAATCCATCGCTCGACCAACTTCGGTTCACGCTCGAAGGCGCCGCATCCGCGATGCCTACCCCGCGGACTATCGAAGGATCGCTTCGGTTACGAGGCCCGGCAAGCGTCCGTCAGGCCGCTGGCTCGAGCGTCGGCGCGACGACTCGCTCGCGGTTCGCGAGCAGGCTCGCGCGAAGTTGCAGGAATGGCTGCTCGACCAGCAGGAACGTCAGCACCGCCACGGCGATGGAGATCGCCACCGCGAGCACCAGGCCACTGACGAACACGAACGTCGTGGGCAGTCCTCTGCCGTGCCGGACGACCCATGCGGTACTACCCGGGAAAACCACGAAGTGGTTCAGGTACATGCCGTACGAGAGCCGCGAGATCGGGTAGAAGATTCGAGCGTGGAGCGGCCGCGTCAGCAACGATCGGTCGACCATGACGAAGTAGGTCGCCCCGCCGAAGATGAGCGCGAGCGCGAAGAAGGCGAAGATGTTCTTGTTGTACCAGTCGAGCAGGCCACCCGCCACGGTCAGGGCCAGCATGACGGCGAAGGCGCGCCATGCGAGCTGCCCTGGCGCCTTCTTCGTGAACCACTCGGGTCGGGTGATCGAGAACAGCGCGATCAGCAGTCCGATCAGCAGCGGCTCGCAGTGCAGATGGATGGGATACTGCATCCTGTCCGCGAGCGCTTGTGGCGGAAGGCCAAGAGCCAGCAGCCGCGCGCGCGTGACGACCCGGACGACGGGAACGCTCGCGAGCAGCGCGAGCACCACCCACATCTGGTTCCGAAGCGTCAGCACGCGCGTGCTGATCAGGAGCACGAGGGGCACGATGATGTAGAACTGCTCTTCCGTGGCGAGCGACCAGCTTCGCGAGAACACCGCGCCGAGGTAGTTCGACAGGAACGCCCAGTCGGCCCACCCCGTGTCCGCCGTGAGCGACACGTACGTCAGCGCCACGAAGTAGAGGGGCCAGATGCGGAATCCCCGTCGGAGGAGGAAGCGCCCGATGCGCACCGTGCCGGTGTCGTCGATCTCGCGCCAGAGCTGACGTCCGATGAGCAGTCCGCTCAGAACGAAGAACAGGTCGACGCCCGTCCACCCGAAGTAGAAGGGGGCCGAGTTGCCAAGGCGCGGGATTGCACCTGCGGCATGCGTCCACTGGGGCGCCGCATAGTGCGAGCAGATGACGCCGAGCACGGCGAAGGCACGCAGTGCATCGAGCGCCGGCTCCTGTCCTCGGGGCGGGCGCGTCAGGTCGCGCCAACCGGTGGCCAGGATTCCTGGCTTTCGCACTGCGTCAGTGTTCATCGTCGTGGTTCGCCGGGTTGGAGCAGGCCGCGGTCGGCCGCCACTTGGCGACGGGGCACAGACCGCAGACCGCTCAGCGGACTGTAGTATGACGTACCCGTGGGCGCTACGGTCACAGCGGCGCGTCCCGTGCATGGCACGGGGGTGGCTTGACCGCGCGGCTGCGTCCGGCGAGGATGCCTCCCGGAGGTGCGGCCGACGCGGCCGCGCGCGCTACTTCACCATCTCGGAGGACGTCCCATCGACGCCGATCTGCTGCGCATCCCCGTCGGGCCCGGGTCGATGCATGTGGAGCGATACGGTCACGGCGGTGCGCCCATCGTGCTTCTGCACGGGTTCGGCACGTCCAGCTTCCTCTGGCGGAACATCGCGCCGGAGATCGCGCTGGCCAATCGCACCGCCTTCGCGGTGGACCTGTTCGGCTACGGTGAGTCGGATCGCCCCTTCGACGCGGACTTCGGCATCGCCGCGCAGGCGGAGCTCGTCGACCGGGCGCTGACGGCGCTGCGCCTTCCCAAGGCGACGGTGGTCGGGATCGACCTCGGCGGCGCGGTCGCGCTGCGTCTCGCGTCGACGCGTCCCGAGCGGGTCGAGCGGCTGCTGCTGGTCAATCCGATCGCGCTCGACGAGGTGCCGGCGGACGACGTGACCACGCTCCAGCGCAATACGGCTCGCTTCGCCTTCCGCGCCTCGCGCGGTATCCTCGGCGCGGCGCCGATCCTCGGCGAAGTGCTGCGACGGAGCGTGGCGAACGAGCGGAACATGCCGGACAAGCTCGTCGCGCGATATCTGGCGCCGTACGTGGGCGAGGAGGGCCTGAATCATCTCCTCCTGCTCGCGCGCTCGATCGACGACGAGGACATGGAGGAGACCGAGCTGGGCTCGCTGCCTCAGCCGACGCTCATCCTCTGGGGCGATCAGGATCCGTGGGTCGGTCCGAAGTTCGCCGATAAGCTCGCCGACACGATTCCCGGCTCGCGCCTCGTTCGTCTTCCCGGAGTGGGGCGACTCGTCCCAGAGGAGGTTCCGGAGACGGTGGTCTCGGTGTTGCTCGAGTTCATTGGAGCCGCAGCGCTTCACGGCTGATCGTGCGTAGTAGCTAGAGTGAAATATTGGACCTAAAGGAACTGTGAGTCGTGGTCCAATCCGTTTATATTTTTCACCAGACTACAACCCTATCACCCTACTACATGGCCAAACAGCAGAAACATTCCGGGCGCCGCTACGCGGCCCCAGTCGAGCCTTCGCCTTTCGAGCAGGCCCGCGACGAGCTCTTCCAGCACATCATGCGGTGTGGCGTCGTCGGAGCAGAGCCTGAGCACGTGGACGAGTGGTTCGCCGAAACGATCAAGTACATGACGGAGCGGTTCCCCGAGCTGAGCGAGCAGCAGATCGCCGAACTGAAGACGCTGGGCCTGCGTTTCGCGCAGCCCCCGAAGGCCCGGACGGAGACGAACGCCGCCTCCGCCGCCTGAGTCAGAACCGCCTCCTGCAGGATACGATACGCCTCCGAGACCTTTCGGGGGCGTTCGCGTTTTTTGGCGGGATGCGGGGATGCGGGACGGCATTCTGTCATCCCGAGCGAGCGCAGCGAGTCGAGGGATCTGCACGTCCGCATCCCCTCATCCTCTCATCACCGCGTCCCCGCCGCCCCCCACCTCAGCCCTATCCCCGCCCGCACTCCGCCGCCCAGCCCGACCTGAATCGACGGCGACACGCCGCTCGACGAGCGCGGACCTTCGAGGTCGAGCGCGACGAGGAGTTGAGGGCGCACGTGGTCGCCCTCGCGCGCGAGGAGGCTGATTCCGCCGCCGGCGGAGAATCCCCAGCGGGATTGGCGGAACGGGTCGAGGAGGAAGCGCGCCAGGATGTCGAGTCGTCCGGCAGCCGCCGACTCGCCCTCTTCGACCGACGCGCCCGCGCCGGCGAGCACGCCGACGCGCACATACCATCCGGCGGGAATCTCGATGCCTGCTGCGCCCTGCACCGTCGCCGGAGATGCGCCGATGGCGTCGACGCGCACTTCGGGGACGATGCGCGTGCTCACCTGCTGTGCATGGAGGGGCGCCGCCAGCACGGCGGCCAGTACCACCGCCGCGCCCCACGGACCGCGGCGGCGGGCGATCACTTCGCCCGGGCGCGCCAGAGCGCGAGCGTGTAATCCGCGATCGACAGCACCGACGCCACGCCGACCGCCGCGATCAGCCAGGGTGTCGCGACCGGCACGACGAGGACCGACACGAGCGCGAGCAACTGGAACACGGTGACGACCTTCCCCGACATGCGCGCCTGGAAGGTCACGCCGCGCAGCCAGGGGATGGTCTTCGCGACGAGGAATCCAACCGCCGTCGCGAGATCGCGCGAGATGAGCACGAAGTACGCGGTGGTGCTGATCATCCCGGTGAACAACATCGTCGCGACGACAGTGAGCACGAAGAAGCGATCGGCGATCGGGTCGATGATCGCGCCCCACCGCGACGTGACCTTCGCGCGGCGCGCGATCCACCCGTCGAGGAAGTCCGTGATCGCCGCGGCGCCGATGATGCCGACGCGCAGCTCCGTCGCGCTGGACGCGACGAATCCCGCCGCGAGCGCGACGCGCGAGACGGAGATCAGATTCGGGATCGTGCCGAGGGTGCGACGTGGTGTCATCGTCTCGTATAGTAAACACCCCCACACCGCGCGGCAGCGGCGTGATTGCTTGTCGCGCTCGGGTGCGCGATCTAGCTTGGCCTGTAGACGACCTCGAGCGCGGAGACTGCGTGCCACTTGCAAGAACCCGGAGAGCCATGACCGCGGTCACGCGGCGGTGCGCGACGCTGCTGCTCGTCGCCGGCGCGGCGTGCACGCGCACGACGACGCACACCGAGATCGGCCCCGGCCCGACGGGGCTGCTCCTCTCCCCCGCGTCGAGCTGGGCGGCCGACCCGCGCATCGGCCTCCGGCGCGATACGGCCCTCGTGGCCGCGCTCGCCGACATCGACGCGGCGCGCATCCGGGCCACCGACTCCGCGCTCGTCGCGTTCGGCACGCGCAACACCCTCTCCGACACCCTGTCGTCCACTCGAGGCGTCGGGGCGGCGCGGCGCTGGCTGCACGCGCAGCTCGAGGCGACCAGCCGCGACTGCGGCGGCTGCCTGCGCGTCGCGTACGACCCGGCGATCGTCGCCGTGCCACGGCATCCGGACAGCCTGCGCGTGAACGTGGTGAACGTCCTGGGCGTCCTGCCCGGCCGCGACACGTCGCGCGTGATCGTCGTCGGTGGGCACTACGACAGCTGCGTCTGCGCGGCCTCGCGCACGAGCGTGTGGGACATCACGAGCGACGCGCCCGGCGCGGACGACGACGGCTCGGGCACCTCCGCAGTGGTGGAGCTGGCGCGCGTCGTCTCGCGGCGCTGGCCGCGCGGGCTGGACGCCACCATCATCTTCGCGCTCTACGCCGGCGAGGAGCAGGGGCTGCTCGGATCCAAGCACCTTGCCGAACGGCTCACGCGCGAGGGGAAGACGGTCGTCGCCGCCTTCACGAACGACATCGTCGGCAATGTCGTCGCCGAGGACGGCACGACGGACTCGGTGAGCGTTCGCGTGTACGCGGCCGATCCCGACAGCGGCGCGACGCGCGAGCTCGGACGCTACGCGTGGGCCGCTGGCGCGCTCAATCTCCCCGGTTTCGAGGTGCGCCCGACCTGGCGGCTCGACCGGATCGGTCGCGGCGGCGACCACTCGCCATTCGTCAGCGCGGGGTGGCCCGGAGTTCGCTTCACGGAGCGGCTCGAGAATTACAAACGTCAACATCTCCCGACCGACGACTTCGCACACGTGAGCTTCGGCTATGTAGCCAACGTGGCGCGGCTCAACGCGGCGACCGTCGTCTCGCTCGCCGCCGCGCCGCCGCCCCCCGACTCGGTGTTCCTGCGTCGCGAGGCATCGGCGTCCGGAGGCCAGGCGTGGACGATCACCTGGCACGACGTGACCGGCGCGTCGGGCTACGAGCTGCTCGTCCGTCGCACCACCGCGCCGACGTGGGAGCGCGTCGTCCCCGTCGGCCGCACTACGCGCTACACCCTCGACTTCCAGCTCGACGACGGCTGGGCCGCGGTGCGCAGCGTGGGCCCCTCGGGGCATCGCTCCCTCGCGCGAGCGGCCGGGCTCGCTCCGCGCCCGCCGGCCCGGCCGACACGGTGACCGAGACGCATCTCCTCGCCCACGTGAGCGCCGATCTGATCGGCGTCGCCTCGAGCGCGCTGCGCGACGCGCCGCTGCTGAGTGGACTCCTCATCGCCGCGGCGAGCGCCGCCGGTCTCAACGCCGCCGCGGCACCCGTCGTGCGAACAGCTGGGGACGGCGGCATCTCCGCCTTCCTCCTGCTCGACCCCTGTCATCTGAGTGTGTATTCCTTTCCCGACCGCGGCCTCGCGCTGGTGGATGTGATGGCGCGCGACAATGCCGGCGCCACGAAGGCGCTCGACGTGTTCCTCCGTCGCCTCGTGCCGGCGAGCGTCACCAGCGAGACGCGGATGCGCGGCTAGATGCGCAATCTGCTTCCGCTGCTGCAGATGCTGCTCGTCGTGACGATCCTGATCTGGAACGTCGCGCTCACCGCTCGCATCGTGCAGGTGCGTACCCTGCCCCGCGCCTTCGTCGCGATCACCGCGATCGCGGGATTTCTCCTCCTGCCGTCGCTCGTCATCCACCTCGCCACGACGAGCTCGATCACGGGGCGCGCCGTCACGCAGGTGGACTGGCTCTGGCCCTTCACCCTCTGCCTGTTCGCGATCCAGGCGCTCTACGCCGCCGTACGACGGCTGGTGAACCCGTTCATCGGCTTCTTCATCACGGCGTACGACATCCTCATCGCGACCGACGGCGTGCTTCGCGCCATCGCGGCCTCGGGCCAGGTGCTCAACACGCCGGCGCTCATCTTCCTCGCCGCGACGACGGGTGCCTTCTCGGTCGCGCTCACCTCGTCGACGGTCATCAGCTCGCCGTTCTTCGTGCTCGTGCCGATGGTCGCGCCGGCGTTCCCGGCGCTGCGGCGCACCACGGCGACCTTCCGACTGTTCCTCGCGCTCGCCGCCGGCGGGTGGGTCGTCCTCTTCATCAGCCAGCTCACGCAGGCCGATCAGGCGGTGAGCTCCTACCGCATCCACGACCCCAACGTCGAGAAGCTGCAGGAGCGCCCCGACGGTGACTTCGACATCGGGCTCAAGATCCTCCCCGATCTCACCGGCTCACCGCCACCCGTCGCGATCCGCAACGACCTGCAGCTCGCCGATACGCTTGGCGTCTCGGTGGTGAGCGTCACGATCATTCCCGAGAAGATGGACCGGCAGGCGCTCGACTCGCTCGCGCACACGCTCGACCTGCTGCGCCGCGACAGCACGGAGCTGATCGTGACGATGGGCTATCCGCGCGAGCTCTTTTCGCTCACGGGCCGCAGCTTCAACGACACGCGCCGCCTCGAGACGATCGAGCGCGTCGTGCGCCGGCTGCATCCGGACATCCTGCTGCCGGCCGAGGATCCGTACGATTCCGGGACACGCGCCGCCGGCTCGCACGCCCCGCAGTACTGGGAGAGCTACCTCTCGCGCGCGGCGGCGATCGCCAAGCGCGCCGACCGCCACGTGAAGATCGGCGTCTCCGCTTCCTCGTACGACCGGCGCGACAGCACGCTCTACGCGTGGGCCGCCGCGCGTGGCTCGCCGGTGGACGTGGTTGGATTCTCACTCTTCCCGTCACGCACCGGCGTCCGCACGCTCGACGCGGCAACGCACGCCGCCGACCG
>DASVNI010000073.1:0-2141 GCA_036383935.1 Gemmatimonadaceae bacterium | reverse complement strand
AGCGTCAGCGTGCTGATCGGGGCCCAGGACGCTTCGCGGCGCACCTGGTTGATGATGCCACCGCCGCCCCCACGACCGAAGATCATCGCGTTGGAGCCCTTGAGCGCCTCGACCCGCTCGACGTTGTAGAGGTCGCGGAGGTACTGGGCGTCGTCGCGCACGCCGTCGACGAAGAAGTCGGCGGTCGAGCTCTGGCCGCGGATCACCGGCGCGTCGCGATGTCCCTCGCCCTGCGCCATCGTGACGCCGGGGATGTAGCGGACGACGTCGGCCATGCTCTGCATCGACTGGTCGGCGATGAGCGCGTGGGAGAGGACCGTCGCCGACTGCGGCGTGTCGCGCAGGGGCGTGTCCGTCTTGGTCGCGGTGCGGGATCTGGTCACCCCGTACGCCGAGCGTCGGGTGCGCTCGCCGACGACCTTCATCCCCTCCAGCTCGCGGGCGCGGGTCGTCGCCCGCTTCGCGCTATCCGCTGGTGCCTCTGTCGTTTTCCCCTGCCGGACCGTGTCTGTCGGTGTCGCTTGCTGCGCCGGAGCAGATTGGCCGGCGAGAACGAGCAACGCGAGAGTAGCAAAAGTCCTGACTGGGAGAGGGTTGGGCATCGGGAGTATTTTTGTCTGGATTACGGATACGTCTTTCGGCACGGGCACACGATGCCCACGCCAAGTTGGGGAAGCATATCGAGGGCGTCACAATCCCGTCAAGTTTTGTCGGGATTAGATCCAGGTGCGCTCGAAGTCGGTCCCTGTCACATTTGACCCCATGCCATACCTCCCATTGCGCTCGCTCCCGCCCCGCCCCGCCGAGGGGCTCGCCTCCGCCTGGCTCGAACGGCTCGCCGACCGGCTTGCCGATACGTCGGGTGACCTCGCCGCCCGCCGCGCGGTGATCTGTCGGGAGACGCTCGCGGAGCTCGCGTATCCGGAATACGCGAAGAACTGGGAGGAGGCGGTGCAGGACGAGTCGATCCCGCTCGGCACCCGGCTCTCGCTCGCCGCGCTCGACCCGCGCAACGTGACGCTGGAGCCCGAGTACTACAGCGACTGCGACGACGCGCGCTTCCAGCCGGTGAAGCCGCTGCTGTGGCTGTGGTACTCGTTCGATCGCCTGCCGATCGGCGGACAGAACGTGGATCTCGGCGTGCGGCTACGTCGTCTGCTGGCGCCGTACATCTTCAAGCGTGTCGGCGCGAACTTCAAAGCGTTTCAACACGTGGAGTTCACCTTCGGTTACAACCTCGAGGTCGGCGACGACGTCGTGGTGCACCGGCATGTCTTGCTGGACGATCGCGGCGGGATCCGACTCGGCAACAAGGTCTCGATCAGCGACTACGCGAACATCTACAGCCACACGCACAGCATCGTGGAACAGGCGGATGTCACGAATGCGCTGACGATCCTCGATGACGGCGTGCGCGTGACGTACCACGCGACGGTGCTGGCCGGCGTGCACGTGAACGAGCAGGGGATGGTGGGCGCCGTGGCGGTGGCGACGAAGGACGTGCGGCCGTACCACGTGTACGTCGGGATTCCGGCGAAGAGCGTGCGGGTGAAGCCGAATGCGCCGGAGCCGGCGACGATTCTTCGCACCTCGGAGCAGCGGGTACCGCGCTGAACTACCACTCCCAGTAGGTAGTACCAGGTACTGGGTACCGAGACTGGCATACTGGCTCCCGGAATGTGGGGCGAGATCCTGTGGTCGGATCCTGGGGTCAGATCCTGGGGTCAGATACCGAAGGTATCTGACTCCTTGGCGCACCCAAATACGAACGGCCGTGCTCAGTACCAGTACCTGGTGCGAAGTCCGGCCGTCTGCTTTGCAGATAGAGCGACTCGCGAGGCTTCCGGGAGCTCGTATGCCAGTCCAAGCACCAGGTACTCAGTACTACCTACCGGGAGTGACCGTTCAGAAAACTCGCAGCACATCTTCGACTGGTCCCGCATCGCCGGATCGCAAGAGATGCAAGATTTCCAGCAGGGCAGAGCGTTCGCGGGGCCAGCCGAAGCGGTCGAGTGCGGCGTCGGGGGTGAGCCACTCGGATCGCATGTGCTCCTCGCCGAGTGTGAGAGGCTGAGCGCGGTCGACGAAGGCGGCGAAGACGACCGCCAGCTCGACGGTGGCGAGCTTGTGCAGGTAGAAGG
>DASVNI010000072.1:0-1577 GCA_036383935.1 Gemmatimonadaceae bacterium | reverse complement strand
CTCGTGCACGGCGTCCTGACGTTCCTGCGTCGCGCTGCAGATCGTGTCGAAGGTGCGGAAGTCGGCGGCGCGCGCCTCCGCGCCACGCGCGCGCTCGATCGCCTGCCCCACTTCCTCGCCGATCGCGAGCGACTCGCGCGCGAGCATCGTCGTCTGGTTCGCCACGCCGATGCGGCGCAGATGCACGTCCGGATCGAAGCCGGGCGACGCCGCCCGCGCGAACTTGGCCAGACACGCCTCGCGTTCGCTACGACCTTCCACGTAATCGCACACCTCCTGCGCCTCGGACATGTCGCGCACGACGAGGTAGGCTCCGCCCGGGTACTTCAGCACCTGCGACGCTGTGGCGCGCGTCTCCTCGTGGTAGTACTTGCCGTGAATGAGCGCCGTGTATCCGTCCCGGGCGTACGCTTCGACGCGCTTCCACACGTTGAGCACCGAGCCGCAGGTCGTGTCCACGAGCACGCACCCGACCGCTCGCAGCGCCTCGAACGCCGCGATCGTCACGCCGAACGCGGGGAGGATCACCACGTCCTCGGCGCGGACGCCGGAGAAGTCGAAAACGCCGTCCGCGTTCGGCTCGAGGATCTCGATCCCCATGCCGCGCAGCTTGGCGTTGACGTGCGGATTGTGGATGATCTCACCGACCAGCAGAAGCCGCCGGTCGGGGAACTTTCGCCGCGTCTGGTAGGCATACTCCACCGCCCGCTCGACGCCGTAGCAGAAACCGAACTCGCTCGCCAGGCGGATGGTGACATCCTCGACCTGAAGCGTGTAGTCGTGCTCGCGGAGCGCGTCCACGATGCGGGCGTTGTAGTCCGCGGACAGGTCGCCCTGGACGTCCGCCTTGAGGCCGAAGCCCTTGCGGTAGTAGGTGCTGGGCTCGTCGGTTCCGGCCATGGGGGAAATCTAGTCGCGGGAATGAGGGGATGCGGAGATGCGGGGATGCGAATGGCACCTGTTATCCGAGCGAGCGCAGATCCCGAGCGAGCGGAGCGAGTCGAGGGATCGTCACCCGCCGGCCTCGAGGGATCTGCACCTCGACAGCGCCCGTCCTGTTCGGAGAGGGTGTTACGCCTAGGCCAGTCCATTCGCCCACATGGCGGGCTTCGCATCTCCGCATCCCCCCATTCCCGCATCGCCGCCAATGAACGACTTCATCGCGCTACAAGCCGCGCTCGCCGGCGAATACTCGCTCGATCGTGAGATCGGCCGCGGGGGAATGGGAGTCGTCTACCTCGCCCGCGAGGTACGCCTCGCGCGCCCCGTGGCGATCAAGGTCCTCCCGCCCGCGCTCGCCGCGCGCCCGGAGCTGCGCGAGGCCTTCCTGCACGAGGCGCAGACCGCTGCCGCCGTGGAGGCACTCCTGCGCGATCCCTCCGCTTCAGCGGACAGTGGCCAGAACGAGGGTCGGACACACCGATCGATGGAGTAGCGGCCGCGGGCGGCTGACCGCGCTCTTGCGCTCGCGCCCGATCATTGCGACATACCGGCGCGACCGGAACCCGCGCGCGCGCCAGGACGTAGGGTCGAGTGCTCGTCACCGATCCTCTCAGCCAACTCGATCATGATGATCC
>DASVNI010000071.1:0-7829 GCA_036383935.1 Gemmatimonadaceae bacterium | reverse complement strand
GCCCCCACACCCCGGCTCTTCGTCTCGGCGATCGCGGTCGCCTCCGCCGCGGCGTACCTGCTCTGGCTCCGGCTGAGCGGGGGGAGCCCGATGGGCCACAGCCGCGTCGTCGCCGGCTTGTTCATCGCGCTGGACGTGGCGCTGCTGGCCCTCTTCTGGCGCGCGTCTACGCGAGACGTCCTCGCGAAGGGTACGAGGCGCGCCCTCCGGCTGATGGCCACGGTAGCGGCGCTCGCGGTGGTCGGACGGTCGCTGGCGCTTTGGCTCGACCTCAGCGGCGGAAGCGCTGCGGTGATCTCCCCCGCCGATCCATTCCTCCTCGCGGTCTATCCACTGACGGTCGCGGCGTTCCTGTCCTTCCCGTCGGGTGGGCACACGACCGATCGCTGGAAGCTGGCGCTCGATGCCGGCATGGTCATCTCGGGGGTTGGTGTCGCGCTCTGGTACTTCGTGCTGCGCGACACGGTGGCCCGAGGCGCCCCTCCGCTCGGTGTCGCCCTCGCGCTTGTCTATCCGCTCGCCGACCTGCTCATCCTGGTCGCGATCGTCACGGTGCTGCTCCGCCATCCGTCGGACGGCAATCGCTACGCGCTCGCCTGGCTCGCCGTCAGCGCGGTCCTCGGCGTGGCGGACGACCTGTTCCGCAGCCTGCTCCTCGCGCGCGGCGGCTCGCTCGGTACGGTGTGGGCCGATGCGCTGCACCTCGCGGCGAGCATCGCGCTCGTGGTCTCCGCCGAGTTGTTCCTGCGCGCACCGCGGCCGGCGGACGGCGCTCGCGCGTCGATGCCGCGATTCCGGCTCGTCGCGGCGCTCCCCTTCGTCGCGGCGGGGATCACGTATGCGCTTCTGTTCGTCGTCGCGACGCGGCAGTGGGTGGCGCCGCTCAGCGGCCTCGCGCTCGGTGCCATCCTGGTATCGTGCCTGCTCGGCGCGCGCCAGCTCCTCGTGCAGCGGCAGCAGGCGGAGGTCGTCGCCGAACAGACGATGCACGCCAGCGAGGCGCGCTTCCGGTCGCTCGTGCAGCAGTCGTCCGACCTGATCTTCGTGCTCGACGCGCGCGGTCTCATCCAGTTCGCCAGCTCGTCCGCGTCGAGGATCCTCGGCTACAGCTCGGAGTCGTTGATCGGCGTGGCGCTCTCGGCGCTGAGCCACCCCGAGGACGCCAGCCGCGTCGGCGCGTTCATCGAGATGACGACGCAGCTGCCGGGCGTCTCGCCGCTCGTGGAGTGGCGGATGCGCCGCCCCGACGGCGAGGACGTCGAGGTCGAGGCGATCACGAGCAACCTGCTCGATGACGAATCCGTCGGAGGGCTCGTGCTCACCGCGCGCGACGTCGGCGAACGCAAGGCACTCCTCGACCAGCTCGCGCACCAGGCATTCCACGATCCGCTCACCGGGCTCGCCAACCGCGCGCTCTTCCGCGACCGCGTGACGCACGCCATCACGCTCGCGCGCCGGCAGGGCCACGCCGTCACGGTCCTCTATCTCGACCTCGACGACTTCAAGCAGGTCAACGACTCGTTCGGCCACGCCGAGGGCGACCGGCTGCTCGCACTCATTGCCGGCCGCCTGCGCGCCTGTGCGCGATCGACCGACACGGTGGCGCGACTTGGCGGCGACGAGTTCGCGATCCTCGTCGAGGACGCCGACTCCGCGAAGAGCGCCGAGCGGCTGGTCGAGCGAATCCGCGAGCAGATGACCTACCCGTTCGGCCTCGCGATGGGCGAAGTGACGATCTCGGCGAGCGTCGGCAGCGCCTCCACGCTCACGGGCGGTCTCGACGAGATCATGCGCTACGCCGACGTGGCGATGTACTCGGCCAAGCGCAGCGGCCGCGGGCTGCATCGGGCGTTCGAGGACAGCATGCTCACATGAACCGCAGTGAGTTGGTTAGTTGGATCGTGCGATAGTGAGTCGGCTAATGAGTTGGTGAGAAACGGCCTCGGGAAACTCCTGCTTCCCGAGGCCGTTTCCAACCAGCCAATCAACCGTCCAACCAGCCCACTATCCAACGAGCCAACTCACCGCCGTCTCCAATACACCACCCCTCCCAGCAGAACCATCCCCAGCGCCCCGCCGATCACCTTCGCCTCGAACAACCAGGGATCCGTGTCGCCCGGGGGCACCATCGCGACGCCCATCGCGAAGAGTGTCACGAATAGTCCGCTCAACCCTGTGAGCCACGCACCCACCACGCCCCCCGGTACGCGAATCGTGTCGGCCGGTGCTTCGGTGCGACGGTGCAGCAGGAAGGAGATGAACAGGTAGACGTACGGGATGAAGTAGACGAGCAGCTGCGTGTCGAGAATGATCAGGTACGCCTTCTCCACCGTCGTGCCCTTCCCGAGCACGGAGAGCAGGAGAAACACCGTTGCGAGCGCGGCCTGCACGAGGATCGCCACGTAGGGCGTCTTCCAGCGCGGGTGGATCCGTCCGAACGCGGGCGGGAAGTAGCGATCGAGTCCGATCGCGAACGCGACGCGCGCCGGCCCGGTGAGCCACGCGCCCACACCGCCGATGTTGCCGAGGGTGTACGCGATGGCAGCAAGGGGCGCGAGCCATGCGAGCCCGGGACCCAGTGCGCGGGCGCCGACGTCAATCCCCTGCAGGAAGCCCGAGACGATGCTCACGTTGCCCTTCGGAACGAGCCGGAGCAGCGCGCCCGTGCCGAGCACGTACGCCGCGGCGATGAGCGGAGCGGAGATGAGGATCGCGCGCGGCAGGGTGCGTCGCGGATTGCGCACCTCGCCGCCCATCGCGCTGGACAGCTCGAGCCCCGCGAAGGCAAAGGCGATCGACGCCCAGAGGTTCAGCTCATCCAGGCTGCCCAGATCGGGGACGACGTTCTGCGTCGTGATCGGATTGGCCGACGGCCGCCCGGAGGCGACGAACGCGGCGCCGAGCACCACGAGGATGACGCCCGGGATGTAGGAGCCGATCCCGCCGGCGTTCTGCAGCCACTTCCCCGTGCCGACACCGACGATGTTGAGCAGGACGGCGAGCCACAGACACACGAGCGTCGCCGACAGCACGTACGTCCAGTTCGACGCGAGCGCCGAATCTCCCCTGCCGATCGCATACGTCGCGATCACGGCGGTCGAGATGAGCAGGTTCGGATAGTAGAGGACGTTGTTGATCCAGTAGCACCAGCCGCACACGTATCCGTGCCGCTCGCCGAGGGCGCGTTTGGTCCACTGGTAGATGCCGCCCTCTTCGGGGAAGCGCGAGGAGAGCTCGGTGACGACGAGTCCCTGCGGCACGA
Source organism: Gemmatimonadaceae bacterium (assembly GCA_036383935.1). Lineage (GTDB taxonomy): Bacteria > Gemmatimonadota > Gemmatimonadetes > Gemmatimonadales > Gemmatimonadaceae > AG11. Next base: position 4,567 of record DASVNI010000071.1, on the reverse strand, counting down.
AGAAGAACAGCGCGGCGAGCAGCCAGAGCGCGAGTGCGCTCGGTCCCGCCCTGGCCGCCGTAGCGAGCCAGCGGAGTCCGAGCACCGCGACCAGGTTGAACAATACCAGGTCGCGGAGCCCGAGCGCGCGGTCGAGCGAGGCGGCGCCGTCGGCGCGATACGATGTATTCAGCTCCGACGTGCCGGTCTCGCTCACCGGCATACGATTACTTCTTGGCGATCGTCAGGTCGCCGACGTGAACGTCGAGATTGTGGTTCACGCGCAGACCGACGATGCCGCGCCCGTTGCCGAACTGGCTCACCGGAAGCGCGGCGACCTGCGTCCCGTTGGCGAGAAAGCGGACCGAATCGGCCTTCGTCGCGTCGACGGTCAGCTTGTTCGTCGCCTTGCCGTTCGCATCGGCCTTCACGATGGCCGCATTCTCCGTCCACGGAATGAGCTTGTGCACCTGATCACCGGCGCGGTGGTTCACGAGGAACTTCCCGTCGCCGCGCACGATGAAGTACGCGTAGCTCTGATCCACCTTGTCGAGATTGCTGCCGCCGAAGATGATCCCGTACGCCTCGGGATGCGCCGGCGCCTTGGTCTGCGTGACGGTCGTCGAGGCCGTGAACGGGCCCGTCGTCACGTTCTTCGGGTTCCAGTAGATCGCCGCCGGTCCCGAGGTGGCGTGAAAGCCGGATCCCATCGCGACGAACTTGGCGTCGGTGATCTTGTCGGTGGGGCGATCGGTGCGGCCCTCCCAGCCCGGAGGCAGTGCGCCACCGGCGACCTTGTGCGTGGGATCGGACGCGTCCTGTGCCGCGAGGGGCGCGGCGACGAGCGCGAGGAGCGACAACGTGGTGAGTGAACGGCGAAGCATGACGGCGGACCTCCGATGGGTGAAGTGATGCGCCGAACGACCGATCAAGGCGCCGGCGCGAGCTGTGCGGCGACTTCGCGGAGCTGTGTTGTGTGTCGCTTCTCGTGCTCCGCGACGAAGAGACACCATTGATACAGATCCAGTTCCCCGAAGCGCAGGTGAGTGTGACGTATCTCACCAAGCGCCAACCCGTCGCCGCTCTCCATCGCGGCGAGAAGCGCCGCGCGCGACTCGGCGAGCCTGCGCTCGGCCGTTTCGCGATCGGGATTCTCCGCCGGCTGCGCGCGCTCGGGGGCTACCAGCTTCCGGTCCAGTGTCGGCGCCAGAATGTGGTCGATGCTTCCGAGGACGGAGCCGCTCTCGCGCTCCGCGGGGTGACCCGCGTCACGCGCCTCGGCGATCCGCTTCCCCACCACGGCGGCACAGCTCCTCTCCACCTGATAGAGATGCTGAAGGACCTCGGACACCGACCAGCGGCCCTCGCCGGGGCGGGTCTGCCAGCTGTCGCTGGGAACGGCGGATGCGACATCGAGCAGCTCACGGCGCCGCGCCGCAAGGTGCTCGGAAAGCTCGGCCAATCGCGAATGCATTGTCTGTGGTGTAGGAACTCGTCGAAGCTGCCGACGCGCACACGGCCACGCAAGCCGAACCGTCGGCACGCCTGTAGCATTAGTGTCTCGACTCACGCCGCCCCGGACGATACGCTCTACCATGGATCTGACCACTCCCTGTCCCCTCGCCGGCGTCCTCGCGCAGCGACTGCGCGATCAGCAGGAGCAGCTCACGCTGCGCTGGCTGGAGCGCATCAGCCAGCGCGTCGACCTCCATCCGAATCGGATCTTCCCGACGGAGGAGCTGCTCGACCACGTGCCGATCCTCATCCTCGGCATCGCGGCGTACGTCGAGGATCCCGGGCAACCCGTCAGCGCCGACACGCCCGTCATCGCCAAGGCGATGGAGCTCGGCGCCCTCCGGCACGCGCAGGGTTTCGACGAGTACGAGCTGCTCAAGGAGTACGAGATCTTCGGCGGCATCCTCTACTCCTTCCTCGCCACCGCCGTCGATGAGATCGACCAGCCCTGCACGCGCGCCGAGCTGATTCTCTGCGCGCACCGGCTGTATCACGCGATCACGCTCATCCAGCAGGCGACGACGACGCAGTTCCTCGCGCTGATGAAGGAGCGCATCAGTGAGCGCGAGGACCGGCTGCGCGCCTTCAACCGCACGCTCACCCACGAGCTCCGCAACCGCATCGGCGCGACGATGGGCGCGGGCCAGCTGCTTCAGATTCCGGAGATCGCCGAGGCGGAGCGCGAGCGCCTCGTCGGTGTCGTGGTGCGCAACATGGAGAGCATGCGCGTCGCGCTCGACAACCTCCTCGAGCTGACGCGTCTCTCGAGCGACAGCCGGCAGCAGCGGCACGTGCTCCTGCCGCGCGCCGCCGCGGAGGTCGTGCGCCAGCTCAGGGAGCTCGCGCGATCGCGCCAGGCGACCGTGCGCGTGCAGCCGGATCTTCCCGAGGTCGAGGTGAATGCGGCCGCGGTGGAGCTCTGCCTCATGAACTACCTCTCCAATGCGCTCAAGTACGCGGATTCGGACAAGCCGGATCGATGGGTCGAGATCTCGGGGCGCATCCAACCGGCATCGAGCGACACACCGCCGTACGCCGTGATCGAGGTGACGGACAACGGCGTCGGCGTCCCGCCCCACCATCGCGAGAAACTCTTCCAGCGCTTCTTCCGCGCCGGCGTGGATTCCGCCACCGGCATCGAGGGAACGGGGCTCGGTCTCAGCATCGTGCGCGAGGCCGTCGAGGCGCTCGGCGGACGCGCGTGGGCGGAGTTCTCCGATGGGAAGAGTGTCTTCGCCTTCTCGCTTCCGGTGCGGCGCGCGACCGATCCGCACCCGGCCCGCGACGCCTTCGCGTCGAACTAGGCTCGCCCCCGCCGCGCCAGCTCCGCGGCCACGGCGCGTAACGCCTCGGGCGTATCGACGTCGATCGGCCCCGGCCCCGCGACAGTGAGCATGTCGAGCTCGTCTCCCACCGAGTCGAGCACCGCGCGCGCGCCGACATCTCCTTCGAGCGCGGTCAGCGCGGGAAAGAGCGAGCCGTCGAACAGGACGGGATGTCCGCGCCCATCGTCGTAGCGCGGCTGGACGGCGCGCGCACCTCCTTCACGCCAGCGCGCGACGAGCCGCTCGACGACGCCCGCATCGACGAGCGGCTGATCGGCAAGCGCGATGATCGCGGCAGCGACCTGCGCTGGCAGCGCGGCGATCCCGGCGCGGATCGCGGTCGACATCCCACGCTCGGCGTCGTGATTGATCGCCCAACGGATCGGCAGCCCTTCGAGTGCGCGACGAATCGCTGACCCGTCTTCGCGTACTATGACGACCAGCGTGTCCACCGCGCCGGCGAGCGCCTCGGCGCTCCAGCGCACCACCGGCCGACCGTCCAGGGCGGCGAGCAGCTTGTCGCCGCCGAACCGTGTGCTCGCGCCGCTCGCGAGCAGGATGCCCGCGATCATGCGCTCAGCCCGCGTCGAGCGCTTCGCGCCAGACGCGCCGGATCTCGCTCGCGCCCTGCGCGTTCGGCTCGACGAGTGAGCGGCGCCAGTACCAGCGGTCCGCTTCGCCCACGCTCGCGCCATGGCCGAGGAAGCGCTCGTACACGTCCGCCAGGGCGACGCCCGGCGTGCCGCGCGCGAGCGTGCGGATGTGCGCGTTCAGGCCGTCGAGCACCGGAAGCGGCAGCTTCCCCGCGTCTTCCAGCACGCCGGGAATTCGCCCGAGGCGGTCGGAGGGATCGTAGATCGTCGTGAGCAGGATCAGCGAGTTGGGGCGCGCGCGGCGGAGCGAGTCGAGCAGGAAGTCGTACGCCTCGGCCACGTCGCGCGCGATCGCTTCCAGCAACGAGCGTCGCGGCTTGTGCTCGAACGCGCTGAGCAGGTCGTTGCCGCCGATCGTGATCGTGATCAGCGTGCGCTCGTCGCTCTCGGCGAGCTGCGGCAACTGCTCGCCGAACACGTCGCCGATCGTCGCGCCGTCCTCAGCGAGAATCTGCAGCTCGATGCCGGGATACCACGACACGAGGTCGGCGCCCTGCTCCTCGGGATAGCGCTGGTCGTCGTTGCGGTAGAGCAGCGACGCCGCGCCGATCGGGGCGACGGCACCGGCACTGGCGACGCGCTCCAGCGCGACGGCGACATCGATCTCCCCCGCGTCGAGCGCGGGATAGAGGTCGATCGACATGGAATCGCCGAGCGCGACGTACCTGGCGAACGAGTCGTCGGCGCTCACGCCGTCTGCAGCACCAGGCCGCGCGTGGCGAGGATCCGCGCGACCGTCTCGCCGATCTTGTTGTTCGGCGTGCTGGCCCCTGCGGTGAGTCCGACGCGCACCGGCCCTTCGGCCGGCAGCCAGTCCGCCACCGTGGCCTCGACGTGCTGCTTCCCCGCGCGGCGGAAGTGGATCGTGCCCGCCCCGGGGTCGATTCCCGTCGCGTCCTCGATGTGATACGTCGGCACACGCTCGTCGCACAGCGCGGCGAGGGAGATCGTGTTGCTCGAGTTGAAGCCGCCGATGACGACCATCGCCGTGAGCGGCTCCTGGAGCAGCGCGGTCACGGCGTCCTGCCGCTCCTGCGTGGCGCTGCAGATCGTGTCGAAGGTGCGGAAATCGGTCGCGCGCGCCTCCGCGCCACG
>DASVNI010000070.1:0-12171 GCA_036383935.1 Gemmatimonadaceae bacterium | reverse complement strand
CCCTTCGCAGCCGGCGGTGCCCACCTCGACGGTGCCGCCGTCCTCGAACGTGCTGACGAACGAGACGACCGCGGTCTCCGGAAAGAGCACGTAGTCGATCGGTCCGGCGGGCTCGAAGAAGGTGTCCTGATGCTCGAGCCGGACGAGCTCGAGATGCGGCAGCAGGGCGGTGAGCTCCGCGCGGGACAGTGCGCCGAGCAGCCGGTTGCGCTGCGGCAGTGCGAGTGCGGGCGCGTGGTAGAGGCCGGCGAACATGACTTCGAGCCGGTGCGCGTAGTACGCCTCCGTGCTGCGGAGCTGCTCGCGCAGGAACGCGAGCTCCTCGAGCGCCGCATCTCGCTCCAGGCGCATGTACTGGAGCGCGTTCGATTCCTCGCTCGATGTCGTCTCGGCGCGCGGCGGCGCGACGCTCGTTGGCTCGGCGTTCGTCGCTGGCCGGCTGGCCGGGTCCGGCAGCTCCGATACCATCACGTGCAGGCGTGCAGGCATGCCTCGACATATAGGGCCACCGGCGCGTCCAGCGTAGCGGGGTTATCGGAACGTCCCGCGTCGGGGTCCGCCCCTACGCGCGTGTCGGGACCGGCGTCGCCGCGACTCTACCGCGCGGCCGGCGCTATTCCGACGGTGTGTCCGTCGCGCCGAGCCATCCCTGGCGCGCCGCGTAGCGCACCATGTCCACGCGACTCCGCAGCTCGAGCTTCTCCGCCACGCGCGCCTTGTACGTCTCCACCGTCTTCACGCTGAGCGCGAGCGCGGCGGCGATCTCCTTGTTGCTGAACCCCTGCGCGATGCGCATCAACACCTCACGCTCGCGGTCGCTCAGCACGTCGGGCGCCGGCAGGTCGGCCGCCGCTTCCGCATCGAGGTAGCCCTCGACGAGCGTGCCGGCGAGCGCGGGGTCGATGTACGTGCCGCCGGCGGCGACGGTGCGCATCGCGCGCACGAGCTCGGCCGGCGCCGCGCGCTTCAGGACGTAGCCCGACGCGCCGGCACGCAACAGCTGAGTCAGATACACGCGCTCCTCGTGCACGGTGAGCGCGAGCACTTTCACGTTCGGACAGGTGCGCCGCACGCGTGCCGTCGCGTCGGCTCCGCCGAGCACGGGCATCGACATGTCGATCACGAGGATGTCCGGCTGGAGCGCACTGGCGACGCGACACGCGGCTTCGCCGTCGGCCGCTTCGCCGACCACTCGCATGTCCGGCTGTGCGTCGACGAGGAGCCGCAGCCCCTCGCGCACGATCGGGTGATCGTCGGCGAGCACCACGCGAACGACACGCTCACTCAGATCGTCGGACTCGATGTCCATCGTGCCTCTCACGAGTCCCTAATGGTGCTATCGCCGGAGGCTGTCCGGCCAGACCCTGATCCAGTGCGTCCGCACCAGCGCCTTCTCTTCCTTCCCCTCCAGCCCCGACACGATGAGGTTGGATTCCTGGAGCGGCATGTGGCAATCGACGCAGCGGCCCTTGAGCGCGTGACCCTCCTTCGGGAAGAGCTTGCAGCTCTGCTCCTGATGGCAGGCGAGGCACCGCCCCGAAAGCACCTTTGGATCGCGCTGCGTCTGGTGCACGTCGTGGCAGCTGATGCACGTCATCTGCGACTCGCGATAACACCGGCTCCGCGTCAGCAGCGCCACCTGATTGCCGTGCACGTCCACCGTGGCGGTCGGTGGCAGCTGGTCGAGCGTGAGGTACCGATCGAGCGGCCGGCCGGCGACGTACGAGAAGGTGGGCGCGATCGGCTGCCCCAGGCCGCCGTGGCACTGCGCGCAGGCGTCCATCTGTCGCTGGCGGCTCAGACGCCCCGGGTTCACGATCGCCGGACCCTTCACCGCGTGGAACACGGAGCGCTCGCGCGCGACGTGCTCCCGCCCCGCGCCGTGGCAGCGCTCGCAGGTGATGCCGAGGATCACGCCCGTGGTGTCGTAGCGGTTCTGGGCCCCGGGATCCATCACCTGTTGGATCCACGTGGAGTGGCACTCGAAGCAGCGCGGCGAGATCGCGCGGTCGAAGTTCATGCTGCCGTCGATGTACCCCGGGCTGTTGATCCACTTGCCCAGGCTCGCCCAGTAGGACACGGGCAGCTGATACAGCCGGTTGCCCGTCCAGTAGAGATAGCTCTGCCCCTTCCGGATCCCGGAGACCAACCCGAAGCGCTCGGTGCGCGTCGTCGAGTCGCGCCCGTGGCGGAGGACGGCGGTCTGGGTGAACCCCGCCGAGTCCGCGTTCATGTGGAAGTACAGGTTGGGATCCGTCGTGCGCAGCACGTTCTGGCCGGGGCTGAAATTTCCGGCCACCGTCGCGCGAGTCGGATGTTGCATCGTGAGACGGTGCGCCGTGCCCTCGAAGCTCGCCTTGTCGCGGTGGCAGGAGATGCACGTCGAGTCGCCGACCGCGGTCTCGGCGCGTACGGGATCCGGCCACTTCGCCCTCCGCTGCCGGTTCGACACGAACAGCGCCGCCGCCAGACCGGCGACGAGCAGCGTGACCAGAGCGACCGTGCGCGTTGCGCCGGCGCGGCCGCGTCGGAAGGGGGAGATCGGGTGGGGGCTCATGCGGCGTGCACGTTCGTCGCCGGTACGCGGGGTGGCAAGAGCGATTTTCTCCCACGTCGCGCCAAGGGGTCAGACACCTTCGGTATCTGACCCCAATGCCAGCCGATTCACGGTTTCACCGATTAGCGCCAAGGGGTCAGACACCCTGGTGTCTGACCCCAATACTCACCGATTCACCGATTCACGCATCCTCTCCAGGAACGCCCGCTCCGCGGCGTTGGCGCTGAGCGCGATCGCCGCGTCGTACGCGGCTGCCGCTTCCGCGCGTCGATCGAGCCGCCGCAGGAGGTCGGCGCGGATGGCATGGAAGCGGTGCTGCGCTTCGAGATCGAGCGCGTCGACGACCGCGAGCGCGGCTTCGGGCCCCTCCACCTCGGCCAGCGCGACCGCGCGATTGAGTTGCACGATCGGGCTCGGCGCGATGGACTGATGCAGGTCGTAGAGCGCGAGGATCTGGCGCCAGTCGGTGTCCTGGGCGCGCGCCGCCGCGCTGTGGACCGCATTGACCGCGGCCTGGATCTGATAGGGGCCCGGACGGTTCACCTGCAGACAGCGGCGCACGAGCGCCTGGCCTTCCGCGATCTCGTCGTGATCCCACAGGCTGCGGTCCTGCTCCGCGAGCAGCACGAGCGCACCGTCGGCCGTCGTGCGCGCCGCGCGGCGCGAATCGATGAGCAGCATCAGAGCGAGCAATCCCGCCACTTCGGGCTCGTCGGGCACGAGCTCGACGAGCAGGCGACCGAGCCGGATCGCTTCGCGACAGAGATCCTCGCGGATGAGCCGATCGCCGCTGCTCGCGGTGTAGCCCTCGTTGAAGATGAGGTAGACGACCGCCATCACCGCGCCGAGTCGCTCCGGCAGCTCCTTCGGCTCGGGGACGCGGTACGGGATGCGCGCGTCGCGGATCTTCCCCTTCGCGCGGACGAGCCGCTGCGCCATCGTCGCTTCGGGCACGAGGAAGGCGTACGCGATCTCCGCCGTCGTCAGCCCGCCGAGCAGTCGCAGCGTCAGCGCGACCTGCGCGCTCGTCGCGAGCGCGGGGTGACAGCAGGTGAAGATCAGACGCAGTTGGTCGTCGCGCATGGGGCCCTCCTCCACCTCGTCCAGCTGTTCGTCATTGCGCGCGAGACGCCGCTCCGCTTCGGCGTGCCGTTCGTCGCGCACCGACTCGCGGCGGTAGCGATCCACGGCGCGGTTGCGCGCCGTGGTGACGATCCATCCCGCGGGACTCGGCGGCACTCCCGTCGCCGGCCAGCGCTCGAGCGCTTCGACGAAGGCGTCCTGCACCAGCTCCTCCGCCGTGTCGATGTCGCCGCACACGCGCACGAGCACCGCTACCGCGCGTCCGTACGCCTCGCGGAAGGCCCGCTCGATCGCCGACGTCGCAAGCGGCGAGGGCGCGTCGCCGCTCAGCCGTCCACCTCACCCTGTAAGGGGCGCACCTCGACCGTGAGCGCCGGTGCCGCGCGCGCGTAGCGGCGTCCCCACTCCAGCGCGACGTCGAGATCCGGCGCCTTGATGATCGTGAACCCGCCCAGGACTTCCTTCCCCTCGACGAATGGGCCGTCGGTGATCAGGACGTCGTCGCCCTTTGCGCGCAGCAGCGTGGCCGTGCTCGGCGGATGCAGCCCGCCGGCGAACACCCAGCTTCCCGCTGCTTCGAGCTCACGCTGGATGATGCCCATCTCGCGCATGATCGGCGCAAGGAATTCGGGCGGTGGTGGCGGTCCGTCGGGCTGGTAGAAGCTGATCAGGTATTGCTTCATGCGTTCGTCGCTCCGGCGGGATGTCGCTGTCGTCGTCATCGCCTATGCTCCCTGCGATGCAGCGTCCGACACGCGGTACGTCGCGATGATCACACCCTTCGTCGTCGGCACGCTCTTCACGAGCTCGAGAGACGACGTGCCGTCGTCGCCGAACAATCGACGCCCCGTGCCCAGCACGAGAGGGTGGATCATCAGAATGTACTCGTCCACCAGTCCGCGGCGGCGCAGCGACTCGGCGAGCACGCCGCTCCCCATCACGAGCAGGTCGAGGCCGTCCTCCTCCTTGAGCCGCGCGACCGCGTCGGCGGCGTCGCCCTGGAGCAGCACGGAGTTCTCCCAGGGAAGCGGCTCCTTCAGGGTGCGCGACGCGACGTACTTCCGCGCCGCATCGAGCACCGGCGTGAAGGGGTTATCGGTGCGCTTGGGCCACACGGAGAAGAAGTCCGCATACGTCCGCCGGCCGAACAGCAGATCGGCGCCCTTCGACATTCCCTCGCCCATCGCCTGCCCCTTCACGGGGTCATTGTAGGGGCCTGCCCAGCCGCCGTGCGTGAACCCGTCCCGCGTGTCCTCTTCGGGACGGCCGGGCCCCTGCATGACGCCGTCGAGCGTCAGGTTGTTCAGCACTATCACTTTGCGCATTCGTGCCTCCTCGAAGGTCGGCGCGGACGGGACGTCCGCTCTCACCTTCTGTACGAACGGCGGCGAGCTGGATCGACAGCGAGCCAGGGACGGGCAAGGCGTCCTCTACGGCGACCCTATCGCGTCGGCTCCGACACCTCGTCGAACCGCACCATGCGGCGTTGCTCCTCGTCCCAGAGGGACAGCTTGAGCGCGGCGACACCGCTGCGCAGCGTGAGCTTGGGTGCGGTCTGCAGCAGCGGCGTCGAGTCGTGGCAGCGCTGCAGCCTGTGATTCGGGATGCGCGGCGCGAGGTGATGGACATGGTGCAGCCCGATGCTGCCCGTGAACCACTGCAGCACGCGCGGGAGCACGAGGTGTGAGCTGCCGTGCAGCGCCGCCGTCGCGTAGTCCCACTCCGCGCCGGACTCCCAGTACGCGTCCTCGAACTGATGCTGCACGTAGAACAGCCACACGCCCGCCATCGCCGCCAGGTAGTACGCAGGCAGGTAGACGAAGGCCACCATCTTCCAGCCGACCAGCACCACGAGTGCGGTGCCGAAGGCCAGGATCCCGGCGTTCGTGGCCCACACGCTCGCGATCTGCGGTGCGCCAGTCGCCTTGCTGCGCGGCCGGAACCGCTGGCTGAACATCAGATGGAATGGTCCGCCGAGGAGCAGGCTCGCGGGGTGACGAATCGTGCGGTACACCAGCCGCCCACGCGGCGAGCGCGCGAGATACTCGCGCACCGTGAGGGTCGGCACGTCGCCGTGGCCGCGTCGCTCGAGGTCTCCCGACGACGCGTGATGCAGCGCATGATCGCGGCGCCACTGGCCGAACGGCGTCAGCGTCAGCACCCCCGTGACATACCCGACGATCTCACTGGCGCGCCGCCACGGAAGGAACGAGCCGTGCGCGCAGTCGTGCATGAAGATGAAGGTGCGCACGAGCAGCCCGCCCGAGATTGGCGCGAGCGCCAACGAAGCCCAGATGGAGTGGTGGCCCAACAGCCAGAACTCGAGCCCGAGGGACAGCGTGAGCAAGAGCAGCGTGGAGACGAGCTGCGCGATGGCCCGGCGGGCGTCCGGACCGACGTAGGGCGCTACGGCAGCACGCCAGTCCGCCGCGGAGGGCCCGCGCGGCCGCTCCGTCTTCGCGTCGGCCTTCGACTCAGCGAGCACGCGCGCACTCGGCGTGCGCGGCGCGCAGGCGTTCGATGCACTGATCGGCGAGCGCCGACGACGACAGCGTGACGTCGACCACGCCGGTCGGTACCCACGCCCATTCCTTCTCGCTCTCGGCCGCCACCACGAGCACGCGCTCCCACAGCGGGGTCGCGGAGCTTGCCCCTGCCCGGTCCCCGGTACGCTCGAAGCCGCGCGGTGTCTGCACCGCGACCGCACCACGCCACACCATCACGAGTAATTCGCCGTCGGCCACCGTGCCCTGCGCGCGCTGCAGCCATGCGACCGTCAGCGCGACCGGCCCGACCTGCACGAGGCAGCGTCCCGGCGTGCGACGCACCACCGGTGCATCGGCGAGGCTCGCGTCGTCGCCGGCGCGCGCTGTGCCGACACCCCACGCCGCGAGTCCGTCGGCGATTGCGTCGTGGAGTCGTGCGAGCTCACGCGCGCAGACAGCGGCCGCGCGGTGCGAGGTGATGAAGTTGCCCCGGACTTCGTCAGTCCGGGCGTCGGCGTGACGCTCGGCGATGCCGTCCATCATGATGCCCTCGTGCGTGTGAGGTGAGGACGTGTCGAGCGCGTGTAGAAGAACAGATAGCCCCGCGCACAGGCGAGCGCAACGCGGCGCGATTCCTGCCATTGGGGGTTGGTCCCTGTGCCCCGTCAGTCGCTGCGGGGCGGTATGCATTCCCACTCGCGGAGGCTGGCACGCAGTGTCTGGTACCACGGAGGGTCCGTCTGGCCGGTCCATGAGCGTTCCGCTCCTGAGCACCGGCGTCGCAGGTCTCGATGAGATCCTCGCCGGCGGGCTGCCGGCCCGCCGGGTCTACCTGGTGGACGGCTCGCCCGGCACCGGCAAGACGACATTCGCGCTGCAGTTCCTCCTCGCCGGCGTCGCCCGTGGCGAGGCAGGTCTCTACGTCACGCTCTCCGAAAGCCGGGAGGAGCTCGGGCAGGTGGCGACGTCGCACGGCTGGTCGCTCGACGGCATCGATGTCGTCGAGCTCCCAACCGACGAAGGGGAGACTGATGGCAAGGCGTACACGATCTTCCATCCCGCCGAGGTCGAGCTGCAGGTCGTGGTCGACCGCATGTTCAGCGCGGTGGAACAGAGCGGCGCCAAGCTCGTCGTGCTCGACTCGCTCTCCGAGATGCGCCTCCTCGCGCGCGATCCGCTCCGCTTCCGCCGCCAGATCCTCGCGCTCAAGCAGTTCTTCTCGACGCGTGAGTGCACCGTGCTGCTGCTCGACGACAAGACCGCCCCCGAAGGCGATCTCCAGCTGCACAGCCTCGCGCATGGCGTCATCCAGCTCGAGCACATCGCGCTGGAATACGGCGCCGAGCGGCGCCGGCTGCAGGTGATGAAGCTGCGCGGCCGCCGCTTCCAGGGCGGCTATCATGATTTCCGCATCTGCACGGGCGGCCTGGCCGTCTATCCGCGGATCGGGCGCCCCGAGCCGACCGGCGTCGACATGGGGCGCCAGATGCCGAGCAGCTCACCGGAGCTCGACACGCTGCTCGGCGGCGGGCTCCCGAGCGGGACGAGCTTGCTCGTCACCGGGCCCGCGGGAACGGGGAAATCCGTCCTTGCCACCCAGTATGCGTGCGCCGCCGCCACGCGCGGCGAGAAGGTGCTGTTTCTTCTCTTCGACGAGCGCCTCAGCACCTTCACCCTCCGCGCCGAAGGGCTCGGCATGGAGCTGCGCGAGATGATCGACGACGGACGACTCGTCCTCCGTCAGATCGAGCCGACGGAGATGTCGCCCGGCGAGTTCTCGCACGAAGTCGTGCGGGCGATCGAGGACGACGGTGTGCGGGTGGTGGTCATCGACTCGATCAACGGCTACTTGCAGTCCATGCCGGAAGAGCGGCTCCTGCCCACCCAGGTGCACGAGCTGCTCAGCTATCTCGCGTCGCGCGGTGTGACGAGCATCCTCACGCTCGTGCAGCGCGGGATCTTCGGCAATCCGGTGGACGAAGCGGCCGACGTGAGCTATCTGGCCGACAACGTCGTCCTGCTCCGCTACTTCGAGGTGAGCGGCGCGGTGCGACAGGCGATCTCCGTGGTGAAGAAGCGGAGCGGCAACCACGAGCGCACCATCCGCGAGTGCCGCGTCGGTCGCGGCGGGCTGCAGGTCGGCCAGCCGTTGCACGAGTTCCAGGGCGTGCTCACCGGCGTGCCGCACTACATCGGCGAGGCAGGGCCGCTCATGCACGCGCAGCGCTCCACGTGACCGCGATCGCGGATGGCGTCGCGCCGCGCGACGACGCCTCCGAGCTGATCGCGCTGCTCACCCCGACCGGCCGCGATGGCCCGGTCGCCATGCGCGTGCTCGCCGAAGCGGGGCTCGCGGCGGTCGCCTGCCCCGACATGCCGGCGCTCTGTGCGCTCGTCGGCGACGACGACGGCGTCGGCGCCGTGCTCGTCGCGGAAGAGGCGCTCGGTGCTCGCGCGTCCGGGATGCTGCTCGCCGTGCTGGGGGAGCAGGCGCCCTGGTCCGACGTGCCCATCGTGGTGCTCACCGGTGAAGGGGAGCTGTCGCGCGCCATTCCCGGTCCGCTCGAGGAGCTCGCCTCGCACGCGAACGTCACCCTGCTCGAGCGCCCCGTTCGCGTAGCGACGATCGTGACGGTGATGCGCTCCGCACTTCGTGCGCGCCGCCGCCAGTACGACGTGCGCGAGCACCTCGTCGAGCGAAAGGAGCTGCTCGAGCGCGAGCGTGCCGCGCGGCACCAGGCGGAAGAGGCGAACCACGCGAAGAGCGAGTTCCTGGCGATGATGAGCCACGAGCTCCGCACGCCGCTCAACGCCATCGGCGGCTATGCGCAGCTGATCGAGATGGGCGTGCGCGGTCCCGTCACGCCGGAGCAGCGCGAGGATCTCGAGCGCATCGAGCGCAGCCAGCGCCATCTCCTCGGCCTGATCAACGACGTGCTCAACTTCGCGAAGCTCGAGGCCGGCCGCGTGCAGTTCTTCATCGTGAGCGTGCCGATGCACGAGCTGCTCCTCGGGGTCGAGGCGCTCGTGCTGCCGCAGCTGCACGCCAAGGGGCTGCGCTACGTCGATGCCGGAGATTGCGGTGGCCTCGCCGTGTACGCCGACGAGGAGAAGGCGCGCCAGGTGCTGATCAACCTCCTCTCCAACGCCATCAAGTTCACCCCGTCGGGGGGCCAGGTGCGCGTCTCCTGTTCCGTCGATGACGAAAGTGTTCACACCACGGTCTCCGACAGTGGCGTCGGCATTCCTGCCGACCGGCTCGACGCCATCTTCGAGCCCTTCGTGCAGGTCGATCGCGGGCTGACGTCGCGGCAGGAGGGAACCGGGCTCGGACTCGCGATCAGCCGCGACCTCGCGCGCCACATGGGCGGCGACCTCACCGTCACCAGCACCGCCGGCGTCGGGTCCAGCTTTACACTCACCCTGCCCCGCGGCTGATTTCGATTTCTCCTTCTCGGCGGGATTCCAATGTTCCACCGCTCCGCAGCGCGGCACCTGCGTGCGCTGATCGCCGTCACCGCCGTCCTGGTCGTCTCCACGCCGCCCCTCGCGGCGCAGCGGCAAGACTCGACGCTCACCGTCGAACGCATCTTCGGCACGCCCGAGCTGTTGGCGCAGAGGCTGTCCGGCGCACGCTGGCGTCCGGGGATCGACGCGTACACTCGGCTCGAGCGGTCGCCCGGATCGTCCGCGGTCGATCTGGTCCAGTACGATGCGGAGTCCGGGCGCCGCGAGGTGATCCTCCCGGCGTCGCGGCTCGTTCCGCCGGGGGCGGCCGGACCACTCCTGGTGGAGGAGTACGATTGGTCGCCCGATGGCAAGCGCCTCCTGCTCTTCACGAACTCGGAGCGGGTGTGGCGTGAGAACACGCGCGGCGACTACTGGCTCATCGACCTCGCCGGCGGCCCTCCGCGCAAGCTCGGCGGTCGCGCCGCGAAGCCGTCCACGCTGATGTTCGCGACCTTCTCACCCGATGGCGGGCGCGTCGCGTACGTGCGCGAGAACAACCTGTACGTCGAGGAGCTCGCGACGGGCCGCATCATCCCGCTCACCCGCGACGGCTCGCGCACGACGATCAACGGCACCTTCGACTGGGTGAACGAGGAAGAGTTCGCGCTGCGGAACGGCTTCCGCTGGAGCCCGGACGGCAAGCGGATCGCGTACTGGCAGCTCGATGCGTCGGGGGTACGCGACTATGACCTGATCAACGACACCGACTCGCTCTACTCGTTCGTCGTGCCGGTGCAGTACCCGAAGGCGGGGACGACCAACTCCGCGATGCGCGTCGGCGTGGTGAGCGCCGCCGGCGGACCGACGCGGTGGATCCGTACGCCGGGCGACCCGCGCAACCACTACATCGCGCGCATGGAGTGGGCGGCGAGCTCGGACGAGATCGTGCTCCAGCACCTCGACCGGTTGCAACACACGCTCACCCTCATGCTCGGCGACGCGCGCACCGGCGCGGCGCGCCCCATCCTCGTCGAGCGCGACAGCGCCTGGGTGGACGTCGTCAACGACCTGCGCTGGCTCGACGGCGGCAGGTCGTTCACCTGGGTGAGCGAGCGCGATGGCTGGCGGCACCTCTACGTCGTCTCGCGCGATGGGAAGTCCGTCCGCCTCGTGACGCCCGGCAACTTCGACATCCAGAATCCGCTCAGTCTGTTCGGCGAGCGTGAGGTGCTCGGCGTGGACGAGCGGGCGGGCGTCGTGTACTTCACCGCGTCGCCCGACAATCCGACGCAGCTGTATCTGTACGCCGCGCATCTCGATGGCAGCGGCACGGTGCAACGTGTCACGCCGCAGACGGCGTCGGGCACGCACGGCTACATCATCGCGCCCAGCGGACGGTTCGCGCTGCACACGGCATCGTCGTTCGGCGTTCCGCCCACCACCGATCTCGTCCGCCTCCCCAGTCACGAGGTCGTGCGTACGCTGATCGACAATGCGGCGCTGCGTGCGCGGCTCGCCGGCATCGCCCGCGGCCCGGCGGAGTTCTTCCGCGTCGACGGGGGAAGCGGATACCCGCTCGACGGCTGGATGATCAAGCCGCCCGGCTTCGACTCGACGCGCAAGTATCCCGTGCTCTTCTACATCTACGGCGAACCGGCCGACCAGACCGTGCGAGATGCGTGGGGCAGCTCGCGGTACCTCTACCATCTCATGCTCGCGCAGCAGGGCTACATCGTAGCGAGCATCGACAACAGCGGCACGGCCTCGCCGCGCGGGCGGTTCTGGCGCAAACGCATCTACGGCGCGGTGGGCGAGCTCGCGTCGCGCGAGCAGGCCACCGCGGCGCGCGGCCTCGCGCGGCGCCCGTACGTGGACTCCACCCGGTTCGGCGTATGGGGGTGGAGTGGCGGCGGGTCGATGACGCTCAACCTTCTCTTCCGCTCCCCCGAGCTGTATCGCACCGGGATGGCCGTCGCGCCCGCTGCAGACCAACGCTACTACGACTCGATCTATCAGGAGCGCTACATGGGGCTCCCGCAGCAGAACGTCGACGGCTATCGGCGCGGCTCACCGATCAACTTCGCGAAGAACCTGCGCGGCAACCTGCTGCTCGTCCACGGCTCCGGCGACGACAACGTGCACTTCCAGAACAGCGAAGCGCTCATCAATGCGCTCGTCGCGGCGAACAAGCCGTTCACGATGATGGACTATCCCAATCGCACGCACTGCATCTGCGAGGGCGAGGGGACGACCGTGCATCTGTTCAATCTGTTGACGCGCTACCTGAACGAGCGGCTGCCGGCGAAGTGAGGGAATGACGGAATGAAGATGGGGTCAGAGCCCGGGGTCAGAGCCCGGGGTCAGAGCCCTAGGGCTCTGACCCCTTTGTCATAGGAGTCTGACGTCTGGATACAGAACGGGGTCAGAGTCGAATTGACTCTGACCCCGTTTACTCTGACCCCGAACGCGCGTCAGTCGCTCGCCGGCGTGTAGTCCACCACGAACACGTCCTCCAGCACGCCGAGCTTGCCGAGCAGCGCACCGAACTCCTTGTGCGCCGGATGCGGGAGATACGCATCGCGCGCCGCCGCATTC
>DASVNI010000069.1:0-3856 GCA_036383935.1 Gemmatimonadaceae bacterium | reverse complement strand
GGTCTCACCGCGGACTTCATCGGCCGACCCGACGGACTCGCCGGCCTCCGACGCGCCTACGGTCTGACGCCGGCCACGGTGAGGCCGCTCGCACCCGCGCTCAAGTATCAGGCGCTCGCCGCCAGCGCGGTGGACTTCATCGACGGCTACTCCACCGACGGGCTGCTCACGAAGTACGACCTCGTCGTGCTCGCGGACGATCGTCGCTTCTTCCCGCCGTACGAGGCGGCGGCGCTCGTCGGCAGTCGGCTGGCGCACGACCGGCCGGATGCGATCGCGGCGCTCACCCTTCTCAGCGGGCGCCTCGATGAGGCGACGATGCGGACGGCCAATCGGCGCGTCGAGGTGGACGGCGAGGACGTCCGAGTAGTCGCGCGTGACCTGCTCGCCGATCTCGGTCTGGCCGCCCGGTCTGCGACGGAAGCCGCGCCACGAGGATCCTCCGCGACTCGCGGTTTCGTCGCGTATCTCTGGAGCGAGCGCGCGCTCATCGGCCGTCTCACGCTCCGACACCTGTTCCTCGTGGTGCTCGCCCTCGGCGCCGCGATCCTCGTCGCCCTTCCACTCGGCCTCGTGCTGGAGCGAGCACGGCGCGCGGCGGAGCCGATGCTCGGCGCGCTCGGCGTGCTCCAGACGATCCCGAGCATCGCGCTGCTCGCGTTCATGATCCCGTTGCTCGGTGTCGGGGTGCGTCCCGCGCTGGTGGCGCTCTGGCTCTACGCGCTCTACCCCATCGCGCGGAGCACCTTCGTCGGCGTGAGCGGGGCCGACCGCAGCGCGGTCGAGGCGGCCGAAGCGCTGGGCATGACGAGCCTGCAACGACTGCTGCAGGTGCGGCTGCCGCTCGCCGCTCCGGTGATCATGGCCGGCGTGCGCACGGCCGCGGTGATCACGGTCGGCGCCGCGACGCTCGCGGCATTCATCGGCGCGGGGGGGTTGGGCGAGCCGATCGTCACCGGACTCGCGCTGGCCGACACGCGGCTCGTGTTATCGGGTGCGATTCCCGCCGCGCTGCTCGCGCTCGGCGTCGATGCGCTGCTGGCACTGGTCGCACGACGCGTCGCTCCCGCGCACACGCGCCTGGGGCGCGCACGCTGACCGACGGTGACCGTCGGCCGCCAGTCGTGTGACGAACGCTCGCGCGGCAGAGCACGCGACGAGGAAGACGAGTCGATCACCTGGCCGACAGGCATGCGACCCAGAACTGTTCTGCGGCGTCCGTCCAGACTCGCGCCGGTCGGAACCCTGCGCCCGACACGAGCACGTCGAGTGCGCTCCGATCGTACTTGTAGGAGCTCTCCGTCCAGATGGTTTCCCCCGCTTCGAAGGTGATCAGCGCGCCGGCGACGTGCACGACCTGACGGTCGAGGCTCACGAGGTGCATCTCGACTCGGCTCGCCCGGGCGTTGAAGCAGGCACGGTGCCGAAACCGCGTGATGTCGAAGTCCGCGCCGAGCTCGCGATTGAGCCGTCGGAGCACGTTGAGGTTGAACGCGGCGGTGACGCCCTCCGCGTCGTCGTAGGCAGCGTCGAGTACGGCGGGGTCCTTCCGGCGATCGACGCCGAGTATGAGGAGACCATCGTCGGCGACCGCGCGGCGGATTCGGCGCAGGAAGGCCGCGGCCTCGGTCGGATGGAAGTTGCCGATCGTCGAGCCGGGAAAGAACGCGACGCGGCGTGCGCGTTCCGGAAGGTCGGGAAGATGAAGCGATGCCGTGTAGTCGGCGTGGACCGGATACACGGGGAGGTTCGGGTACTCGACGGCGATCTCGGCGGACACCTCCGCGAGCTGCTCGCGCGAGATGTCGATCGGCACGTACGCCGCGACGGGCGTGCCCGCGGCCGCGTAGGCGTCGAGCAGCAGCCGAACTTTCACACCTGCGCCGCTGCCGTACTCCACCAGCGCGCAGCGCGCGCCACCCAGCGCGGCGATCTCTGCGGCCCGTGCTTCGAGGATCTCGAGCTCCGCACGCGTGAGATAGTATTCGGGTAGCTCGGTGATACGCGCGAACAGAGCCGCGCCCGTGGCATCGTAGAACAACTTCGGCGGCAGCGTCTTTGGCACGCCGCGGAGGCCGCGCATCACCTCCTCTCGCAGGGCAACGTCGATGCCGGACCGCGTCTCGGCGCGTTCATCGCGCGCACGTTTCGCACGGTCCACGGACGACGTCACCGTTGTCGGTCCGCGCTCCCCGCGGCCAATCGAATCCCGCTGAACTGCCATCGCGCGTCCGACGGGAAGAAATTCCGGTAGCTGACACGTGCATGCGAGCGTGGCGTCGCGCACGAGGCGCCGCGCAGCACCCACTGATCGGCCATCCATTTCCCGTTGTACTCGCCGATCGCGCCCGGTGACGGCGCGTAGTTCGGGTAGCCGACGTACGCGCTCTGCGTCCACTGCCACACGTCGCCATAGAGCTCCCGCAGCCCGGTATGGTCATCGGACGCGGTGGGGTGGAAGAGCCCCGCCTCGACGAAGTGTCCGTCGACGTCGGCCCCGCGCGCTGCCGCCTCCCATTCGAACTCGCTCGGCAGTCGGCGCTTTGCCCAGCGTGCGAACGCGTCGGCCTCGTAGTAGCTGACGCACGTCACCGGGTCGGCGAGCGCAGCGCCGTCGAGCGCGCGTGTGCCAGCCAGAGTGAACTCGGTCCAATGGCCGTCGGCGTCGCGCTCCCAGTAGAGCGGCGCCTCCCACTGGCGCTCCTGCACCGCGGCGAGTCCGGCCGAGAGCCAGAGCTCCGGGCGGGTGTAACCGCCGTCCTCGATGAAGGCGAGGTACTCCCCATTCGTGATCACGCGGGACGCGAGCCGGTAGGGCTCGAGGAACACGCGATGCCGTGGCCCCTCGTTGTCGAATGCGAAGCCCGCTCCGTCGTGCCCGATCCACTCAACGCCGCCGTCGAAGTCGCGCCATTCGAGGGGCTTCGCGGCGGTTGGTACGGAGGCGATCGTCCGGAAGGCGGGGCGCAGCGGGTTGGTCCACAGCACGTGCTTGATGTCGGTGAGCAGCAGCTCCTGATGCTGCTGCTCATGGTGCAGACCGAGCTCGATGAGCGCGGCGGCGGGGTGCGCGTCGTCTCCGCCAAGGCGAGCGATCAATTCGCGCATGGCCTCATCGACGTGCCGGCGATAGTCGAACACTTCACGCACGGTGGGTCGCGTCACGAGACCGCGCTGCGCGCGGCAGTGTCGCTCGCCGGCCTGCACGTAGTAGGAATTGAAGAGGAAGGCATAGCGCGGATCGGGCGAGCGATAGGACGGCTCGTGCGCCGCCAGCACGAACGTCTCGAAGAACCAGCTCGTGTGCGCGAGGTGCCACTTCGTCGGACTCACGTCGGCCATGGAGCTGACGACGAGGTCCTCCACCTCGAGCGAGTCGCACAGGGACTCCGTCGCGCCCCTGACGTGGGCGTAGCGGTCCGCGAGGGCCGGCGGGACTGGTCCCGGCGTCGCGTGACGCCGCGGCGTGTCCGCGTCGCCGGCGGATGGCTGGGTGCGCAGGTCGGGCCGCGCGTTCTGGTGGAGGAGACTCATGGGTGGAACGCCTGAGGTACGAGACGGTGCTGCTACGTGTGCTGCTCCGTGGGACGAGCCCGACAGCAGCGCTCAGCGACCGACAATCGCGAGGATGTTGCCGTCAGGATCCTTGAACCAGGCAGCTTTCAGGTCGCCGGCGACACGGATGTCGCCATGGCGTGCCATGTCCGGCATGTCGTAGTGCTCGAACGCCACGCCCTTCTCCTTGAGGAGGCCGACTTCGCGCTCCACGTCCCCGACTTCCCAGGTCGCTGCCGTGGCCTTGTTCGTCCCGGCAAACCGGGACTGATAGACCATCACAGTCGAGCCGCCGCTCTTG
>DASVNI010000068.1:0-18441 GCA_036383935.1 Gemmatimonadaceae bacterium | reverse complement strand
CCGGCAGGTCGACGCTGAGGAGCAGGTCCTTCGTGACCGACCGGTACGCGTCGATCGACGCGCTGATGCGGTTGTCGAGCCAGCCCATGTCGAGGCCGACGTTGGTCTGGCGCGTCGTCTCCCACTTGAGGTCCGGGTTCGCCGCGGCGTTGGCCGTCGCGTAGCCGATGACGTTCGCACCGCCGAAGGCGTAGTTGTTCCCCGACAGCGTGGCGAGCGACTGGTAGAGACCGATCTCCTGGTTACCCGTCACGCCGTAGCTGAGGCGGAGCTTCATGTCGCTGAAGAGCTTCTGGTTCTTCATGAAGCTCTCGTCGATCAGACGCCACGCGACGGCGGCCGACGGGAAGAAGCCCCACTTGTTGTTCGCTCCGAAGCGGCTGGAACCGTCGGCGCGACCGGTCAGCGTCAGGAGGTAGCGGTCCTTGACGTTGTAGGTGGCGCGGCCGAGGTACGAGAGGAGCGCCGACTCGCTGTAGGGCGAGCTGCTGATGACCGGCAGCGTTCCCGAGGGGAGGCCGTAGACGCCAAGGAGATCGTTCGAGAAGCGCGTGTTGCGCGAATCGATCGACTCGCCGCGCTGCCGCTGCACGGTGAAGCCGCCGAGCAGGTCGAGGGCGTTGCCGAGGATCAGGTGCTTCCAGTCGAGCGTGTTCTCGTTGACGACGTTGTAGCTCTCACCCGCCTGGTCCTGCGCGCTGCCCTGCGCGGAGGCACCCGCGGGGATCGTGCGCGGCGCGAAGAAGGTGAAGCGATCGAAGTTCGCCGTGATACCGACCGACGAGCGCGCCTTGAGCTCACTGGTGAGCTGGTACTCGGCGTAGCCGTTGCCGATCGCGTTGAAGAGCGTGCGGCGCTGGTCGAGGCCTACGGTGTTCGCCACCGGGTTCTCGATCGGCCAGGTGACCGTCGAGTTCAGGTTGTAGGTGCCGTCGGGCTTCTTCACCGCATCGGCGGGGTTGAACCAGAGCGCGCCCATCGCGGTGGAGCTGCCCAGCGAGTTGTCGCTCGACTGGATCTGATTGGCGGTGCGCGAGAGCGTGAGGTTGGTGCCGGCGAGGAACTTCTTGCTGACGTTCCGCTCGAGGTTCACGCGGCCGGAGTAGCGGGTGAAGCCCGACTTGATGATGATGCCGCCCTGATCGTAGTAGCCGCCCGAGATCAGGTAGCGCGTCGTCTCGTCGCCGCCCGTGGCGCCGATGTTGTAGCTCTGCTGGATCGAGTTCTGGAGGATTTCATCCTGCCAGTCGGTGCCGCGGCCGCCGTTCGGGATCGCGGCGAGCGCCGAGTCCGAGTAGAAGGGCTGGCCGTTGATGTTGGCGCGGCCCTCGTTGGCGAGCTCCGCGAACTGGCGCCCGTTCAGCATGTCGATCTTCTTCGCCGGCGACTGATTGCCCATCGACGCGTCGATGGTGACGTGGTTCTGGCCGCGCTGACCGCGCTTGGTGGTGATGAGCACCACGCCGGCCGCGCCGCGCGCGCCGTAGATCGCCGTCGACGACGCATCCTTCAGGACTTCGATGTTCTCGATGTCGCTCGGGTTGATCGCCGAGAGCGGGTTCTGATAGGGATCGTTCGACGACGTACCGGTGATCGCGGGGATGCCGTCGATCACGTAGAGCGGCTCGGAGTTGGCCGCGATGGAGTTGGCACCGCGGACGCGGATCGAGAGCCCGCCACCGGGGGCGCCGTTGTTCTGCGTGACCTGAGCACCGGCAACGCGGCCCTCGAGCATCTGCCCGACGTTCTGCGTCACGGCGACCGGGACGTCGGTGACGTTGACCGACGAGACGGCGCCCGTGACGTCCTGACGGCGCTGCGTGCCGTAACCGACCGTCACGACGGCCTCGAGCTGCACCGTCTGCGCGGTGAGCGAGAAGTCGAGGGTGACCGGCTGATCACCGACGGTGACGCTGCGTGCCTGCGGCGCGAAGCCGATGAGCATCGCGCGCACCGTGTGCGTCCCGGTCGGGACGCCGGCGATGGTGTAGCGCCCTTCAGCGGTGGTGAGGGCGCGGAGTTGCGTGCCCACCACGAAGACCTGCGCGTTCGCCAGGGGTCGACCACTCGGGTCGGTCACGTGGCCGGTGATCGTCGCCGCGGCGACGTCACGTGTGACCGCGGTCGGGCTCGTGCTCGGAAGCGCGGCCGCCGCGTTGCTACCGACGCCCAGGGCGACGGCAGCACAAAGGAGGGTGAGTCTCGTCATCATCGTGGGGCTTGGGAGAGTGATCGCATCGTCACGGCGACATCACGTCGGTCTGCGTTGACCGACAGTTCCTTCGCGAGGGGCACGGTGGTGTTCGACTGGCGGTTGAGGGTGGCGCGGGAGGGGTGGGTCGCTGTAGAGCCTGGTAATTCGTGCGAAACTGAAAATTTGTGCAACTACGCAGAGTACAGCGATCGGCCTCGTCTGTCAGGACAACTGACAAACGGGCCGCTTGTCGAGTCTGTTCCGCTACGGACGCTGTCTCGTGTTACGCAGGCCCATCGAAAACCGATGCGGCCTCAGCGTGGGGCGTTACCTCGATCCTGGGGTGGGGCCGGGATCGGGCTAGCACGGTTTACGCTAGCCGGGCGCGCGCAGAGTTCCAAGTGTCGCTCGACCATGTGACCCTCGTGATGTCGCGGTTCGTCACGGTCGGTGGCGATTTCGTGCTCATCCGGCCTTTCCAGTGACGTACGTAACGTTCTGCGAACCGCGCAAGCGAGCACAGCTATAAATGGGATCTGCACGCCCGTGCAGACTCATCCTTTAATAGATGTCGGCTCGCCCGCGCTCAGCTTATGCTGGCTCACAGCCGAGCCGAGCCGGACGCGGACCGTTCTCGGCTGGCGCGCGGTCAACGTCGCCGTTTCGAGCGTACCGCCCTTCCAGGCGATGTCCACCGCCACCCCGCCCCGCGCGCGTAATCCGCGCACGCGCCCCGTCGGCCACGCCGAGGGAAGCGCCGGCAGGAGGTGGATCTCACCGGCGTGACTCTGGAGCAGCATCTCAGTAATCCCCGCCGTCGCGCCGAAGTTGCCGTCGATCTGAAATGGCGGGTGCGCGTCGAAGAGGTTGGGATACACGCCGCCGCCTCGCGTGTAGCTCGTCGCCGTGCTCCAGGCGGGCCGGAGCAGGTTGGTCAGCAGCCGGTTCGCGTGATCGCCGTCCCGCATGCGCGCCCAGAAGTTGATCTTCCACGCCATCGACCAGCCGGTCGCCTCGTCGCCCCGGATCTCCATCGAGCGCCTGGCCGCCGCGAAGATCGCCGGCATCGACTCGGGGGTGATCTCACGCCCGGGGTGGACGCCGAACAGGTGCGAGAAGTGGCGATGCTGCGGCTCCTGCTCGTCGAAATCCTGCGCCCACTCCTGGAGCTGCCCTCGCCTACCGATCTGATAGGGGATCAGCCGAGCGCGTGCCTGCTTCACGCGCTCGCGGAACGACGCGTCGGTGCCGAGCACGGTGGAGGCTTCGATCGTGTTGGTGAAGAGATCCCACACGAGCGCGCGATCCATCGTCGCGCCGGCGCTCAACGCCGCCGTTCCGCCACCGGGCAGCTTGAAGCGGAGCTCCGGCGATGCCGACGGCGACGTGACGAGATAGCCCTTCTCGTTCGGCACGAGGAAGTCGAGGTAGAACTCGCTGGCGGCTCTCATGACGGGATACGCCCGGTCGCGCAGATACTTCACGTCGCCGCCAAAGGCGTAGTGCTCCCACATGTGCTGCGAGAGCCACGCCGAACCACCGTGCCAGTTCGCCCACACCGGATCGCCCTTCCCGTACGCGCCGACTGGCGCCGACTGCGCCCAGATGTCGCTGTTGTGATGCGCCACCCAGCCGCGCGCGTTGTAGTTCACCTGCGCGGTGCGGTGCCCGTTCACGGCCACGCGCTCGATGAAGTCGATGAACGGCTCGTGCAGCTCGGCCAGATTGGTCGACTCGGCCGGCCAGTAGTTCATCTGCGCGTTGATGTTGATCGTGTAGTTCGAGCTCCAGGGCGGACGCGTCTGATCGTTCCAGATCCCCTGCAGGTTGGCCGGCTGCGAGCCGGCTCGTGAGCTGGCGATCAACAGGTAGCGCCCATACTGGAAGAACAGCGCGACGAGCTGGAGATCCTTCGCGCCGAGCGTGTCGATGCGCTCGTCGGTGGGAAGATCCTTCGCGGGACTCTCCGGCGGCGTCGCCGGCACGAGCTCGAGCGACACGTGGTCGAACAGCGCGCGATGATCGGCGACGTGCGCCGCGCGCAAATCGGCGAACGACTTCCGGAGCGCGTCGCGCAACTGACCACCGGCGATGGCGCCCGCATCACGCCCCTCCCGCACGGGCGACTTGTCGTAGCCGGCGAAGCTCGTCGCCGCGCTGAGGCGAAACACCACCTCGTCGGCGCCGCGCACGTGCAGGCCGGCGTCGTCCGCCCACATCCGTCCACCGGTCGTCGTCGCGCCGAGGTGCGCCTCGAAGCGCATGCCGGCATCGTCGTCGTACGTGATCGGCGCCGCGCCACTGTCGTAGTAGCTCGGATCGGCGTTGGCGGGCGCGCGGCCGGCGAGCACGAGGACGTCGTCGCGATGAGACGTGCTGGCGCGCAACAGGCTGGCGAGCGACGCACTGCAGGTGATCATCCCCGGGCGGTCGGCCGAGAGTCGAACGACGACGACCTGGTCGGGGTGCGACGCGAAGATCTCGCGCACGAACGTCGTGCCGCCGATGCGGTAGCGAACTTCGGTGACGGCGGTCGCGAGATCGAGCTGGCGGCGGTAGTCGCGCGCGAGGTCGCCGTGCTCGAAGGTCAGCGTGAGATCGCCCAGCGGCTCGAACGACTGCGTGTACGGTCCCTGCATGCCGCGCGCGGCGCGATCCGCTTCGGCGAACTTTCCCTCCGAGATCAGTCGCCGCACCTCGGCAAGCACCGCGGGCGCCTTCGGGTTGTTCCAGTCGCGCGGGCCGCCGGACCAGAGCGTGTCCTCGTTCAGCTGGAGCCGCTCGCGCTCCACGCCGCCGAACACCATCGCACCCAGGCGTCCGTTGCCGACAGGGAGCGCTTCCACCCACTGCGCAGCAGGGCGGCGGTACCAGAGCGTGAGGTCGCTCGCGGCCTCCGCGGCCTGCTTGGTGTGCGGTGCGCTCGCGTCGCCGTGCGCGCCATCGGAGGCGAGGTCCATCGCGGCGAGCGGCGTCGTGCCGCCGGCGATCGTGCCGGCAGCGAGTGCCGCACTCCGTCGTACGAAGTCGCGGCGCTTCACAGGGCGCGCACCTCGCGCCAGACGTCGTCGTTCACCGGCACACCTTCGGCGAGGCTCTTCTCTCGCACCTGAAGCGTGTGCTCACCAGGGTAACGCGCCTCCTCGCCGGCCGCGGTCGCGCCCGCGTGCAGCGCCTCGACGATGCCGTCGACGATCGCGTCGCTCTCGCCGGCGGTGCCAAGCGCGGAGGCATCGATCGCGATGAAGACCTGCGACTGTCCCGACTCCTGCTCGGGCACCGTGGAGAAATCGTGCGTCGCCTTCCCGCCGGAGAGCGTCGCGCCGACGACGTCGAGGAGGATCGCGAGGCCGGAGCCTTTCCAGAAACCGATCGGAAGGAGGCGCTGCGTCCGCTCGATCGCCGCAGGGTCGCGCGTGAGTCGGCCTTCCTCGTCGTAGCCACCGTCGACGGGAAGCTCCTCGCCGCGCATGCGGTGCACGGCGAGCGCACCGTACGAGAACTGCGACATCGCGATGTCGAGCACGACGTGCCCCGCCGCACGCGGCACGGCGATGATGAGTGGGTTGTTGCCGATGAGCGGCACGCTCGTGCCCCACGCCGGCACGTTGGGGAGCGTGTTGGACCAGCAGATGCCGATGACGCCCGCGTCCGCCGCCTGCCAGCCGTAGTTGCCCCCGCGCATCCAGTGGTTGCTGTTGCCGAGTCCCACCGCGCCGATGCCATGCTCGCGCGCGAGCTCGATTGCGCGCGCCATGCAGGCGTGCGCATTGAGGTTGCCGGGGCCACGCCGGCCGTCCCACCGCTCCAGCGCACCGAGCGACGCAACGCGCACCGGACGCGCGTGGACGTCGACCATGCCGTTGCGGATCATCGCGACGAACCGGCCGAAGCGATTCAATCCGTGCGACGGGACACCGTCGCGGCTGGAATCGGCGAACAGCTGCGCGCAGTGATCGGCGCGCGTGGGCTCCATCCCCTCCCGAACGAGGATGTCGCGCATCGTGGCATGCAGCTCGGCGTAGGGAACGAGCACGGTCGCGTCGTGGATGGTTGGTGAGGGTCGTGAACGGATCGCCGAACGGTTCGCCGACGACAAACGTACAGTGTGGCGAGGCGCACGAGTCGGCGGAAGAAGTGCAGATCCCTCGACTCGCTCCGCTCGCTCGGGATGACACCCTCGCTGTCAGCCCGAGCGCAGTCGAGGGATCTGCACTTTCCACTGATGATCCGTGCGATCCATTCTCATTTGCCCCCATCCGCTCGTGTACCGTGTGCCGACATCCGCGTCCGTGATCGCCCCGACCATGCGTAGCGTGCTGGTTCGCCTGATGCTGCTCGGCGCGCTCGCGTCGCCGTACGCGATCGCCGGCGCGCAATCGAGCGCCGACTCGCTCGAGACCGGATTCCGTAATCCGCCGGCGAGCGCGCGCCCTCGCACCTGGTGGCACTGGACGCAGAGCAACGTCACGAAGGACGGCATCACCAAGGATCTCGAGTGGATGCATCGAGTCGGGATCGCCGGCGCGCAGCTGGCCGACGTGAACGCGGGGGGCGGACAGACGGTCGAGCACAAGATCGTCTTCGGCACACCGGAGTGGCTCGATGCGGTGCGACACGCCGCCGCCGAAGCGCAACGACTCGGCCTCGACCTCGACCTGTTCGCGTCGCCCGGCTGGAGTCTCACCGGCGGGCCGTGGGTGAAGCCGGAACAGGCGATGAAGAAGCTAGTCTGGAGCGAGAGAGTCGTTGACAGTGGAACTTCGGTCAGGGGTGTGCTGCTGCCCGCGCCACCGCGCGTGAACGGGCCGATTCGCAACCTCGTGCGCGCCGGCTCGGCGAACGACCTGACGTTCTACGCTGACGACAGGGTGATCGCGTATCGCACGCCGGCCGCCGAGCGGGACGTCGCCGCGCTGCATTCAGTGGTCACGACGCACGCCGGGCCGGTGGACGGAACGGCACTCCTCGACGACGATCTCAACACGGCGCTCGTCGTGCAGTCGCCGACCGAGGGAGCTGCGTGGGTCCAGCTCACCCTGCCGGCGCCAACGCCGCTTCGCGCCATCTCGCTCGCGGCGCGCGGAAGCATTCCCGTCGGTCGTCTACTCGCGAGCGACGACGGCACGCACTTCCGCACCCTCGCCACGCTGCCGGGTGCGCAACAGTACCGGCCGAGCGGCGTGCGCACTTACGCGTTCCCCGTCACCACGGCGCGCATCGTCAGGCTCGAGCTCACTGGCGCAGCGCCGTCGCCGGCGCAGGTGATGTCGCAGGCGGAGACGACACCGGCGAAGGAGTACGCGATCACCGAGCTGATGCCGCACACCGGCGGACGTGTGCATCGCTGGGAAGAGAAGGCGGGCTTCAACTTCCTCTTCGAGTACGAGTCCTCGCCGACGCCGGCGTTCGACGCGCCCGCTGTCATCCCGCGCGCCGACGTGGTGGACATCACGTCGCACATGCGCGCCGACGGCACGCTCGACTGGAACGCGCCCGCTGGACGATGGACCATCCTCCGCTTCGGGCATTCGCTCACCGGCGCGAAGAATCGTCCCGCCGTGCCGGCGGCGCTCGGCTACGAGGTGGACAAGCTCAGTCGCGCGCACGTCGAGCAGTACATGCGCGACTACACCGGCCCGATCGCGCGCGCACTAGGCCCGCTCTGGGGCACGAGCGTGCACCACGTGCTGCTCGACAGCTGGGAGGCGGGGATCCAGAACTGGACCGACTCGATGCTCGTCGAGTTCCGCGCGCGGCGCGGCTACGATCCCACGCCGTATCTCCCCGCGCTCGCCGGCCGCGTCGTCGAGAGCGCCGAGGTGAGCGACCGCTTCCTGTGGGATTTCCGTCGCACGCTCGTCGACATGTTCGCCGAGAACCACTACGGCGCGGCGACGCGATTCCTGCATGCGCAGGGAATCCAGACGTACAGCGAAGCGTCGGGCGTGTCGCTCGAGCCGCTCGAGGATGCGCTGCTGAACAAGAAGCAGGTGGACATCCCGATGGGCGAGTTCTGGTTCCGCTCGCTGCATCCGTGGGCGATGTACTACGCCGACGTGCGCGGCGCCGCGTCGGCGGCGCACGTGTACGGCAAGCCGCTCGTCGCCGCGGAGTCGTGGACCGGGGGCGGCTACGAGTCTCCGTATTCCCTCAAGAAGATCGGCGACTACTGGCTCGCCCAGGGGATCAACCGATTGATCTTCCACACGTCGGCGCATCAACCGCTCGACACGAAGCCGGGCAACACGATGGTCGGCACGCACGTGAACCGGAACATCACGTGGGCCGAGCAGGCCGCACCGTTCATGACGTATCTCGCGCGGAGCTCGTTCCTCCTCCAGCAGGGGAAGCCCGTCGTCGATCTGCTCTATCTATTGAATGAGGGCGCACCCTCGACGATGCCCTTCTGGGGCGCGGGGCTGCAGCCTGCACCGCCGGCGGGTTACGACTACGACTACACCAACGCCGACGCGCTGCTGACGCGTGTGTCCGTCGCGGCGGACGGCTCGCTCGTGCTCCCCGATGGCGTGCGTTATCGCGTGCTCGTGCTGCCGCCGACCGA
Source organism: Gemmatimonadaceae bacterium (assembly GCA_036383935.1). Classification (GTDB taxonomy): domain Bacteria; phylum Gemmatimonadota; class Gemmatimonadetes; order Gemmatimonadales; family Gemmatimonadaceae; genus AG11. The sequence goes on along the minus strand of DASVNI010000068.1, from coordinate 9,682 downwards.
TCGGATGACGCTTCCCGTGCTGCGCAAAGTCGCCGAACTGGTGCGCGGTGGCGCGATGGTGATCGGCCAGAAGCCCGTGCGCTCGCCGAGTCTCGCCGGATATCCCGCGGCCGATACGGCACTCGCGTCGCTCGCCGGCGAGGTGTGGGGCGATCTGGATGGTACGAGTCGCACGCGTCGCGCGTACGGGCGCGGCTCGGTCGTGTGGGGAGACTCACTGTCCAAGGTGCTCGCGGATGCGCGTGTCGCGCCCGACGTCGCGTACGCGCGTCCGGTCGACGGCGATCTCGCGTGGATCCATCGGCAGGTGGGCGAGACGGCGATCTATTACGTCGCGAGCCCGCTCGATCATCCCACGGATGTCGATGTACGGTTCCGCGTCGCGGGAGCGGCGCCCGAGCTCTGGCATCCGGACACTGGTGCGCGCGAGCCGGTGACGTGGCGCGCGGACAGCGGGCGCACGACCGTGCGACTTCACCTCGCCGAGCACGACGCGGTGTTCGTCGTGTTTCGAGAGGGCGCGGGGGCAACAGCCCCCGCGCCTTCAATCGCAACGCGCACCACGCTCGCCACCGTGTCCGGCCCGTGGACGCTGCGCTTCCCGTCGGGACTTGGTGCACCGCCGTCCATCACGCTGGCGACGCTCGCTCCCTGGTCGGCGAGCGCCGACTCGGGGGTGAAGTACTTCTCCGGCACCGCGAGCTACACGCGCACGATCACGGCGCCGGCGAGCTGGTTCCGGCGTGGCCGCACCTTGCTGCTCGCATTGGGGAACGTGCGCGACATGGCGGAGGTCGTCGTGAACGGCACGACGCTGCCGCTGCTCTGGAAGGCGCCGTTCGAGGCGGACGTCACGCGCGCACTGCATCCCGGCACGAACCGCGTGGAGATCCGCGTCACGAACGAATGGACGAACCGCATCCTCGGCGATCGCACCGCGCCGGAGTCGAAGCGCGTGCTCGCGCCGGCACCGCCGCCGTTCGGTCGCGCGCCGGCGCTCCCCGCCTCCGGATTGCTCGGCCCTGTCACGATCCTGTCGGTGGATTCACCTTGAACGCGTTCGCATCTCAGGAGGTCTCGATGTCGTCGCTCGTTCGCACGACCGCGCTCGCCGCGCTGATGCCGCTGCTCGCCACGCCGCTCATGCGCGCGAACGCGCAGAGCCAGTCGGGTACACCGGCACCAGCACCGGCCGCGGCGCCTGCACCGGCACCACCGCCCGCAGTCGTCGCCGGCATTCCGGTCAACTACGACGAGGCGAAGGTCGGCACCTACACGCTTCCCGATCCACTCGTGACGTCGAGTGGCGCACGCGTGAAGGACGCGGCGACGTGGACGCGCGTGCGTCGTCCCGAGATCTATCGGATGATCGAGTCCACGCAGTTCGGGCGCGCGCCGGGCAAGCCGGACAAGGTCGTCGTCGATCGTTTCGACGCCGGCACACCGGCGCTCGGCGGCAAGGCGGTGCGGCGACAGACGACGCTGTACTTCACCGCGGATCGGACGGGACCGAAGGCGGAGGTGCTGTCGTACGTGCCGGCTGACGCGAAGGGACCGGTGCCGCTGCTGCTGGAGATCAACTTCTCCCCCAACTCGAACGTCGTGGACGATCCGGGGATTCGCCCGGGCGAGATGTGGGGACGCGATCACAAGCGTGTGCCCGCGCCGGCGACCGGTGCGTTCGGGCGAGTGGATCCCCTGCCCTTCCTCGCGAAGGGGATTGGCTTCGCGACCGTGTACTACGGGGACATCGAGCCTGACTTCAAGGGCGGCATCCCGTTCGGGATTCGCGGGCAGTATCTGAAGCCGGGGCAGACCCAGTTCGCGGCCGACGAGTGGGGTGCGATCGCCGCGTGGGCGTGGGGGCTGCGCCGCGTGATGGACTATCTCGAGACGGAGCCGGCGATCGACGCGAAGCGCGTCGCGCTGCTCGGTGCGTCGCGGCTCGGCAAGACGGTGCTGTGGACGGGCGCGACGGACCCGCGCTTCGCGGTGATCCTCGCCAGCGTGTCCGGCGAGGGCGGCGCGGCGATCAGCCGCCGCAACTATGGCGAGACGATCAAGCACATCACCGACTCGACCCGCTACGACTATCAGTTCGCGCACAACTATCAGATGTACGGCGACCGGGTCGATCAGCTGCCGTTCGACGGCCACATGCTGATCTCACTGATCGCGCCGCGCCCACTGCTGCTCCAGACGGGAGATCAGGACTTCTGGTCCGACCCGAAGGGCGAGTATGTCGCCGCGGTGGCGGCGTCGCCGGTGTGGAAGCTGTTCGGCACGGACGGACTCGCGACCGATCACTATCCCGCCGCCGGCGAGCCAGTGTTGAGCACGCTCGGCTACACGATGCACGCGGGGCGACATGGGATCCTGGCGGCGGACTGGCCCGTTTATCTGGAATTCCTCGAGCGGCATCTTCTCGGGACTACCACTCCCAGTAGGTAGTACTCGGTGCCAAGTACCGGGACTGGCATACTGCCTCCCGGAATGCGGGTCAGATCCCGGGGTCAGATCCCGGGGTCAGATTCCGGGGTCAGATTCCGGGGTCAGATACCGAAGGTATCTGACCCCTTGGCGCACTTGGCGCACCCGATACCTGGTACTACCTACTGGGAGTGGCAGTTCAAAACCCGCAGCATCTTCTCCACGCCACGCGTAGTTTTACGTGACGACGCCCCCTTCCTCGGGGTCGAATCATCATGACGTGCCGCGCTGCCCGAGTGCGACTATCCACTCATGGCGTTTGAGCGATCGATGCACGACCCCGCGCCGCCCGGCGCGACGTACGACGCGAGGCGCAACGGTGCGCCCGTGAGTTATCTCTCGTGAGCCGATGACCGAGACCCCGCGTGTAGCCATGGACGGACACAGCAGGTTCACTCCGGACGCGAGCAGCGTCGGATCCACCGCCGACCGGCGCGGCCCCGACCGCCCGAAGGGCGACAGCCGGCTTCCGGCACACATCATGGCCGCGGTGCGCGACACGATTCACGCGGCGGCGACCACCTGCGTCGAGCCCGCGCGGCTCGAGGCGTCCGGGCCGTACGAATGGCTTGCGATCGTGGAGGCGCACAACGGCGAGCTCTCGCGACTCCTGCGCAGCTACATCGAGTCCTGCCGCTACCTCGACGAGTTGCAACATGGCGCGATCGACGTCGGCCGAGCGCGCCACGCCGACGCGGTGCGCGACGCGACGTTCGCGCGCGACTCGATCCACCGGAGTCTGGTCAAGGCGATCGGCGTAGCGGACTAGTGCCGAGTGGGTCAGAGTCACTCGTAAAGGGGTCAGACACCTTCGGTGCCTGACCCCAGTGTCTGACCCCAGTGTCTGACCCCACGTGCTTCAGGAAGCCCGCCGCACGCCGATCACTCCTTCCCGCCACGCCAACAGGTCCACTCGCGCGCGGTCCAGTTCGGCGTGTGACCACGGATCCGCGCGCTGCGACAGGCGCAACGGGACGGTCACGAGAGTGAAATCCCGCGGCACGGCGCCCTCGCGCAGCTCGCTCCAGCGCAGCGGCGTCGAGACGGTCGCCGAGGGAGTGGGGCGGGCGGAGTAGACGCCGACGAGCGTGTGGCCCGGCGAGTTCTGATTGAAGTCGAGCAGCACCGTGCCGCGCGGACGGTTGGCGATGCGGTACTCCGTCGTGAAGACACGCGGATGCCGGGCTGCGATCGCCGTCGCGAGATCGCGCGCCACACCATGCACGTCGCGCTGCGTCGGTCCGCGCAGGATCGGCACGTACACATGCAGCCCGCTCGCACCCGACGTCTTGATGAACGCGGGAAGTCCCCACGCGTCGAGCGCTTCCTTCACGTGCAGCGCCGCCGAGCGCACCTTCTCGAACCGCGCGCCCTCCGTCGGATCGAGGTCGATCACGAGGTAGTCGGGTTTCGTCGGCGCCGAGCAGCGTGCGTACCATGGATGCAGCTCGATCGCGCCGAGGTTCGCCACCCAGGCCAGCGTGGCCACACTCTCGATGCGCAGGAGCGTTCGCTCCTTCGACGGTTTGATCGACGTCGTGCACGTCGCCACCCACGAGGGCCGATACTCCGGCGCGCGCTGCACGTAGAACCCTTTCCCCTTCACGCCGTCCGGATAGCGCGTCAGCACCACGGGCCGCTCGGCGAGGTGCGGCAGGATGACCGGCGCCACGGCGAGATAGTAGCGGACCAGATCGCCCTTGCACTGCGCGCCAGGTCCGCCCTGCGGGAAGTAGCGCTTCGTCAGGTTCGTCAGCGCTACGGCGCGACCGTCCACATCGAGCGTGATGGCTTCCGTGCCGTGCGCGAGCGCGTCGTCGAGAAGATCGACCAGCGCGCTCGCTTGCGCGTCGGAGGCGTGGGGCCGGCTGGCGAGGAGGACCGGGTGAGGACGCCGCGGGCCACCGCGACGGACTCGGCTCGTCGCACGAACCCTCCTCGCCATGCCGCCCCCCTCAGCGCGCGAAGGTGCGACGACCGCGACCGCGGCGACGCGGGCCGCCGGTCGCGCGGCGCTCTCGCACCGGGCGATCGGTGAAGGAGAGCTCGCGCGTCCCGGGTTTTTCGCGCAGCGACCGGGGCGGCGGCGCCGACGCGAAGGTGAGCGCAAACTGCGCCGGATCGAGCGGCGACTCCAGCGGCTCGTCGCTCAGCCGGTACAGCAGGTACTGATAGCGGTACAGTCGGATGGGGGCGCGGAGCGAACCTTCGGGAAGCTGCGCGACGAGGATCGCTTCCTCACGCACGCGCGCGGGAATGCAGCGGTACGCCTCGGGATCATCGAGCAGCGTCACCACGCGGTCCAGGTCGCGCCGCTCGATCGCGGCGAGCATGCCGTTCACGATGCGGAGCAGACGCTCGCGCATGCGTTGCCCCCGGTAGCGGGCGAGATCCACCGTGACCGCATCCTTCACCGGCGCGGGATTGGCCGCCGTCTGCTCGGCACGCCTGGCGAGGAAGTCGATCGCGTCCTCGACGTCGTCGTGCTCCATTCCCTTCGCCCACTCCGCTGCCGCCGCGGCGGTCGCGCGGCGGTCGCCGTCCCCGTGTCTCTGCATGGTATCTCGCGCTCCGAGTGCGCCGGCGATCAGGCCGTCCGACGTCGGGTGGACCTGGCGGCGGACTTGTGCGCCGCCTTCTCCTGCTTCGACGCGCCCCGTGGGCGCTTCCCGCCTGCGCTGGCCGCGAGGCTCTCCTGAAGACGAGTCACGAGATCCACCACATCCGTCTGCTCCGGTTCGCGCGCGCTGGCGACGTCGAGCTTCTTCCCCTTCGCTTTCGCCTTGATGATCTCGTGCAGCTTGTCCTCGTACTCGTCGTGGTACTTCGACGGGTCGAACGATTCGGCGAGGTTCTCGATGAGCTGCACGGCCATCTCGCGCTCCTGCGGGCGCACCTTCACGCGGTCCGAGTTGGGGAAGCGCATCTCCTCGGGGTCCACGAGCTCGGCCTGGAAGCGCATGAGCTCCAGCACGAGCGCGTCGCCCATCGGCTTCACGGCCGCGAGATGCTGCTTGTTGCGCAGCGCGAAGGTGCCGATCCCCACCTTGTGCGTCTCGGCGAGCGCATCGCGGAGCAGCGCGTACGCCTTGTCACCCCCCTCGCGCGGAACGAGGAAGTACGGCGACTCGAAGTAGCGCGGGTCGATCGAATCGGCGGGGACGAAGTCCATCATCTCCAGCACGCGCGACATCTCGACCGCGGCGGCCGCGAAGTCGGCGTCTTCCAGCACGACGAACTTCCCCTTCGAGATCTCGAACCCCTTCACGATGTCGCTCCACGGCACCGGCTTGCCGTCCACCGACGAGACGCGCTCGTACTTGATCGGCTGGTGGTGCTTCTTGTCGAGCTGTCGGAAGGAGAGCTTCTCCGCGCTGCGAACGGCGGAGCGAAGCTCCACGGGGATGTTCACGAGTCCGAAGGCCAGCGCGCCTTTCCAAATGGATGCCATAGTGCCCCGCTGTCAGGGCAGCACGCGTGCTATCCACCACCTTTGCACATTCTTCCACACCGGTTTGCCGGGCCCGGCCGCAGCACTGGTGTGAAGCGAGGAGCGGCGCCTCTGGCTCGGCTCGCTGTTTGCACCATGCGCCGCTAGAGACCTCACTACCGACGAGGAGGAGACCGATGGAGAGTGGAGACGGCTCGCTGCGCTGCGTGGACTGTGGACGGGATGGCCCGTCCATCGCGCTGCACCCGGGAGCGGTGAGCACACCGACCGACGAGGGGCACGTGCGGCTCACGCACGTCGCGCTCTGTGCCTCCTGCGCCGCGCGGCGCATGGCGATTCAGGAGCCGAGCTTCGTCTGATCGCCCGTGATCATCTCGGGTCGGCGCTGGCTGGCCCGAGATCGGTCGAGTCACGCGCCGTACGGGCGAGCACATCGGCCCAGATGCCCCGCCGCTCGAACTCGCCGCGGTGGTAGCCGCGCAGACCGGCCAGGATCGCCGTCGTGAGCGCGCCTTCCAGGGTAAGGAGGTCCTCCGGGGTGAGCGGCGCGACTCGACACTCGCGCAGCGCGTGCGGCACGGCGGTCCCCAGGAAATCGTACTCTTCGAACAGACACGCCTCGTGCACGCCCTGCACGCGACGGCGTGCCCCGTGCGCCGCGGCGACCTCGATGAACGCGTCGATGGCGCCCGCCGCCGGATCGGGCTGGAGTGCGGTGCAGATCGCGCGCAGCACGTCCGCCAGATCACCCGCCCGGTCGGATTGGCACACTGCCCGCAACTCGCCCGCCGCAGCGCGGAGCTCCCACTCGTGAAGGATGCTGGGAAGACAGCGCTCGAGGATGTCGGCGAGTCGCGCGGACATGTTCGCCGTCAGTGCAAGGACGGGGCGCGCGCGACGTGACATCGCGCACGCCCGGTGAGGTCAATCGGTCAGATTCGCGGGGACGTGGCCGCCGTTCTCAGCGAGCTTGCGCATCACTTCCTTGTGCAGCCAGACGTTCATCGCGGCGCTGTCGTTCATGTCGCCGGTATAGCCCAGCTCCTGCGCGAGCGCCTTGCGGTTGGCGAGGCTGCTATCGATGCCGACGAGCTTCATGAGATCGACGATCGAGTTGCGCCAATCGAGCTTCTGCGACGTGCCCGCCGCCATCGTCTCGAGCACCAGCTCGACGTCCACCTTCGGTGGCGCAGCCGTCGCGGGTGCCGAGGGGATCGGCGTCATCGGCGCCGGTGGCGTGACGGTCGCGGTCGTGCTCCCCTTCGCCTCGGACGCGTGGGGGCTGCTTCCGAGAATCTTTCCCATCAGTGATCCGAAAATGCTCATCGTCTGGTCCTCCAGCAGCGCTGCGACCTCGGGGTGATCGCCGTGATCACCTTTGGCGTGCAGCCTGGTTAAAACCGACCGGCCAGCGACCGAGCGACCGGTCGGGCGCCGTAGTGGCAGCAAGGAGCGGACCCGCGAGGTGCTGTGCGGTGTAGCTCGCTTCGCGCGCGACTGGTCAAACGACCGGGAATGCATTTGCGTACACCCATGTAGAGAGGATGCGCAGCGCCGGCGCGTCTGCTCGCGGCGCGCACTCCCTTCACGCTCCCGGTCGTCAGCAACATGCTCCACGCTCCATCGCCCTCGCGGCGGCTCACCCCCGAATGGGCGACGCGACTCCTGCTCGCGTTCATCGTGCTGAGTCTCGCCTCGCTCATTGCCATTCCGTGGTGGGCGAGCACCCGACACCTGCAGCCCCTCCAGCACGAGATGAATCAGCTCGCCGATCCGGTGCGGGGGCTGATGACGAGGATCCATCTCTCGATGGCGCAGGAGGGGAATGCGCTCGACGACTACGTCGACGAGCGCGATGCCTTCTCGCGCAATCGCTTCCTGAAGGCGGATAACATCAAGCGAGCGGCGTACGACACGCTGGCACCCCTCATCGCCGCCCTCGGCCCCGTGCCCAAGCAACGGCTGGACAGCCTGCTCGCCCTCGACGTCCGCTGGCACCAAGTGGTGGACGCCGAAGTGTGGAACGTGCCGAGCGGCCAGATGGTGCCGCACGCCCCCGCGCGCGAGGACGTGTGGGACGACATGCTCGAGGCGGCGGCGCGCCTCGACGAAGCGATCACCCAGTCGGGGCGCGAACGCATCGCCCAGATCGCCGAGGTCGAGGCGTTCCAGCGCGAGACGACCGCGCTGCTCGGGCTTCTCGCGCTCGCCGCCGCCGCGGCGACCTGGCGGCTCAGCCGCCGCGTCCACGATTACGCGCTCGAGGCCGAGGAGCGACGCGCGACGCTCGCCGAGGTGATGGCCTCGCGCGCGCGCTTCATGCGCGGGGTCAGCCACGATCTCAAGAACCCGATCCACGCCATCGACGGCCACGCGCAGCTCCTCGAGGACCAGGTGCGCGGCCCGCTCAACGAGGCGCAGCAGGACAGCGTGGCGCGCATCCGTCGCTCGGCGCGCGCGATGATGGGGCTGATCGAGGATCTGCTGGAGCTCGCGCGCGCCGAAGCGGGACAGCTCACCGTCAAGCTCGACCGCGTCGTGCTGCGCGACGTGGTCCACGAGGTCGTCGAGGAGCATCGGGCCGCGGCGCAGTTCGCGGGGCTCAGCCTCGTGCAGGCCAACGACGACTCGCAGACGATCCTCACCACCGACCCGGTGCGCGTCGCCCAGGTGCTCGGCAACCTCCTCTCCAACGCGATCAAGTACACGCCGGCCGGTGGCCACATCGAGGTCAGGACGGAGCCGCCCAAGGGACACGGCCCCAACGCGGAGGATCGCCTGGCGATCCACGTCGTGGACGACGGCCCGGGCATTCCCAGCGACAAGCGCGAGGAGATCTTCGGTGAGTTCACCCGGCTCGGCGTCGTCGATCGCCCTGGTGCGGGACTCGGACTCTCGATCGCGCGACGCATCGCGCGCCTGCTCGGTGGCGATGTGACGGTCGCCGAGCGCGCCGAGCGTGGCTCGCGCTTCACCCTCTGGCTGCCGGTGCGCTCGGCCGCCTGACGTCGCGAGCGCGACGGACGCGTGGAGGGTCCGTCAGCCGGCCCGAGGCAGCTCGCCCTCGCGCCGGAGCGCGCGCGGGTGCGCCGGATCGCTGAGGTCCATCCAGTCCCAGGGAATCTCGTAGCGGCGATAACCCGTCACGCGCGTGAAGCGGCGGACGAGCTGCTGCACGAAGTTGCCCGTGGCGATGGCGTCGAGCGGCGCGAAGCGGCCGACGCTGAACCGCGTGACGACGTAGTCGCTCCTCCCCTGCTCGAGCGAGATCTCGGCGTGCAGCTCCTCGATGCGCCCGATCTTCCTGCCGTCCGCGTCGCGCACCGCGCGGCCGAGCAGGTCGCTCAACGCGATGGTGCGCGCGCTCACTTGCGCTCCCCTTTCCCGCCGGGGATGCGGCTGATGATGTGCTCCGCCAGCCAGCGCTCGAAGCGCGTCGACTCGAGCACATTCCCCTCCACGTCGAGCTCGATCGTATCGGCGATGCACCGCACGGCCTCGAACGGCACGCGGCTCTCGCGCTCGGCGCCATGCCCGAACACGGCGTGTGCCGCGCGGTGGAGGGCGACCATCCACCCGCCGACGCGTCGCGCTCGCGCCGCCCCGCCGATGACGATCGTCGCGACGCGCGGCGGCTTTCCTTCCTCGAGCTCGAGCAGGACCTCGTCGACGCGGCCGATCTTCTGCTGGTGCCGGTCCACGAGCTGTGAGTCGATGACGTGATGCGAGAGGTGCACGGCG